>JAUXXD010000215.1 GCA_030681265.1 Candidatus Didemnitutus sp. | reverse complement strand
CTGCTCGGCACCGCGCCCAAAGGCGCCAAGGTCACGCGGCCAGAAATCCATCACGACGACACCGAAGTCTGCTGGGTAACCGAAGGGAAGCTGCGCCTGATGCTTCCCCACGAAGAATGCATTCTCAGCGCAGGCGAGAGCATCCAGTTCGACGCCATCCAGCAGCACACTTACGAGGCCTTGGCTGATTCCGCGTTCATCATTCTCCACCTCCGCAAAGACAAACGCTACTAACGGCTCAACTCCCCCTTCCCATGCGCATCGATGCCCAACTCCAAGCCGCCGACCTCACCCCGGCCCTGCAACGTTTCTGGCAACTCTCCGGCGAGAAAATCGAGCTGATTTTCAAAGAATATGATTTCAGCAAGGGCTCGCCCGTCTTCACCGTCGCCGGGAAATACTCGGCGCGCGGCTGGACGGAGTGGACCGAAGGTTTCAACTACGGTTCGGCTTTCCTGCAATACGACGCGACCAACGAGCAGCGCTTCGCCGACATCGGCATCAAGCACACCGTCGAACGCATGGCTTCCCACGTCTCGCACGTCGGTGTGCACGATCATGGTTTCAACAATCTCAGCACCTACGGCAACTGGTTGCGCCTCCAACGCGAAGGTCGTCTGCCCGCTGACCAAATTGATTTTTGCGAACTCGCGCTTAAGGTTTCCGGCGCGGTGCAAGCGGCTCGTTGGTCGAAGATTCACGGCGGCGGCGGTTACATTTATTCGTTCAACGGTCCGCACTCACTCTTCGTCGATACGATCCGTTCGTGCCGCATCGTCGGCGTGGCACACCAACTCGGGCACAAGCTGATGGGCGAAAACGACGCAGCACACAACTTGCTCGACCGCGTCCTCCAACACAGCGAAGCGACCGCCAAATATTCCATCTTCTACGGCGAAGGTCGCGACAGCTACGACGTTCCCGCCGAGCGCGGTCGCACGACGCACGAAGCGATTTTCAACACCAACGACGGCCGTTACCGCTGCCCGAATTCACAGCAGGGTTTCTCCGGCTTCACGACGTGGACGCGCGGCTTGTCATGGGCGATGGTCGGTTTCCCAGAGGAACTCGAATTCCTCCGCACGCTGAGCGATGCCGAACTCGAACCGTTGGGCGGTCGCGCGAAATGGGAATCACTGCTACTCAAAGCGGCCCGCGCTACTTGCGACTGGTTTATCGCCAACACGGCGCTTGACGGCATACCCTACTGGGACGGCGGCGCGCCCAACCTGCACCAACTCGGTGACTGGCGCAGCCGCAACGCCGAGATCTCGAACGACTACGAACCCATCGATAGTTCGGCCGCCGCCATCGGCGCACAAGGCTTATTGCGTCTCGGACACTATCTCGGTCTCGCGACACCCGACGGCCAACGCTACTGGCAAGCCGGCCTCACGTCGATGCGCACGCTCCTCAGCGACGCCTACCTCGGCACCAACCCGCAGCACCAAGGCCTGTTGCTCCACACTATTTATCACCAGCCCAACGGTTGGGACTATGTCGCGCCCGGCGAGAAGGTCGCCAACGGCGAAGCGTGCATGTGGGGCGATTACCACCTCCGCGAAGCCGCGCTCTATCTCCAACGCATCATCCGTGGGGAGAAATACTACACCTACTTCGGCTGCCTAAAGTAAGTCGCCCCGCCATCACCACCCAGCAGCGCGCCCGCCCATGAGCACCGCCTCCTCCCTCCCCGACCTTTCGCGTCTCTGCATTCACACAATCACCACGAAACCGTGGGCGATTGAAACCTCCGCGGCCAAATTCGCCGCCGCCGGCGCCAAAGGCATCACGGTGTGGCGCGACACGTTAGCGGGACGCAACCTTGGCGCGACGCGCCAAATGCTCCGCGATCACGATCTGTCTGTCGTCTCGCTCTGTCGCGGCGGCTTTTTCCCCGCCACCACCGCCGCTGAGCGTATCAAGGCGCTCGACGACAACCGCAAGGCCATCGCCGAAGCGCACGAACTCGGCGCACCCCTCATCGTGCTCGTCTGCGGTGCCGTGCCCGGCCAATCGCTGCTGGATTCGCGCAAACAGATTCAAGACGGCATCGCGGCCCTGTTGCCGGATTGCCAATCGGCTGGCGTCAAACTCGCCATCGAGCCGCTCCATCCGATGTATGCGGACAGCCGCTCGGCAGTGAACACGCTCGGTCAAGCCAACGACATGGTCGAGGCCATCGGCTCGCCGCTCGTCGGAGTCGCGGCAGACGTTTATCACCTGTGGTGGGATCCCGCATTGCAGCAGGAAATCGCGCGCTGCGGTCGCCTGAACGCGCTCTTCGCTTTCCACGTGTGCGATTGGCGCACGCCAACCATCGATCTCCTCAACGATCGCGGTCTGATGGGCGAAGGCTGCATTCCGCTCCGCCAAATTCGCTCGTGGGTCGAAGCCGCGGGCTTCAACGGCTTCCACGAAGTCGAAGTCTTCTCCACGCGCCTCTGGGCCATGGACCAAGATGAATACCTGCAGCAAATCGTCCAAGCCTACCGCAATCACGTCTAAGTGACCGCGCAACTCCGCGCCCTTTCCCTCTCTCCTTCCTCCCTCGTCATACACTATGAAAACACATCGCATCGGTATCATCATGAACGGCGTCACCGGCCGCATGGGCACCAACCAACATCTCATCCGTTCGATCAAGGCCATTATTGATCAAGGCGGCGTGAAGCTCTCCGACTCCGAGGTCATCATGCCTGACCCGGTTCTTGTCGGGCGCAACGAAGAGAAGCTCAAGGCCCTCGCCGCGCGCGTTGGCGTATCGCGTGTCTCCACCAATCTCGACGCCGAATTGGCCAAGCCGGACAACCAAATCTATTTCGACTCCACGCTGACCGGCCAACGCCCGCACGGGGTGCGCAAGGCCATCGCCGCGAAGAAACATATCTATTGCGAAAAGCCCACTGCCACGACGTCGCTCGAAGCGCTCGCGCTCGCCAAGGAAGTCTCCGCCGCCGGCCTCAAGCACGGCGTCGTGCAGGACAAACTCTGGCTGCCCGGCTTGGTGAAGTTGCAATACCTCATCGACACCGGCTTCTTCGGCAAAATCCTCTCCGTCCGCGGCGAGTTCGGCTACTGGGTCTTCACCGGCGAACACGAAAAACTCCAACGCCCGTCGTGGAACTACCGCAAGGAAGACGACGGCGGCATCATCGTGGACATGCTCTGCCACTGGCAGTATGTCATCCAGAATCTCTTCGGCGAAATCAAGAGCCTCACCTGCCTCGGCGCCACGCACATTCCCACACGTTGGGACGAAGGCGGCAAGCCCTACACGTGCACCGCCGACGACTCCGCCTACGCCACGCTCGAACTCGGCAACGGTGTCATCTGTCACTTCAACTCCTCGTGGGACGTGCGCGTTGACCGCGACGATCTCCTCACGCTGCAAGTTGACGGCACCCACGGTTCCGCTGTGGCCGGTCTGCGTGATTGCAAAGCGCAATCCCTCGCCGCGACACCGCGCTGCACGTGGAATCCCGACATCGACAGCCCGATCAAATACAAGGACGGCTGGACCCGCGTGCCGGACCAAGGCGTTTACGACAACGCGTTCAAGATTCAGTGGGAACTGTTCCTCAAGCATGTCGTCACTGATTCCCCGTTCCGCTGGGACCTTTTCGAAGGCGCCAAGGGCGTGCAACTCGCCGAACTTGGTCTGCAGTCCTGGAAAGAACGCCGCTGGCTCGACGTCCCCGCCCTGTCGTAATCAAAGCAGGCACCACCAAACACACGAAAGGAGAAACGCGCCACACCGACTAACACCTTATCCACCCGAAAAAACTTTCCTGTATTCTGGGTCTTTCGTGGTGGCCCCCAACCCTCCCTCATATGTCTAAAGTAGCACTCGTCACCGGCGGCAGCCGCGGCATCGGTTTCGGCATCGCCGAAAAACTCGCGGCTGAAAAATGGGACATCGTCATCAATGGCGTCCGTCCTGAAGAAGCAGTCGCCGAACCCCTCGCGCAACTCCGCGCCATGGGTGTGCGCGCCGGGTATGCACGCGGCGACGTCGGTTCGGCCGCAGGTCGCGCCGCCATCGTTGCCGCCACTTACGCCTCCACCGGCGGCAAGGCGATCAACTTGCTCGTCAATAACGCCGGCGTCGCCCCAAAAGTGCGCGCCGATTTGTTGGAGACGAGCGAGGAAAGCTACGACTTCGTGGTCGATACAAATCTCAAGGGCGTCTTCTTCCTCACGCAGGCATTTGCACGCGACATGGTCGCCGCGAAAAAAGCCGATGCGTCGTTTACCGGCGCCATTGTCAACATAACGTCAATTTCGGCGACGGTCGTCAGCATCAACCGCGGCGAATACTGCATCGCGAAAGCGGGCCTGAGCATGCTCTCGCAACTCTTCGCCACGCGCCTCGGTCCCGCAGGCATTCCCGTTTACGAAGTGCGTCCGGGCGTAATCAAGACCGACATGACTGCGGGCGTGACGGACAAATACGACCAGCTCATCGCCGGCGGACTGTGTGTGCAGCCGCGGTGGGGTTTTCCTGACGACATCGGTCGCAGCGTAGCCGCGTTGGCGCGGGGGGATTTTCCGTTTTCCACCGGCCAAGTCATCATGGTGGACGGCGGCTTGACGATTCCGCGCCTCTAACTGACGGCGCGCACGACGCGCTTTGCCATTGCACGATCGTCGGCAGCACCGGCGGTCTTTTTTCTATTCGCCACTCTCCGATTTCGGCGCTCGCGCCCTAGGTGCCTTTTGGTAGCCTTTCGCCAACTCCAGCGTCACTAGCCCTGCCATGATCTCTCGCGCCCTGCTTCGCCTTCTCCTCGGTAGCCTCTTCGTCTTCAGTGGAATTTGCGGCCGCGCGCGCAGCACCACCGAGGCGCGCGATTCTTCCTTGGTCAAGTTGCCGAATTTTGAAATCACTGCCCACCGCGCGCTGCCACCGCCAGAAGCGTGGCGTTATGCCGAAATCCCCGGTTTCGAAATTCTTTCAAGCGGCTCTGACCGAGAAACCCAACGGCTGCTGCGCGAATTCCGACTCTTCAATCAAGCCCTCGGCGTTGTCTGGCCTGCGCTACTCGGCGGTAATCCCAATCCAGTGTCGATTGTGCTCTGCGGCCGCCGCGGCGAGTTCGCACGCTTCACTCCGGCCAATTTCTCCAGCGAAGGCGAACAGGGGTTCGCCAGTCTCTTTCTGCGTAATCAGGAACGCTCCGTGATCGTCGTCGATTTGCAGACCCGCGAACTCGCGCTCAGTGCCCTCGCTGGATTCTCCAGTGTGGGAGGAGTCGAAAATAGCGGCTACATCGAAGTCGATAGCGATACGCAGCTCTTTCGCGAATACGTCCACTCGCTCCTCGCCCGTGCCAATCCGCGACTGCCGGCGTGGCTGGAAGAAGGCCTGGCCCAATTGCTGACCGGGATGAAGTTCTCGGAGAACTCGATCGAGTTCGCGCGCCTGGATGATCCCGACACCGTGTCGGTCAGCTACGCCAACACGGCGGCCGCCGGTGCCGCCGCTGCCGAAGCGGGCGACACCACTGGGCTTGTCGTCACCGCGTCCGGCGAAGATCGCGCTTTCAACGCGGCGCTGGCGCGCACCAGTCTCATGCCGCTGGGCGATCTGTTCGCGGTGTCGCGCGACTCGTCCATCGCCCGCAATCCGATCGGCAGCAAGTGGGCGAAGCAGTCCAGTGCGTTCATCCACATGTGCCTTTACCAACGGCGCTCCCCTTACCAACAGGGCTTCGTGAAATTCGTCATGCGCGCGACGCGCGAGCCGGTGACCGAGGCGCTGTTCGAGGAATGTTTCGGCGTCAATTTCAAGCAGATGCAGCTCGAGTTGCGCGGCTACATCAACTTCACCAGCTACAAGGCGCTCACATGGAACGCACCGCGGGGCCAAGGTTTCGCCACGCCGGCGCCGCTGGCGTTGCGCGATGCCACCGACGCGGAAGTCGGCCGTATCAAAGGCGAGGCGCTCAGCCTCGCCGAGGCACCCGAGGCGGCGCGGACTGAGTTGATCGCGCCCTACCTGCGGGGCGAACGCGATCCGCAATTGCTCGGTGCCCTCGGTTTGCACGAAATGGCGCTACCGCACACCGAGCGTGCGCAGCGTTTCCTCGAAGCCGCGACGGTCGGCGGCGTCAAGCGCCCGCTGGTTTATGTGGAATTGGCGCGACTTAAATATCGCGCCGCGCTCGCGCGCGGGGCCACGCCCGGCGCGGAGTTTTCCGCCACCGAGCGCGACGCGCTCGTGCAATTGCTGCTCACGGCGCGCAATCTGCCGCCGGTGTTGCCGGAAGTTTATGAAGTGCTTTCCGACGTGCTGGCGCTCTGTTCGTCGCCACCGGCAGAGGAGACGATGCAGGTGCTCTACGAAGGCGTCGCACGCTTCCCCGGTCGGCTCGGCTTGATCTACCAAACGGCGGTGCTCTGCCAGCGCCGCGGTGATTTGGAGCGCGCCAACTCACTCGTCGAACACGGCCTGCAGTATGCGCCGACCGGTGAACCGCAGGAGCGTTTTGCGGCTTTGAAAGCCAACCTCGGCGCCAGCGGCGGCAGCATGGCGCCGCCTCCGACTAAGTCGGAGTAAAATCAGCTTACGACGCGGCGATCCGCGTGACGACGAGGCGGAAAAACCGATTGGCATCCGTCGCACTCGACGTCGCCTGCCACGTTTCGATGGGACCCTCGGTCAGACGGCTGTGGGTCACAGTGGCCGAACTCCAGTTCGCCAAATCACTCGAATATTGCACCGTAAAAGTGAGATCGGAACGATCCGCCGGGCGGGTGTAGATAAACGTCCACTCGTTCTCCAACAGTTCGATGACCGGCAGACCGGTGGAGGAATTTTCTCGCGGGTCCATTCCGAGCGCATACTCCACCAGATTCGGAAATCCATCGGCGTCGGGATCGGCATTCGGTCCAGCGATTTGCGGGTCGGACAATTCCACACTGGTGAAATGTGTCTCTGCCCAGCCGGCGTAGCCCTGCGCGATGGGAGGTGGCGCGGGATTCACCAAAATGGCGAGCGCTTGCGTCGCACTGTCGTTATCGACGTCCGTCACCCGCACAGTGAATTCGCTCGTGCCGCTCGTGGTTGGCGTGCCGCTAATGGTGCCGGTGCTGCTAAGCGCGAGTCCGGCGGGGAGCAAACCGAGAGTAACGGTCCACGTGAGCGCCCCGTCGCCATCGGTCGCTTGCAAAGTGACGCTATAGGGAGTGCCGACTGTGGCATCGGCAATCGCGGCGGTTGTGATTGTCGGCACGGTGCCACCAGAGTTGGCGGTGCCTGGATAGGTCCCGGCCGGTCCGCCGGCGAATTCGGGGCCGACTTGGTCGCGCAGGAGCGGTTGCAGGCCCGTGCCGCTGACTTCGCGTTCGAAGGCACCAATATCGCGATTGGTGGTCGGGCGCGCGAGATTGCGAATGTCAGTCGCGGCGACGAGCGTGGGATTCGCGGCATTGAGCAGCGGACTGGTCGCGGTCGGTCGCTTGTAGTTGCCGAACGTTTCCGTGATGGCGGGCGAAACCGTGGTGGAATACGTGCCGCCGAGGCCGGTCCAACCGAGACTGCTTGAGGATGAATGATAAAGGTAGTTGCCCGCCGACCCCCCGTGCTGGAAGCCGGACTTGCGCACGATGCCGTTGCTGCTGCCGCTGCCTTGCCAGGCGTTGTTGTAGATTTTCACGCCCGTGGGCAGCACCGAGCTGGAGCCGTTGAGGTAGCCGAGGTTGATCTCTTTGCAGTCGATGAAAGTGTTGTTATAGATTTGCGCGTTGTGCGCGGCTTCGTAGCCGTTGTTGCCATTGGCGCCGTCGCCGTCGGTGAACGTCGCGTCGCCGCCCATCACACACAGCGCCGCGCGCAGATTGGTGCCGTTCAAATTGACGAGGTAGTTATTGCGGATGATGTGCTCTTGGCCGATGACGCGAATACCGGTTTGGTAGGAGTTAGTCGCGCGCAGCAGAATCGAGCTGCCCGAATAGTAGCCGCCGCCGAAGATGAAATTGCCCTCCACGATGCAGGCGTCACCGTGGCGCAACGTGAGCTGGCCGTAGCTCTCGAGAAAGGTGTTGTTGAGGATCTTGTTACCCTTTGTCTTGTTCGAAATGATCTCCATGTCGTTCGGTTTTTCGCCGTCGCTGCGCCAGATGGCACGGTAGAAGACGTTGCGCTCGATTGTGACGTTCATGTTGTGCGCCTGAGACGAGCTGTCGCCGATGCGAATGCTTTCGTAGCCGTTGTCGGTAATCGAGCACTCACGGGGACCAAAATAACAGTAACGCAACCGGTGGTTGCGCGAAGTCGTGATGCCCGCTTCGGAAGTGCTGCGCTTGAAGGCAACGGTCGCGTTGGCGGCCAATTTACCCTCGAAGTGACAGTATTCGATCATGTGATTGAAACCCTCGATGAAGAGCCAGTGCCCGTAGGTGTCGCCGGCCGTGCTGTTCAAAAAGCGGAGGTTGCTCAGAAGCATGTAGCGGGAATCGGCCGCCGTGCGGATGATCCACGCCGGGCTCGTGCTGCCGTTTTCCCGCATGCCGCTTGTCGCGGAAAAATCGATGCCTGCCAGCACGATGCCGCGGCCTTGCAACGTGATTTGCGATGGTGCCGTGACGACCACGCCGCCGTTGGTGGCGGCGCGCACGAGAATCGGCGTTTGTTGTGCAATCGCGTCGGTAGTGATGCTGCTGACTAAGGTCTTATTCAACGCACCGTAATTACCGCTGTGCAAAATTACCTCATCACCCGCGTTGAGCGTCGGCAGGTTGTTGAAGTCAGTCGCGTTGTAAACATTCCGCGTCACGCCGTAGGCGGCAACTGCGCCACTTCCCAGCACCAAGCCAATGATGAAGCACCACACTCGCATCAGCTCAATTCTCCTCCGTTACCTCGGCGCCGGTTCGCCCAACGCGCGAGCACGGCTTCGCGCGAAACGAACAAGCAGCAAGCAAAAAATCATAGGGTAAAACAAGCATGCACAAGACGTCGGCGCGTAGCCCACGTGCACCATCAAATGAATCCCGCCTCCCAGTCGAAGCAAGCTGAATTAATAGTTATCAACCCTCCGGCAACGACCGCCTGTAAAATGGTCTGCAAAACACCCGAACAACACGGGTGCTGTTCGCCTTCCATTTCGTCCTACAGCTGGTCAGCGAAGTCGCTCCCAAAACGAAAAACAGATCAATTCGTGATATCGAATGTCGTGCTGCGTTCGCGGACGGGCAGGTAAACTTTATACCATGCCTGTTGCGCGTCGCTCTTGGCGTAGTCCTTCAGCGCCTGCTCGCTCGTGAATTCCATCACCATGGCGTGGGTGCGCTCGCCCTGGGCTTTGATCGTTTTCACCCACACGCGGGAAATGCCGGGATAGGCCGCGGGTAGCGCTTTCACTCCATCGAGCGCCGCTTGAATTGCTTCCGGGGTCGCATCCGCTTTCCACGAAACGGTCACCACGTGAATCACCGACGACGGCGCCGAGTCACTGGCGCTGGAAAAGGTTGCGAACAGGGCAAACAGCGAGAGCACTAAAAGAACTTGGCAGGGATTTTTCATGGGGAAACTGAAGTAGCTGGTTGGAAATTTCGCCAAGGACGGCGACGTGTGAAAACTATCGGTCAACTGGGCGCACACGGCAAGCCTTGCCGGTGGGCACCGAGCGAGGGTTAAAAATTCGCGCTGGAGTCTCTCGTGCGGCAACTCGATGCTTGGCGCGTGACTCCTTCCTCGCCCGATCCTCTCCACGGCGTGACACTCGAACAACTTCTCACCGAGTTGGTCGCCGAATTTGGCTGGGCGGAGTTGGCCTATCGTGTGCCGGTGCGCTGTTTTATGTTTGAGCCATCCATCACCTCATCGCTGCGCTTCCTGCGCCGCACGCCCTGGGCAAGAACGAAGGTTGAAGCACTTTACACGGCGTGGAAGCGCAGCCGCTAGCGCGCCGTTACCCCCGCGCCATGGGCCAGCTCAGCGCGGGAAATGCGCATCCAACCCGAGGCGGAAATAATCGCGCGCGTTGGCAAAGCAGATGTTTTTCACCATGCCGCCGACCAACGCCAGATCGGCGGGAATTTCCCCACGCTCCACCTGCGCCCCGAGCAGATTGCACAGCACGCGTCGGAAATATTCGTGTCGGGTGTAGCTGAGAAAACTGCGCGAATCCGTGAGCATTCCCACGAAGCGACTGAGCAACCCCAGATTCGACAACGCCGTGAGTTGCCACTCCATCGCTTCCTTCTGATCGAGAAACCACCAACCGGAACCGAACTGCACTTTGCCGGCCACGGAGCCGTCCTGGAAATTCCCGATCATCGTCGCGAAGACGTAATTGTCGGCGGGATTCAAATTATAGAGCACCGTGCGCGGCAACTCGCCGGTAGCGTCGAGCGCATCAAGGTAACGACTCAACGCCCGCGCCTGGGGAAAGTCACCGATGCTATCGAAGCCCGTGTCGGGACCGAGTTGCTGATGGAGACGAGTGTTGTTGCTCCGCATCGCCCCGAGGTGGAGTTGCTTCGTCCAACCCTTGGCCGCGTCCCAGCGGCCGAACTCCAACATCAAATAAGAACCATACTTCGCCCACTCGGCGGGCGTCGCGGCGCTACCGGCGCGCGCCGCCGCAAAAATCGCGCTCGCCTCGGCGTGACTGCAGGGTTCCGCCAGCGCACACTCCAAACCGTGGTCCGACAACCGACCGCCGATCGCGTGAAAATCGTCGTGCCGACGCTTCAGTGCATTCAAGAGGTCGTCAAACGTCTGCACGCTGCTCTTCGCTTCGCCGCCGAGTCGCTCCAGCCACGCGTTAAAGGCCGCGGGCGCATTCACCCCGAGAGCTTTGTCCGGCCGGAACGTCGGATAGACCCGCGTGGTGATCCCGAGTTGGGCAATGCGTTCGTGGTCCGCCAACGAATCCGCGGGGTCGTCCGTCGTGCAGACCACTGCCACGCGATTGGTGCGGAGGATATCGTGCACGCTCAGATGTGGCAAACGCGCATTGGCTTCCCGCCAAATGGCGTCGGCCGACGCCGGATTGATCAACTCCGCGATCCCAAAGTAGCGCTGCAGTTCCAAATGCGACCAATGGTAAAGCGGATTGCCAAGCGTGTGAGGCACGGTCGCGCACCACGCCTCGAATTTCTCGCGCGGGGACGCCTTGCCCGTGCAGTCACCTTCCGCCACGCCATTCGTGCGCATCGCACGCCATTTGTAATGGTCGCCCCCGAGCCAGATCTCCGCCAAGTCGCCGAAGGTGTGATTTTCAGCGATGAGTTTCTGTGGCAAATGACAGTGGTAATCGTAGATCGGCTCCTCCTTGGCGAAGCCGTGGTAGAGCGCCCGCGCCGAATCGTTCTGCAGTAAAAAATCGTCGTGAATGAAGGGTTTCATCAAGCAGTGTTAGGTCGTGAGTAATAGATGGAGAGCAGTAAGCCCAGCGTGCATTTGCGTGAGCGGGCAGAACGTTTCGTCTTCTCGCGACACCCTACCCGCATTTCGCTACTCGCAATAATCATTTGCTGATGTCGTTGAGCATCGCATCGAGCGTCGGGTAACGCGCCAGCAGCGTGCGTGCCGCCTGGCAGCGCGCCAATGAAACCAACGCGGTGTGTTCCGCGAGGAAGATCAAGTAGGCGGCCACGCCCTTCGCGTAGTTCAATTTCGCTTCGGCACTGATCGCGTAAAAGCGCGCGCGTTGCGTGTAGCCCGACGCCGTGTGATCGCCGAGCGCGGCCTTGTCCGCCCGCCCACCCGCCGCGAGCACATAGAGGAAATTATACTCAAAGAAAAACATGTGCTCGGGCGACAGCGCCAACATGGCCAGCGCCCGCCGGCAATCGCTCGCACTTTGGAACACGTCGGTGCTGGCACCGTTTTTGCCCAAAGCATCCGTGATAAACGTCCGCGCCATCTTCTGCTCGGTGGCATCCTGGCTGAACGCACCCGCCACCGCCAAGTGCACCGTGAACTGATACCAATCACGCCACAGTTCCTGATCCGCCTCGTGCTGCGAACGAAACAACGCGATCCCCATCTCGTAGGTGTAGCGTCCGCTCGTTTTGATTTCGAGACGGCTGCCCGTGACTTCCCCCATCACACGGTAATTCTCGGCCGACTTGCCGGAGCCGGAATGAAATCCGATGCTCACTCCGAAGCGCTCGCACACCGCCCACTGCGCGGCAATCAGCTCGCGCAAGGCCGCGTTGTCGGGATACGGCATGTTTTTTTGAAAACCAAAGGCTGGCGCCACAAAATTAGCCGGCATGGCCAGCGCCTCGCACAGCGCTAACATCACCGCGGTCGTCGCCGGGGTCGTGACTCCGGGCAACTCGTCGATTGACAACTCGCGCAAGTAGGTCCGACCCACCTCGGTCGTAAAGGCCGCGGCGCGCGCGGCCGCGTATTTCTCGTCGCGCTGCTTCATCTTCACCATCGCCGGCCAAACCGTGCCGAGCAACGTGGCGAACGCCGCGTCATCCAACGCCACCCCCGCCGCGGCCACTCGCGTGCGCGTGGCCGCCACCACCGCCGATGGGATTGCCGTCAACGCCGCCGGGGCGTTCAGCGCCAGTTCCGGTGAAAGGTCGAACGTGATGTAGCTCGCCAACAGACAACCGCGCACCAGCGCATCTTCGCGTGCGTCAAATTTTCCGCCGATCGGTTGGTGGTCGGCGTTGAAGGACCACGCCAGTCTCCGGTGATGAAATCCACTCTTCAACTTCGACAGGACGCAACCGTGACTCATGCCTTCGACGCTCTGACCTTGGTGACCTTCGGGCACATTGGTGCCGATGAAAGGAAACGGGACGCTGTCGAGACGGCCTTCCAGCATCGCATCCACATCGAAGACTAACTCGCGCGGAATCGAATTCTGATTCGCGGTTAAGCCGATGCCGAGCGCACTCATTGCCCACTCTACGGCGGGCCAATGCAACGTCGTGAAGCGTGCGCCGACGCCGATGGTGCTGCGACCCAGTTGCGCTGTTGCCGTCGGAAAAATCGTCGAACCGGCGTCGAACTCCTGCACGAGATTTTTCAACTTGAGCAAATTCACCCACGCCGCGGGATAAACCATCAGACTGTCGCCGAGCGCGACGCCGCCGGCGAGAATTCCCGCGAAATGCCCGCTGCCGCGCGTCGCGCAGCGCCACGCGCAGTCACCCGTTGCCAAATCCTCCAACAGCGTCCAAGTTCCCCCGTTGGTTTCAAACCGACTCTTGCTCCACTCATGCAGCGGCGCGCCGGACACAAGTTTCGCGCTGAGCGCGGGCCAATCGAGACAAAAGTCCGGCGAGACGCAGGGGTTCTGCGCGATGCGCAGATTGTTGGCCAGAAGGAAGGAATTGATCGCAGACATGAAGATAAAAGGGACGCGCCGCGGCGGGCGACACTCGCCCACGGCGGACTTAGATGGTCATCGCGTGATAGCCGCCATCGACGATGAGTTCTTCGCCGGTGATGAAGGAACCCGCGGCGTCGCTCGCGAGGAGGAGGGTCGCGCCAATCAATTCACGCGCTTCGCCAAAACGCTTCATTGGCGTGTGGCCCATGATCGCAGTAATGCGGTCGGGTGTGAGCACTTTGCGATTCTGCTCCGCCGGGAAGAAGCCCGGCACCACGAGATTGACGCGCACGCGATGCGGCGCCCATTCGCGGGCGAGGTTGAGCGAGAGGTTGTGCACCGCACCCTTCGTCGCGGAGTAGGTAAAGACGCGCGAAAGCGGCACGACACCGGACATGGAACCGAGATTGATGATCGAGCCACCCTGTCCGCGCTCGACGAGGTATTGACCGAAGACTTGGCAACCGAGGAAAACGCCCTTCAAGTTCACGCGCACGATGCGGTCGAACTCCTCCTCGGTGATATCGAAGAAAGGCGTAGCGGAGTTGATGCCCGCGCCGTTCACTACGATATCGAGACCGCCGCTGCGCTGGAGCACGGCGTCGCGCAATGCCTCGACTTCCGCTTTACTCGTCGCTTCGGCGGCGTGAAACCAGGCCTTGCCGCCCGCCGCTGCTATTTTCTCGAGGCGCGCCGCGGCCTTTTCGGCGTTGCGGCCCACGATGACGACTTCCGCGCCGGCGGAGGCAAGGCCTTCCGCCATCGCGCCGCACAGTTCACCCGTGCCGCCGATGACTACGGCTACTTTACCGCGCAAACCGAAAAGCGAATCGAGATAGTTAGAGGAGTTCATGAAGTTAGCCAAAGTTACAGCCGGCGGTAAGTTCGACGCAAACCACGATAGCGTAATAGGCGCACGACGGCCTCGCTTGCTTACGGCTGGGATGCCGGACTGGGCGGGACACTTTTCGCGAGTCGCGCCTTCCACGCGGGGTAATCCTTCTGCAGGAGCGCCAGCGGTGTGTTGACATACCACGCATAGCCCAAGCGGCGCTCCCGTTCGATTTCCTCGACCTTGTAACGCACCTTACCGTCGCGGCCGGCGAAGAGTGGTCGATTGGTGCCCAACTCGTAAAAGCGAGCCCACAACGGCGGCGCGGAAGGATCAACCACGACGAGACGGTCTGCTTCACCGGACGGGCTCGCGTCCGTTTTGTCCCAACGAATGCCGGAGATCTGATTGGCTTCGAACCACTCTACCGCACCTTCAATGGCCGCGATGATGGCCGGGTGTGGTTGCGGCAGACTCATCAGAAAGCGCACAATTCCCGCGCTCTCCATGCTCGCGAGGGACGGTGGCTCGAAATTGCGCGCCCACGCGGGGGCAAAGGTTTTCACATCGTGCTGCGCACCCCAAATCGTCGGACGGCCGTTTTGCACGACCTGGCATTTTAATATACACCCGATGCCGCGGGCCACCGCTCCCCCAGCCTTCATGCGCAAGGATTCTTCGACCCACGCAAACGGAGCAATTCCGACCGCAACGTCGCGCAACACGCCAAGGACCTCCGCCATGGCATTGTCGTTAAAAGTGATGTGTTCGTAGTAGCCCGCGCGCAGCGGGAAATACTGCGGCCAGCCGCCATTCGGATACTGTGCGGCCAGCAAATAAACGAGTCCACGCTCCACGCTCTTGCGGTAGCGCTCGTCATTGGTCGCCACGAAGAACGCTGCCAGCATCCGGATCTGCGTTGTAGTGGCACCGTTATCGATCGTGCTCTCGTCTTTGGCGCGCGCCTTCAGTTCACCGCGTTCGCCGGCTGACAGTTTGACACCCATGTCGATATTTTTAGGCCATCCACCGGAAGGGAATTGATAGGCCACCATCGTGTCGGCCACCACCCGGTGTTGCGGCGTTGCATACCACGCGGCGTCGCGCGGATACCTGCCGGTCCAGCGCACTGATTCAGCGGCGGCCAGTCCGAGAGGCAGCAGGCAGCAGAGAATGGCGAGTAAGTATTTCATAAGAGTTTGAAGAGGCGCGGCAGCGCGAGCGACAGCCACGGGAGATAGGTGATCGCGAGCAACGCGAGCGTCATCGCGATGAAGAACGGAATCGCCGACGGCACGACACGCGCGATGGTCGTCTTGCCCACGCTGCAACCGACAAACAGACACGTGCCCACGGGCGGCGTGCAGAGGCCGATGCAAAGATTGGCGATCATCAAAATACCGAAGTGCACCGGATCCATCCCGAGGCCGGTCACCACCGGCAGAAAAATCGGCGTGAAGATCAAGACCGCCGGCGTCATGTCCATGAAGACACCCACCGCCAGCAGGAGCACATTGATCAACAAAAGAATGATCAGCGGATTATCGGACAGCGCGATCATCGCCGTGCTCACCATCTGCGGCACGCGTTCGTAAGCGAGCACCCAGCTCATCGCTTGGCTCGCCCCGACGAGGAGCATCACCACCGACGTCGTGAGCGCCGCTTTGAGCAGGATCGGCGGCAATGCCGTCAACTTGACCTCGCGATAAGCGACCATCGCTAGAATCAAACAATACGCGACCGCGATGGCCGACGCTTCGGTGGCGGAAAACAAGCCTCCCAAAATCCCTCCGAGCACAATCACCACGAGCAACAAACTCGGCAACGCCCCCAAAAAGGCACGTCCCACCGGCACGGTTACCATTTCCGTCATGCTCGCGGCGGCCGCTTTGCCGGCCGTGTGCGCCGGACGCAGAAAACGCAACGTGACAAAACTCGCGGCCATGATCGAAAGCCCCACGAGAATACCCGGCAACACGCCGGCGAGAAAAAGCGCGGCCACCGAGACGTTACCCGACACCACCGCGAAAACGATCATGATGTTGCTGGGCGGAATCAATAGACCCGTCGTGGCCGATGTGGCCGTCAACGCCACCGCGAACTCGCGCTTGTAGCCCTTCGCTTCCATCTGCGGAATCATGAAGCCGCCGATCGACGACACTGCCGCCGCCGCTGAGCCCGACACCGCGCCGAAAAGCATGCATGTCACCGTATTGACGTAGGCCAATCCGCCGGGAAACCGGCCGACCAACGACGAGGCGAAATCCATCAGACGTCGCGCCATGCCGCCCTCGCCCATCAGGACGCCCGACAGCACGAAAAACGGAATCGCAAGCAACGGAAAACTCGCAATGCCTGTGGCGAGACGTTGCGCCACCACATAACCGGTCGGCACATCGCCGAGCGTGGCAATGGTCGCCACCGTCGCCAGTCCGATGCAAATTGCAATCGGCACGTTGAGCAGCAGCAGGCCCACGAACACCACAAGTAAGATGAGAACTTCGGCCGACATGGTCAGATATCCGTGGAAGCGGCGTGGGCGCCCGCAGGTTGAAGTTTGAGCAAGTGCTCAATACAGAACGCACAGATGAACAGACCGCTCAGTGGCACCGTCGAGTAAAGGTAGCCGATCTTCCATTGCAGCACCGGCGTGAGTTGGTTCGAGGCCAAGGTCTCAAACACCAAACGCGAGCCACCGTAAACCAAGGCGAACCCGGCGAAAATCAGCACGGCGATCTCAACCACGACGGCGACGAGGCGTTGCGCCGCCGGATCGAGCTTCGCCACAAAGTAATCGACCCCGAGATGACCGTAACCGCGATACGTCAACGCCGCCCCGTAGAGCGAAACCCAGACGAGCAGATAGACCGCGAGCTCCTCCGTCCAATCGCTCGGACGAATCCCTGGCACATAGCGCGAAATCACGCCCCACAACACGTCGAGCACGAGCGCAGCAAACAGCGTGATGGTGAAAATCTCCAGTCCGCGGCAGAGGCGTTCCCACAGTTTGGCCAAGGCAGTCATCGCACGTGTCATTTCACCACGCGGATGCGTTCCGCGAGTTCGCCGATGCGCGTGCCGGCGAAAGATTGCAACATGGGCGCAGTCGCGGCCGCGAAGGCTGCCTTGTCGGGATAGTATATTTTTACACCGGCTTTTTGCACGGCGGCGAGAGCTTCCGCCGTCTTCTCGTGCCAGAGCGCGCGTTGGAATTTCACGGAGTCGGCCGCCGCTTGGTTGAGCCACGCGCGGACTTCCGGCGTCAATCCTTCCCAAATCGATTGACTGAAAATGATGACGTCGGGGATGCGCGTGTGTTCGTCGAGCGAGTAGTGTTTCGCAACTTCGTAGTGCCGACTCGTGTAGAAACTCGGCGGATTATTCTCCGCGCCGTCCACCATGCTTTGTTGCAACGCCGTGTAGAGTTCGCCCCACGGAATCGGCGTCGGCCCGCCACCGAGCGTGGCAATCAGATCCCGCGCCATCTTGCTCGGCAACACGCGGAGTTTGCGCTCCTTGACGTCGGCGGGCGTGAGAATCGGCTTGCTGACGGTGTAGAAACTGCGGCTGCCGGAATCGTAATAACAAAGACCGTGCACACCGACCTTCTCACCCGCCGCGAGCAACTCACGTCCGACCGGACCTTCGAGGACTTTCCAATAGTGGTCGTCGTCACGGAAGAGGTAGGGCAAGCCGAAGACCGCCATGTCCGGCACGAAACCCTCCATCGCCGCCGCCGAGGTTTTCACCATCGCGAGCGCGCCGCGTTGCAGTTGTTCGATGCACTCCGGTTCCGAACCGAGCTGGCCGTTGGGGAAAACCTGAATTTCCACTGCGCCGTGCGACAACTCTGCGACCCGCTTCGCCATGTGTTCCATCGCGGCGTGCACCGGATGAGATTGGTCGAGCACATGGCCGAGCTTGAGGATGGTGCGCCGGGCGCCATCGCCCGCGGCTGCCGCCCGGTCACGACGGACCACACTGACAAAGACGGTGGCGGCGAGTAGCGCGCCCACGATGAGTCCGACGAAGAGAAAGGAAACAGCTTTGCGGTCCATGGGTAGCGTGGTGGGCTTGTGAGCGGCGGCGGAAACTAGTGCTTCGTCGGCGCGGGCACGGAGTTCAGTCCCTTGGGACGAACCTTAGGTTCCATCACCACATTGTCGAAGGTGATTCGACCGACGTGGGTGACGACCTCCGAATGAGTGAGATTGCGGAAGGCGGAGTTGCTCACCTTGATGCCTTCGACCACCGCGCCCGGAAAACCGGCGACGTAGAGAACGCGCGGACTGGCCGAGCTGGTGATGTTGTCCAACTGCACGTTGCGCACGATCGGCAGGTGGGCTCCGTTGGCGCCCTCTTCGTAGAGCAAATCAATCGTCAGCACGGCTTCGGCAACCTGCCCGATGCGCACATGGCGCATGAAAACGTTCTCCAGCACGCCGCCGCGCACCGCATTGTTTTTGAAACGCAACGCGCGGTCGAGGTCAGGGCTGTCCATTTCGCAGTGTTCAATGAAGACGTTGCGGATGCCGCCGGAGCACTCGCTGCCAAGCACCACACCGCCATGACCATCCTTCATGATACTGTGACGGACGATGATATTTTCCGAAGGCGCGGCGACGCGGCGACCGTCGTTGTTGCGGCCCGACTTGATCGCGATGCAGTCGTCGCCGGTGTCAAAGAGACAATGTTCAATCAGCACGTTGGTGGACGATTCCGGATTGCAGCCGTCGTTGTTCGGACCGTGGGAAATGATCTTGAGGCCACGCACGGTGACGTTGTCGCACAACACCGGATGCACTTCCCACATCGGCGAACGGAGAATCGTGACGCCTTCGATGAGGATATTGCGGGAGCGGTAGGGCTGGATGAAATTCGGACGTAAAAAAGCGCCGTCGCCCATCACACGTTCGGCGACGGGCACACCTTCTTCGCCCATCGCGAACAAACGGTCGCGCCCCGGCTTTTGCTTCACGGGGCCTTTTTTCTTGTCGTTCCACGCCCACCAGTTGTCCCAGTCAGCCTGACCGTCGAGCGTGCCGGTGCCGGTGATTGCGATGTTTTCCTGCTCCCACGCGTAGATCAGCGGGGAGTAGTTCATCGCTTCCACACCTTCCCAACGCGTGAACACAATCGGGTAATCCGCCGGATCAGTCGTGAACTTGAGCACGGCACCTTCGCTCACGTGCAAGTTGACGTTGCTCAGCAAGTGAATCGCCCCGGTGAACCATTCGCCCGCCGGCACAACGACACGTCCGCCGCCCGCGGCATTGCACGCGGCAATCGCCGCGCGGATCGCCGCCGTGGCATTACCATTCGGCTGCGCGCCGAAAGCAGTGATGGGAAAATCCCGTGCGGGAAATTGCGGCGCGTTAATGTTAGCCAGCACGCGCTCATAATCTTCCCAACCGCGCGCGGCGAAAGACTTCGGTTGTTGCGCGAGCAATTTCTGCATTTCGATACCAGCGAGGATGAACGGACCGACCCCCTTCAGGTCGTTGTCGATGATCGGCTCGCTGATGTAGTAGTCGAAAGAACCATCGCGGGTTCGCCCTGCGGAATTGGTGTATCCCAAGCCTGCGACTTCGCAGCAGCGTGTGAGATTGACGCGACCATCGGGATCGGTGCGCATGAAATCGCGGATGATGCCCTCGTATGCTTTCAGCACGGCTGGCAAATATTGCTCGCGCGGCAGGTAGCCGCGGTTGATTCCCTTCGCCAGCGTGTAGACGAACATCGAAGACGCGGTCGCCTCAAGGTAGTTGCCCGCGCGGCCCGGTTGATCCGTTACCTGCCACCAAAGGCCTGTCAACGGATCCTGCCAGCGCACGATGCCATCGGCGACGCGGCGCAGCACTTCGTTGATGTGGTCGACTTCCGGATGTGTCGGCGAAAAGAAGTCGAGAGAATCGACAATCGCCATCGCATACCAACCAATGGCGCGGCTCCAGAAATTCGGCGAATGACCGGTTTCGCGATTGGCCCAAGGTTGTTCGCGCTTCTCGTCCCACGCATGGTAATAAAGTCCCGAACGCGCATCGTAGGCGTGTTTATCCATCAACAGAATCTGTTTCGCCGCTTCGTCGAACAGCGCGGGCTCCTCGAAAACCTTGGCGTAGTGCGCGAGAAACGGCGACGCCATGAACAGACCGTCGAGCCACATCTGGTGCGGGTAACGCAGCTTGTGCCAATAGCCGCCTTCGCTCGTGCGCGGGTGCTTCTGCATCTGCTCATACATCGTCGCGATCGCCGTGCGCAACTGCGGCGCGCGCACGCCTTGTTCCCAACGCAGCAACATCACTTTACCCGGAGGAATCATGTCGATGTTGTAGTCCGCCATCTTGTAGGTGCGGATTGTGCCGTCAGGCGCAATGAATGACTCCACCGTCTTCGCGCCATAGTTGGCGTAGCCGGCGTTGCCGGTTTGCTCGGCGAGCTTCACCAGTGAAAGTCCGAACAACGAGGTCGTGTAGTCCCAACGCGCCTTGGGATTAGAGCCGCCGAAAAACATCGTGTCGCCCTTCCGCGACATCTCGGAGTCCGCCATGCGCTTCGACCATTCCAGCGGCGTAGCGCCGCCGAATTTCTGCGGCAGTTCATTGGCGGACAATGACAGGGCAACGAGGCTGAGCCCTAGTGTGGGAGCCATGAATTTTCTGAAAACATTCATAAGTTTAGTTGGCTGAAGTGACGGTGACCAAAAGGGGAGACTTGAGGCGCGCGGCGAACTCAGTGACGTAGGTCTGCCACGTGGCCGCATCCGCAAAGCGGCCGCTGCGCGACCAGCCCGCGCCGAAATAGTAAGTGACCGTCTCACCGTCGCGCACCGGGACGAGGCCGAGTTGATTGGCGTCATCTTCGAGCACACCGGCGAATCCGGATGCGCGCACGACCGCCGTGCCCAACTCGCCGTCGACGTCCGTCGCATGTTTCGTCCAGCGACTCACAATACCCGCCGTGGGATCGTTGTGCACAAGCGAGCTGAGTTCGTGGCCCTTGTCCTTCATTTTGCCAAGTCCGATGGCGACATCGACCGTGGCGGCACCACGCAACGAGTAAGTGCCGTCGATGCGGTGCAAGTTATGCCCCGCATCCATCGTGAAGCGCTTCACCTCCGCCACTGTCGCGCCCTTGCCCGCATCCCATGCGCCGTAAGTTAGCTCAAAAATGGCGCGAATCGGGCCGTTGGCGATAACGCGCGCCGCCCGCCAATTATTGGAAACGCGCAAGCGTTGCCCGTCCCACACGCCGGTGCCACCGACGCCGCGGGTCGTTCCTGTCGAGTAGAAATCGAGCCCTTCGCCGTTGTCTTTATGATAGGCGTCGTGCCCGCGCAAATACCAGCGATCCACCACCAGGTAGGAAACCCGTTTGGTCCACACATCAATGCCGCTGCCGATCATGCGGCTGCGCCCCGCGACGTCCGTCTCCAACCCCGGCCCGTAAATGCGGTAGGCGACGCGGTCATTCTCGAAGGCGAAATCGTCATAACGCTCCGGCACATGCCGCGCCAACACCAACGAACTCACCGGCGGCACCGGCACGCTCGCACGCGTGATGGTGAAGATAGCCTGTTGTTCACCGGCGGCAAA
>JAUXXD010000213.1 GCA_030681265.1 Candidatus Didemnitutus sp. | reverse complement strand
GTAGGCGGTATACCAGCCGGGATTTTCCAGAATGTTGCGCTGGATGACGGGCGGCGTGGCGGTGTCGTAATAGCCCATGCCGAGGTAGCTGCGGAACACTTTGTTTTTCGACGCGATGCCGCGCAACTCCGCCAACGCTTCGCGCTCGCCCAACGCGGCTGGCAGACGCAGCGCGCGCTTCAGGCGGATTTTGGCCGGCACGGCGGCGTCGGTGAGGGCGTCGAGTGAGTCAAAGCCCACGGTGCGCAGCATCGCGGCGACGTCGGCGGCCGGCGAGCCGGTGTGCCGGCGTTCACAGGTGTCGAGAGGGGCAAGGAGGTCGCGGGACGAAGCCAGTGGCGGAACCTAGGCGGCGAGCCGCGTCGCGCAACTGAGTTTTGATCCCGCGCGTGTGCAATTAATCATTGTTCTGCGCCGGAAAGCCCTGCTGTTGTAAAAGCGTGGACGCCGACTCCCTCTTTCGCACCAAGCAAGCCCGCGCTGATCACGTCGCGCGCCGCTTGGCCGAGTTGTATCCGGAGACGCCGATTCCGCTCGACCACCGCGATCCCTACACGTTGCTGGTGGCGGTGTTGTTATCGGCGCAATGCACGGACAAACGCGTCAACCTCGTCACGCCTCACCTGTGGGAACTCGGCGCGACGCCGCACGCGATGGCGCGCGTGCCGGGGGAGCAAATCCAAGCCGTGATTCGCCCCTGCGGACTTTCGCCGCAAAAGGCCCGCGCGATCAGTGGGCTATCGCGGTTGTTGTTGGAAAATCACGACGGCGAAGTGCCGCGGACTTTTGCCGAACTCGAGGCGCTGCCCGGCGTGGGGCACAAGACGGCGTCGGTGGTGATGAGTCAGGCGTTTGGCGTGCCGGCATTTCCGGTCGATACGCACATTCATCGCTTGGCCAAGCGGTGGCGTTTGTCGGATGGACGCAACGTCGAGCAAACCGAGCGCGATTTGAAACGCGTGTTTCCGGAAGAGCAGTGGAACAAGCTGCATTTGCGCATCATTTTCTACGGCCGCGAGCATTGCACGGCGCGCGGTTGCGACGGTGCGTCATGCGAGCTTTGTCGCACGTTTCACGTGCCTCGTTCACGCAACACTCGTCGCAAATCTCCCTGAGCACAACGCGTGCTAGCGGACGGGGCAATTGTTGTGATTGGTCATTAGCGAAACTAAGTGGTCCGCGGGTAATTCTAGGCAATCGCGAGATGGATTCGGACAAGAATTGCGCAGTCGGTAAGCGGGCTTCGCACTACTCTACGCGCTGCTCCAATGAAGTCTAATTTCACAACGTGGCCGGTGCGGATAGCGGCATTTTACGCGCTTGGGGCAACGGCATGGATTGTGGCGTCGAATTGGAGTTTTCACCTTTGGGCAGGCACGATGCCGGAGTGGACGGTGGCCGAAATCTACAAGGATTTTCTCTTCGTCATGGTGACGACAGGTTTGCTGTTGGGATTGCTCAACCGCTCGCGCACAGCACTGCGCCAACAAGAGTTAAGCTGGCGGCGGGCACTCGATGCGACGGGCGACGGTGGGTGGGAGTATGATATCGCAACGGGTAATTTTACTTTTTCTCCGCGTTGGCGGGAATTGCTGGGCTATGCCGAGGAGGACGTCGGATCGGACGATTGGTCCAGTTGGATTCACTCTGATGATCGCGCGCGAGTTCAGGAGGAGCGGCAGAAATGTTTGCAGGGCATGACTAGCATTTACCGCTCTGAATATCGTATCCGGGCAAAGGACGGGGGGTATCGCTGGGTGTTGTCGCGCGGGAAGGTGATCACTTCCCCGAAAAACGGGAGGCCCATGCAGCTCGTCGGCACCCACACTGATCTCACTTCGCGTAAGACGTCGGAGGCGAAGCTCGCGGAAGCCGCTGGTCGCTACGACGTGATGTTCGAAAGCAACCCGAGTCCGATGTGGGTTTATGATGTCACGACGCGCACGGTGTTGGTGGTGAACAATGCGGCGTTGATGAAATACGATTATACGCGCGCGACGTTTCTTCAGTTGACGATGGCGGATTTGGAAGCGCCTGCGGAGGGGTCGGGTTGGGAAGCGCACGAGCGCAACGCGCCTCCGGAGACGCGCACCTCCGGCCCGTGGCGGCACCGTTGTGCGAATGGCACATTGCTCCTCGTCGAAATCACGTCGCACGCGATCAATTGGGAAGGGCGTCCGGCGCGGTTCTTGATGGCGCACGATGTTACGGC
Organism: Candidatus Didemnitutus sp.; assembly: GCA_030681265.1. Classification (GTDB taxonomy): domain Bacteria; phylum Verrucomicrobiota; class Verrucomicrobiia; order Opitutales; family Opitutaceae; genus Didemnitutus. Next base: position 7,694 of record JAUXXD010000213.1, on the reverse strand, counting down.
GACGATTGCGGCGCGGCAGGCTTTGGAGGATAGCGAACTGAAATTGCGGAGCATTTATCAAGAGTCGCGGGACGCTATACTGTTGATCGACGAGCGTGATTGTGTGGCGGACGGCAATCCGCAGGCGCTGGCGCTTTTTCGCGCAACGCTCACCGATTTGGTGGGGCGCGGGATCTGGGAATTGGCGCCACCAATGCAGCCGGATGGCACGTCATCGCACGCCAAAGCGATACAATACACCTCCTCCGCCAGGACAAGCCCGCTGGCACCTTTTGAATGTCGTATGCGGCGGTTGGACGGAGTCGAATTCGATGCCACGATTTCGTTTGGGCTGATCCATCGGCAAACGGTGGATGAGGTGATCATGATTGTGCGCGACATCACCGAGCAAAAACTGGTGAAGCAACGGCTGGATTTGATGCATGCGGCGTTGCAGGCGACTCCGGCGGCGTGGGTCATCACCAATCATGCCGGCATGATCGAGTGGGCGAATCCGTCCTTTTCGCGCATAACCGGTTACGCAGTGGAAGATGTGATCGGGCAACACACGCGCATCCTCAGTTCAGGACGCCACGCCCCGGAATTTTACGCCAACTTGTGGCAAACGGTATTGCGTGGCGAAGTATGGGAAGGCGACCTGCACAACCGCCGCAAAGACGGCACGCTTTACCACGAGCACATGGTGATCGCGCCGGTGCGCAATGCGCAGGGTGAGACCACGCACTTTGTGGCGATGAAGCACGACATCACCGCCGAGCGGCAATTGGAGCAACAACTCGTGCGGGCGCAGCAGTTGGAGAGCATCGGCATGTTGGCGAGTGGTATCGCGCATGATCTGAACAACGTGCTCGCGCCGATCCTCATGGCGGTCGAATTACTGAAGTCCGATGCGCCGACACCGGAGATGCAGAGCCGCTTGAATCTCATCGGACAGGCCGCCGTGCGTGGCGCGGGCATCGTGAAACACGTGTTGATGTTTGCGCGCGGGGCCGACGGCGAGCGCACTGTGGTGCAGTTGCGTTACCTTGTTAGAGAAGTGGCCGATCTCATCCGGGAAACTATTCCGCGTGATATTGAAGTCAGTGTGACCACCGGTCGCGTGGTGAGTCCGGTGATGGGAGACGTCACGCGCCTGCATCAGGTGTTGCTCAACTTGAGCATCAACGCGCGCGACGCCATGCCGCAAGGCGGGCGACTGGCACTCAGTGTGCGCGACACGGAAGTCGACGAGGCCCAGGCGCGTTTGCTGCCGCCATTGACGCCGGGTGGCTACGTCGAAATCACGGTCAGTGACACGGGAACGGGCATCACGGATGAGGTGATGGAGCATCTCTTCGATCCATTTTTCACCACTAAGGAACGAGGCAAAGGCACGGGGCTCGGTCTTGCCACAGTTTATGGGATCGTGCGGAGTCACAGTGGGGTCATCGACGTGTCGACCAAGATGGGGGTTGGCTCGACGTTTCGCGTGTTGCTGCCGCGGTTGATGCAATCTCCCGCGACACAGCCAAGTGAGGCGAGTAAGCCCAAACTTGATGGTGCGGGCCGCTTGGTGTTGGTGGTCGATGACGAGGCTCCGATTCGCAACTTGTTTGAGGTCATGTTGCGGCGGTATGGATTCCGGGTCGTCATCGCCAGTGATGGAGTGGAAGCACTGCAACTCTTCGCGTTGCGCCCGCAGAGTTTCGCGCTCGCGATCACCGACATGATGATGCCGCGGATGGGCGGCGCGGCGCTGATTGAAGTATTGCGCAAATCAGTGCCGGGACTGCCGGTGATCAGTTGCTCTGGTTTAGCGACGGTGCCGGAAAACGAAGGCCAACCGGACGTCGGCCGCGCCGGAGGGGCCGTAACCGTGTTCCTCGCCAAGCCTTTTACGGAAATTGAGCTTTTCGCAGCAGTGCAATTGACCCTCGCGCCGGAGCCGAACTCCGCGCTCGCGAAAAAGAATGTTTGATTTCGCCCGTGCCGTTCGTAACCGTCGCCGCTCGGTTTTTCGGACGCTTAGCTCAGTTGGTTAGAGCACCTGCTTCACACGCAGGGGGTCGTTGGTTCGAGTCCAATAGCGTCCACCATTCCGCACTCGGGTGGGAGTGCCTCAGGAAGTCATTTCCGGCAGCGTCGCGAGTGCTATTTCACTCAGCGTCGTCATGCCGATGAGGGCTTTTTTCAGACCATCGTAGCGCAGGGTGCGGTAGCCGGTGCGGTGCGCCTCGGCCATTAATTGTGCCGAGGGTGCGCGATGGTTGATCATCTCGCGCATCGTTTCGGAGACTTCGACAAATTCGTGCAGTCCGATGCGGCCTTGGAAACCCGAACCGTAACACTGCGGGCAACCGCGTCCGCGGTAGAGTGTGACATTGGCGTCCTCGATCTCCGTGAAATACGGCTCCAGCTCTTCGTGCGTCGCTTTGTAGGATTCTTTGCAGGCGGGGCAAATCCGGCGCACCAACCGTTGCGAGAGCACGCCCATCGTCGTCGGGGCGACCAAGTAGGGTTCAACGCCGATTTCGACAAGGCGCGTGACGGCTTGGAGCGAGTTGTTCGCGTGCAACGAGGTGAGCACCAAGTGACCGGTGAGCGCCGCTTCCGTCGCGATACGCGCGGTCTCCAGATCGCGGATTTCACCAACGAGCAACACATCGGGATCTTGGCGCAGAATGGCGCGCAGCACCTTGCCGAAAGTCAGGCCGACTTGTGTGTTGACCTGGTGTTGCGTCAGGCCGGGGAGGCGGATTTCGACGGGATCCTCAATCGTGACGATGTTGAGGTCGGGCCGGTTAATTTCGCCGAGGCACGCATAGAGTGTCGTCGTCTTCCCGCTGCCGGTGGGGCCGCAGGCGATGAGAATTCCGTTCGGGTTGAGCACGACGCGCCGCAAGGCGCCGCGCACCGTGTCCGACATATTAAGCGCGCCGAGTCGCGGCAGCGATTGGCCGGCGGGCGAGCCGAGTAGGCGCAACACACCTTTTTCGCCGTAGAGACTGGGCAGGGTCGAGGTGCGGAACGCCGGACGCGTGCCGCCGAAATCGAGTTCGAACGCGCCGTCCTGCGGCAAGCGTGATTGCGCGACGTCGAGGGACGAAAGCACTTTGATGCGCACGATCAACGCGTCGTGCACGGCGCGTGGCACGTTCACGATCTGGCACATGTCGCCGTCGACCCGGAAGCGCACGCGCGCGTCGTCGGGACCGGGCTCGAGATGGATATCGGACGCGCGGCGGCGAAAGGCGGTGAGCAGAATGCTGTTGAAAAGTTCCTGCACCGCTTCGCCTTTGAGCAGGCCTTCGGTGTCGCGGGAATTGCGAATCTCGCGACCGCCGGGGAGAGCGGGCCACTCGGCGCAGGTGCGCTCGAGCGAGCGGTTGAGCGCGTTGTCGTTGCCGAAGAGGAGATTGATGCTGGCTTGGATTTCGTCCGGATGGGAAAAAACCGGGCTGATATCGCGCGCGAGGGCTTTCCGCAGCGACTCGATCAGTTTCTTGTCATCGGGTTGGGCCATGCCGACGGTGACGCCGCTGGCGACACTGGTGAGCACGAGCGCGTTGGCACTGCGGGCCACTTCGCCGGGCAACTGGACCGACGGATCAGACGGTAACTCGACGTTGAACGGATTGACGTAGGCCACGCCGAGCGCGTCGGCCCACAGTTGGCACAAGCGGATGTGGGAAATCAGTGAGCGGCTGCCAATCTCGCTCAGGAAACGTAAGGGCTCGTCCGCGTGCTGCTCAGCCAATTGGTTAATCAGCGGCCCGTGCCCCGGCAGCAACGGGCGCAAGGTCTCCGTGATACGCTTGAGGCTGGTCATTTGGACGGACGGTTGGGGCGTGCAGTCTTGCGGAAGCGCGCGGAAATTTCGCTCTGCTTGAGCAGACGCTGGCTGCCAGTCTCGGGGCTGAAATCGCTTTTGGCCTCGGCGAGTGTTGCCGCGAGGTTGTAGCGCACGAATCGATCGGAAATCGGGGACGGGGTGTTTTTACTCACTGGGGGGCTCAGGATTTACGAATAAATCGGCCAAAACTGATTTTAATTCAGAAAGCATTTCGTGCGCAGGGATATCTTTGCGCAGAAAATAGGAAGCGCCATGCTCAACACATTGCTCGACAATAACTTCGTCCGCCACTGAGGTGAGCATGACAATCGGCACCTCGGCCGAGATATTCCGCAATTCGATCAGCGTTTCGATGCCATCCTTGCGCGGCATGTTGATGTCGAGCAGGACAAAATCCGGTTTGTGCTGCTCAAAAAGTGTGATCGCTTCTTCGCCATCGCGAGCTTCGATAACCGTGGTGATAAGGTTGCGGCGAAGGATTTCTCCGACGAAGTGCCGAAAATAGGCCTCGTCATCGATGAGTAGTGCGGTGCGATTAGACATTACGAAAAAGCTGGCTGAAAGGTGCGACCCCAGACGGTAGCGAACAATCCCCGCGCGTCGAGCCGCGTCTCGGGGAAATTCCTAGTATGTCGGGGTCAGCGCGACGCGCCGGATTGCAGCGTTGCCGCCGCGGTGCGGGGCCGCCATCGTTGGCCGATGCTTCGCGCGCTCCTTCTCGCCACCACGTTGACTGCGGCGGCATTCGCCCAGCCGGTCGATCTCCTCCTGGTTAATGGCAACATCCACACGCTCGACGCGACGCAACCGCACGCCACCGCACTCGCGGTCCGCGCGGGGCGTATCGTGTTCGTCGGCGACGATGCTTCCGCCGCCGCGTTCCGCGCCACCGCGCGGCGCACGATTGATTTGCGCGGGGCGACAGTCGTGCCGGGGCTCACCGATGCGCACATTCACTTGGAAGGCATCGGCGCGCGCGAACTCACCTTCGATCTCGAAGGCACGGCGAGCGTCGCGGATCTGCAGGCCCGCCTCGCGGCCCGTGTTGCGCAAACGCACGCGAAACAATGGATCGTCGGCCGCGGCTGGATTGAAACGCATTGGCAACCCCCGGTGTTTCCCACGCGCGCCGCCCTCGACGCCGTCGCGCCCGATCATCCGGTCGTCTTGACGCGCGCTGACGGCCACGCGCTCGTCGCCAACTCACTCGCGCTACGCCTCGCCAAGGTTGACGCCGCGACGCCCAACCCGAGTGGCGGCGAAGTTTTAAAAGATGCAGCGGGCGAACCGACCGGCGTGCTGGTCGATCACGCCATGCGACTTGTCACGCGACTCATCCCGCCAGCGACTGCCGCCGAAACGGAACGTGCGCTCATCGTCGGCGCAGCGCGCGAAGGGCAGCTCGGTTGGACGTCCGTGCATGTGGCCGGACAAAATTTTGCGACCTCGGAAATGGTGCGTCGTCTCGTCGCCGAAGGGAAAATCAAGCTGCGTATTTTCGACGCCGTGAGCGGCTCCGATGGCAGCGGCGAAAAACTCCTCGCGGCCGGCCTCGTCGTCGGCGAGAGCGACGGACGCTACACGCGGCGCGGCGTGAAACTTTACATGGACGGCGCCCTCGGTTCGCGTGGCGCGGCGTTGCTCGAGCCGTATGCCGACTATGCGTCTACTGGTTTGCTGTTGCAGGACGAAGCGAAGTTCGCGGCGTTTCTCGTCGCGGCGCTGCGGGGCGGCGTGCAAGTGCAGACACATGCGATCGGCGATCGCGGCAATCGCGTCGTGCTCGATGCCTACAAAAAAGCCTTCGCGGCCGTGCCGCCGGGTGAGCGTGCGCAACCCGACCCACGCTGGCGTATCGAACATGCGCAAATCATCCACCCCGACGATCTCGGCCGTTTCGCGGCGCTCGGCGTCATCGCGTCGATGCAACCTTCGCATGCGATCGGTGATTTGTTTTTTGCCCCGCGTCGTCTGGGACGGGAACGACTCGTCGGCGCCTACGCTTGGCGTTCGTTGTTGGATTCGGGCGCGATTATCGCGTCCGGTTCAGATGCGCCGGTCGAACGCGGCGAACCGATGATTGAATTTTATGCCGCGGTGGCGCGGCGCTCGCTGGATGGTTTTGCCAATGAAGATTGGCATCTCGCACAACGCATGACGCGCCTCGAAGCTCTGCGCGCGATGACGCTCGATGCGGCCTACGCGGCATTTGCGGAGAACGAGTGGGGCAGTCTGGTCGTCGGCAAGTGGGCGGACCTGACGGTGCTCTCGGCGGACATCATGACGATCCCTGAGCCGGAAATTCTCCAAACGAAATGCCTGTTGACGGTCATCGGCGGGGAAGTGGTGTTCGACGCGAGCAATCCTTGACGCCCGGCGCAACGGTGTGACTTCGGTGCGCGGGTAGGGCGGACGCAATTCCCGCTTTGGTATTGGGTGAGTTGGGCCGATAAGGCCGTTGGGCGTTCGCGCTCAGGTTCGGTCGCACGGCCGGATTTCCCTGGTCATCTCTCCTCAATCCGCGACTTGCGCTGGCCTGTCTGGGCCGCACAGTGGTCGCGGTCCCTCTCGCTATTCGCCCACCCGTTTGCCATTGAAAAAAGTCTTATTGCTTCTTGTTGCCCTCACGGGGGCGATCGGACTGCACGCTGCTATCGGCGTCAGTTTGCAAGCGCAGTTGGGCAACCCGACCAACGCCACCTCGAGCCCGACAAATCGCACAAATTACCTGATTCAACGCGCGCAATACTGGATGGATTACCACGACGGGCGCGGCGTCCCGAATTGGGTGAGCTGGAACTTAACATCAGCCGACATCGGTGCCAGCGGGCGCTCCAGTTTCATCGAAGACAACACGCTGCCCTCCGGTTTCTACCGGGTCAAGACGACCGACTACAGCGGCTCCGGCTACGACCGCGGCCACCTCTGCCCTTCGGCCGATCGCACGGTGACGGTGGCGGACAATCAAGTGACGTTCTACATGTCGAACATGGGCCCGCAAACGCCCGATAACAACCAGGGCGTGTGGGCGGATTTCGAATCGCATTGCCGCAGCCTCGCGTCGGCGGGCAACGAACTGCTCATCACGGCGGGCATGAGTCATTTCGGCAGCGCACGCCTGCCCAGTGGCGCGGCGGCGATTCCCGGCTACTTTTGGAAAATCGTCGTCGTCGTTCCCGTTGGCAGTGGCACCGCGCTCAGTCGCATCACCACGGAGACGCGCGTCATCGTCGTGAAAATGCCCAACATCGCCGGCATCCGCACCAACCCCTGGCGCAACTACGTCACCTCCGCTGCGCAAATCGAGACGGACACCGGCTACACGTTTTTCACCGCGTTGCCGTCGTCGGTCGCCGCCGTGTTGCGCGCCAAAATCGACGGTCAATCCAACACGGCAACCGCGCCGGTCTTCACGCAACAACCCCTGCCGCAAACCACGACGTTCGGCGGCAGTGCGACTTTCGCCGTCACCGCCACCGGCGAAGCACCGGTGACGTATCAGTGGTATCGCGATGGCGTGGCGCTCGGCGGCGCGGACAGCGCGACGCTCAGCCTGACCAACGTGCAACTTGCCGACGTCGCCGCCTACGAGATTGCCGCCACCAACCTCGCCGGCACCACGCGCAGCAACGCCGCCAATCTCTCCACTGCCGCCGCCGTCGCGCCGCGCACGATTACGTGGGATTTTACCACCGCGACGCCGACCGCCGGGGTGCCCGACGGGGTCAACGCCAGCGCCGTCGCCCACGGCAATAACAACGGCACAACCGCGCTCCTCAGCACGACGTCCGCCTCGAACACTTACATCGGCTTTTCCGCGGGCAACAACGCCGGTGCCGCGGCGCGCATCGGCTTGCTCGAT
>JAUXXD010000207.1 GCA_030681265.1 Candidatus Didemnitutus sp. | reverse complement strand
AACTGACGACTGCGGAGGCCCACGAGCTCTGGCTCAACCTGGTCGACATCTATCTGCCCGGCCTGCGTCCGGGCCAGGTGGCGACCTTGGGTATCCTCCACCGAGAGCCTGCGCTCTCAGCCGAGGCGCGGAGCGCCGTCCACGGTTTCATCGGACACACGGATCTTTTCACTGGTCACCGCGTTCAGCCCTACTTTCACGGTTCCCGCGACGCCGTGCGGGTGGAACTGGGCCAGGAACTGATCAACCTCGCGCACGGTTGGACGAGCCCAAAGGATCCCGCCAAGGCGCGGGTCGCCGTCGCCTCCAGCCCGGGGCCTGGTTCCACGGCACGGCGGGCCTGGGCGAATAAGTTCACGTCTCAATTTCGCCTCTTCTCGGACGAGGACCTCCGGGACCCGACCGCCATCCGAGTCTCCCTTGCTCATGGCGGCGCCGAGGATATCCGACTCTCCACGACCGCGCGGGGCCACCTGCGGGCCAGCTTCCGCTGCCGTGACCATGACGGCCTCGAAATGCCGGTGAGCGTCGTGATGCACCCCGACCGGCGGGAGCAGCTGTTGCGCGGGAGCTCCATCGGCGACCTGATCGGTCCGCGCCTGCAGCGGACGCCCGAAATCTTTGCCCGGCTGAAGCTGGCCTTCCTGGATGAGCTGGCCCTTGGCCGACAGGAGCTGGACCGCCGGCATGGCAGCTCCGATGCCGCCTACGACCGGGTCGTCGCCTGGGCGCGTGGGTTGGAATTGGCCCAGCCCCGCCGGCCGAAGCTCATGTCCGAAGTTTTCGCCCATATCCCCACGCTGAATCCCCCGATGGTGGAAGAGTTCGCCTGTTCGCCGGACCAGCCGGTGCTGCCGCCCGTCCTCGGTGCGCGCGGCCCCAATGGGGCCCCCGCTATCTCTTCCTGAAACTATTCAAGGAGAACCAAGCCAATGCCCAACCACTCTCAATTTCAGCAGGAGCCCGGTCACATGACGAAGTATAGCGCGATATGTGCCGATGCGGGTTTGATCCGTCGGATCACATTCGAGGCGGAGAATCTCGAGGTGGCGCGCCGACTGGCGACCACCTGGGGGTTCGGGCTCGAAGGAGAAGCGCATCCGGACAGCGGCCACCCGGAAGAGAAGGTGGTCTACCCGGATGCTTTCAACACTAAGGATGCCCGCCGGAAGCTGGGCGGCATTTCCCGCACTGCGCTTTATCGTCTTTTGGTTCGCAAAATACTACGCCGGTTGCCCGACACCCGAAAGGTGCTGGTGACGCGCGCCTCGATTGAACGCTACTGTGCTCGCGCAGCCTGAAGGAGGTCTATCGGCGGCGCCATACCTGCCAGCGTTCCTTGGTCGCGTAGAGCGGCAGGGAGTCGACCACCGGCAGATTCTCGGTCAACTCGAAGGCGCCACCGAGCAGCGCGTTGATCTGCTCATGGCTTAGCGGAAAGGGCGGCGGTTCATCTTCGGGACCGTGAAAGAAAAAGCCGCATAGCACGCCGCCCGGGACGATCAGCTCCGCCATCCTCCTGGCGTAAGGTGCGTGCAGTTCTGGTGGCAGGGCGCAGAGAAATGTCCGTTCATAGACTAGGCTAAAGCCGGCGAGATCGGCTGCTGGGGCGAAAAAATCGCCAACTCGCACGAGGTGGCTCAGCGAGCCGAGTATGCGCTGCGCCTGGACCACCGCGGCAGTGCTGAAGTCAAGACCCAGCACCGACCAACCCCGCTCGTGTAGGGACTGGATCTCGTAGCCCGACCCACAACCCGGCACCAGGGCGCGTCCGCTCACTGGGGATCGCTGCAGAAAATCACTCAAACTGACTGGAACGCCGTGTTGATCCCATGGAGTTTTGCCGGCGGTGTAGCGTTGGTCCCAAAAATCGGGAGTGGTGCTGTTGGCGGAACTCATGGCTGATTCAGGCGCGCCGCAGTTTCACCCCGAAGTGCCAGGGCGGAAGCAGAAAAGCATCACCCTCGGCACTGAGCCCAGCCCGGGCAGCCCAAGCCACTATGTGCTCCGGTCTGGGACGGATTTCAAGAGATGGTCCGCGGGGCGTTGCGACATCGCTTCGCCAGTGGATGATAGCGACGAGGCCACCGGGTCGAACCACCTCGCCGGCGGCGCGCAACAATGAGACGGGCTCTTCGGCGTGTAGGATGTTGAAGAGGAGCGCGGCCTCGCAGGAACCGGCGAGCAGGCCAAAGCCACCAACGAGCACATCGCGTGTTTCCGCCTTCACATTGGTGAGGCCGGCCTCGCCGGCGCGTTGGGCCGTCAGTGCGACCATGGAGGCATCAATGTCAAGGGTATGCACCGTTCCACCGATGCGTTGAGCGAGTGGCACGGTAAACGTCCCGTAGCCGCAGCCCAGCTCGGTCACGTCTCCGGTCTGTGCATTGAAACCAAACGCATCCAAGATGGCCGGCACGTCCAGCAACTGCTCCCAATAGTCTATCGGCGGCATACCGCTCTCGCGAAGTTTCATGTAATCCGCGTTAAGCTGCCCGCTTCGGATCCTGATGCAACTGTCCGGATAACCCCGGCCCGTGAGTGTTTTTACCCCGCCCGAGACACGTCATGGTTTCATCGACAAGTCCGACCGCTTCCCTAGAAAACAACTTTGGTCGCTTGGGCGAGACTGTGCTCTTGCCGCAGATGTCCGTAGGTCTTCATGGCGAGCACTCCGCCGTCCGCATGCCCCAGCCAGCGTGATAGGGTGGGGATATCCACCCCCGACTCGATGCACCGGGTGGCGAAATAATGGCGGAGATCGTGGTGGTCCATCTCTTTGACCCCGACCTTACGGCAGGCCGACTTGAGGGCATCCATGCAGGTTTTTAGTCGTGCGATGGGTGTATGCGCCGTCTCCGGCCCGCGCCGATTGCGAATCTCGGTCAAGAGTTCGGCGAGCGGTTTGAATAACGGTAAGGGGCGGTCGATGCTCTTCTCTGACTTGGTGCCCGGCACCGTCAGGAGGGTTTCCGCTTCGTTCAGGTGAAACCACCGCAGCCTTCGGGCTTCGTTAAGCCGAGCTCCGGTAAAAGCCAGCAGTCGGACCATTTCGGCGGCGTCGGTGGACCAGCGGCTGCCGGCGGTAGCTATCAGCCTCACCATTTCCTTGAACTGTGCATTGGACGGCAGATCGAAGGGCTTTGGTTTGATGGGCAGCTTCACGATCTTTTCCGCGGGGTTTTTGTAGATCAGGCCCTTCGCCTTGGCGATCTCCAGGATACCCAGCAGGGCGTCCACGCACTTGTTGAAAGCTGAGGCCGACATGCCAGCACGCTTCGTTTTTACGTTGGGGGCAATAAACCCGGTGCCCTCCTTCTTGGCCTTCGTTGCCCAGGTCTGGCAGTCCGATTCGGTCAGGCGGCGCACGTCCCGGTCCGGCAATTCCGGCCACGTTTTGACGAGCGCTTTTACCGAGTTCAGCTTTCGCTCCAGGGACGAGGCTTTCAGCTTTGAGTCGTTTTGCTGCGTGGCGCGATAGGCCGCGATGTAGGTTGCGACCTTGGTTTCGGCCGAGGGATCGGTGGCGGTTCCGCTATCGCCCCTGGCGGTGGCACCTTGCGCCCGAATATCCCTTTCCACGTCAGCCAGGCGGAGCTTGGCCACCGTAAAGACCGTCGTTTTGAGGCTGCGCCATTTCTGCTTGCCGTTGGCTTTTACGCGGGCGTAGTAAGTTCCGCTCTGACGGTTGCGAAGCAGGTTCGTGACGTTGGTTCTTTCCCACATCTTTTCTCTCTTAGTCGCTTCCATGATTAAGGTGTAGAAGAGCGGTGTAGAAAAAGCCAGCTCGCTAAAATGCCAGTTTCCGTAAGTAGTTCATCTAAATAAGATTGATAGTTTTGCCCGGGTGGTGGAATTGGTAGACACGCAGGTCTCAGAAGCCTGTGCCGAAAGGTGTAGCGGTTCGAGTCCGCTCCCGGGCACCACTTTGCCGTCAGCGAGTGCTATTGCACCAAGTCCTGAATCAGCGGCTCCTGCTGCGGGGCGGTGGGGGAGAATTTGATCGCGGCGCGGATGAGCGCTTCGGCCTGCGCGCCTTTGGCGTCGTCATTGATGTGCAATGTGCACAGGCGCGTGCCGGGAGCGACGGGTTCGCCGATCTTGATCAAATCGGCAATGCCGACGGCGTGATCAACCGCATCCGTGACGGCCGCGCGACCGCCGCCAAGCGCCATGATGGCGTGGCCGCATTTGAGCGCGTCCACTTCGCTGACGAAGCCCTGGGCGTCTGCGGGAGCCTTTACTTCGAGCAGCTTTTTCGCCGTGGGCAAAATGGTGTAGTCCTCGACGACGCGCGGGTCGCCGCCTTGGGCGACGCACATCTCGCGGAATTTCTGCAACGCCGAACCGTCGGCGATGGCGGCTTCCATCTTCGCGCGCGCGTCGGCTTCGTCTTGGGCCGCGCCGCCGAGAATCAACATGTGTCCCGTGAGCGCGAACGTCACTTCCATCAAATCCGCCGGGCCGTGGCCCTTCAGGCACTCGATGGATTCGATCACTTCGGTCGTGTGGCCGGCGCAGCGGCCGAGCGGTTGATTCATCGCCGTGAGGACGGCGCGCACGGGTTTGCCGGCCGCGCGACCGACTTCGACCATCGCGCGCGCCAGCACGAGGGCGTCGGACTTTGCTTTCATGAACGCGCCCTTGCCGAACTTCACGTCGAGCACGAGCGAGTCGATGCCTTCCGCGAGTTTCTTGCTCATGATGCTGGCGCAGATCAGCGGAATGCATTCCACCGTGCCCGTGACATCGCGCAAGGCGTAGAGCTTGCGATCAGCGGGCACGACTTGCGGCGTCTGGCCGATCATCGCCGCGCCGACTTTTTCGAGAATCGCGCGGAATTCCGGCACGGAGAGTCCGACGCGAAATCCGGGGATCGCTTCGAGCTTGTCCAACGTGCCGCCGGTGTGGCCGAGGCCGCGGCCCGACATCATCGGCACGGAGATACCGCACGCGGCCGCGAGCGGGGCGAGAATCAGCGAGACCTTATCACCGACGCCACCGGTGGAATGCTTGTCCACTTTCGCGCCGGGCAGGTCGCTCAGGTCAATCACTTCGCCCGAGCGCATCATGGCGTCGGTGAGCCAGGCGGTTTCCTGCGGCGTCATGCCGCGCCAGAAAATTGCCATCAACAGCGCCGTCGCCTGGTAGTCGGCGAATTCACCGCTGGCCACGCCGTTGGCGAAAAAATCAATCTCTTCGCGCGTCAAAGCACCGCCGTCGCGCTTCTTGATGATGATGGCTTGGGGAAAAAATTTGGCGCTACTCATGGGAAGCCGAGTCAACGCTCCTCGGCCGAGGTCGTCGAGGGGTTTTCCAAGGCTTCGGCGAGGGCGAGGCGTTGGCGTGAATACCAGAAGGCGAGTCCGCCTTGGTAAAGCGTGCTGACGACGAACAGCGTAGCGCAGATGATAAAGTTCATTGATTGCAACAGCAGCGGCCGGTCGGTCTCAGGATTGAGGCCGGCCGCGACCATTTGCGCGGTGATTTGCTCGCGCGCGGGTCCGGGAATCTCCGCCCAATAGGCTGCGCCGTCGAAATACTGCCAGCGCCAGAAAACGTAGCCGATTGTCACGGTGTAGAGGCAGCCTTGCGCGCCCGTCAGCCATTGCAGACCCTCGATCAGGCCGTCGCGCAGTTGCAGATGGCCGTGTCGTTCCATCGCGCCGGCCGCGAGGGCGAGGGCCGAGAAGAGGCCGAAAACCCAGTTTTCACTCAACAGACTGACCGCCAGACTCGCGCTGGCGCAAACGATCACGCCGATGCTGTCCACGCGTGAGATGGTCAGCACGCGTTGCAACTTGCGTTCGCAGAGCGGTGGAGGGAGAGAGGATTTTGTCATTTCCGAATCACCATAATAGGCTTCGCTCAGCAGACACACCTTCCACGATGTCGTCACGTTCCAATCCAACCCCCCACTTCCGGATCGAGTTTCCGCCGGAATTGCCGATCAGTGCGCGGGCGGACGAGATCATCGGGTTGTTGATGAAACACCAAGTCGTGGTGCTCGCGGGCGAAACAGGTTCGGGCAAAACGACGCAAATCCCGAAGCTGGTCTTGGCGGCCGGGGGCGGGTTGCGCGGACGCATCGCGTGCACCCAACCGCGACGTGTGGCGGCGGCGTCAGTCTCGCGCCGCGTGGCGGAGGAACTGAATGTCGGCTACGGCCGCGAAGTGGGCTGCAAAATTCGATTCGCCGATCAGACCTCGGCGCAAACCGTGGTGAAATTCATGACCGACGGCATGCTGCTGGCGGAGTTGCAAGGTGACCCGGAATTGCGCGAATACGACGCGATCATCGTGGACGAGGCGCACGAGCGTTCGCTCAACATCGATTTCATCCTCGGTCATCTGCGGCGGCTGCGGTTGCGCCGGCCCGAACTCAAAATCGTCATCACCTCCGCGACGATCGACACGGAAGCATTCTCCCAAGCGTTTGATGGCGCGCCCATCGTCGAAGTGTCGGGCCGCGTTTATCCGGTGGAGGTGATTTGGTCGCCGCTGGAGGAGATGCGCGGTGACAATGACGAATTCACTTACATCGACGGAGCGGTCGAGGCGGTGGAGCGGATCCTGCGCGAGAGCCAGAGCGGCGATGTGCTCGTGTTTTTACCGACGGAGCGCGACATCCGTGAGATGCGCGATTTGTTGGAGGGCCGCACGCGGCACCTCGAAGTCGTGCCGCTCTTCGGTCGGCTGACCAACGCGGAACAACAACGCGTGTTCGCGCCGACGCAGCGGCGAAAAATCGTCGTCGCAACCAACATCGCGGAAACGTCGCTCACGATTCCGGGCATCCGCTTCGTCGTCGATACGGGGCTGGCCCGCGTCAGTCGCTACGTGCCGCAGAGTCGCACGCGTCGTTTGCCGATTGAGGCGGTCGCGCAAAGCAGCGCGGAGCAACGCAAGGGTCGTTGCGGCCGCGTCAGCGACGGCGTGTGCATCCGGTTGTATGCCGAGGAGGATTTCAACAGCCGCCCGCGCTTCGCCCAACCGGAGATTCAACGCAGCAACTTGGCTGATGTCATTCTGCGGATGAAGGCGTTCGGGCTCGGTGACATTGAGGAGTTTCCATTTCTCAACGCGCCACCGGCCAAAGGCGTGCGGGCGGGTTACGGACTGTTGCGCGAACTCGGTGCGATCGACGAGGCGGGTGTGCTCACGGAGCTCGGACGCGATCTGGCGCACTTGCCGGTTGATCCGACGGTGGGCCGGATGATTTTGCAGGCACGACAGGAGAAGGCGCTGCGCGAAGCGCTCATCATCGGCGCGGCACTCAGCATTCAGGATCCACGCGAGCGTCCGCTGGACCAACAGCAAAAAGCCGACGCGGCGCACCGGCGGTTCACGCACCCCGAATCGGATTTTCTCACGTTGCTTGCGATCTGGGAGGCGTATCACGACGAGTTCGAGGCGATGACGCTCGGCAAACTGCGCAAGTTTTGCACGGCGCATTTTCTCTCGTTCATGCGGATGCGCGAGTGGCGCGACGTGCATGCGCAACTGGTCGATGTGGTCGAGGGACGCGAAGGCTTTGCACTCTCCTCGATTTACGACGGCGTGACGCCGGAGCGCGAACAACCGAGGCAACGGCAACGCCAGCGGGCGACGCCGGATTCGGCGCTCAAACTCGCGATGGCCACGCCCGGCTACCGCTCGATTCATCGGTCGATTCTCGCGGGCTTGCTCGGCAACATTGCGACCCTCGGCGAGGACGATCTCTATCACGCGGCGCATGAGCGCAAGGTGGCGATTTTTCCCGGCTCGGGGTTGTTCGAACGCGCGCCACGCAAGCCGTCGAAAGCACCGCGGCAAGGTGCGCCGACCAAACCGAAAGTGGCCCGGTGGTTGATGGCGGCGGAAATAATGGAGACGGGGCGACTCTACGCGCGCACCTGTGCGCGGATCGATCCGCACTGGGTGCTCGAGCTCGCGGCGCACCTGATTCAGGCGACGCACAGCGAGCCGTTCTGGAGCGCCGAATCCGGCCGCGTGCTCGTGAAGGAGCGCCGCCGGCTCTATCATTTGGAATTGGAGACGCGGGCGGTCGGTTACGGGAAAATCAATCCGGCGCACGCGACAGAAATTTTCATTCGCGAGGGACTCGTGGGCGACACGATCACGTGGCCGTTTTCGTTTCTCGCGCACAATCGGCGCTTGCGCGAAATCACGGAAGACGTGCTCACGCGGTTGCGCACGGCCGGTTATCTCGATCTCGACGAAGCGGTGTATCGCTTCTATGCCACGCGCATCGATGAGCCGATCGCGGCGGTGGCGGAGCTGGTGGATTATGTGCGGCACCGGCAGACGAAAGAGCCAAAGTTTTTGTTCATGACGGACGAAAGTCTGCGTCCGCCGGAAGGGATGGAGCCCGACGCGGAGTCGTTTCCGGATGCGCTGCCGCTGGAGAATCGCGCACTGCCGCTGAACTACAGCTACAAGCCCGGCCAGGAAGAAGACGGTGTGACGTTGCGCGTGGGGCCGGAGGAAATGGCGACGCTCAGCGCCGCGCAGTTGGATTGGGCCGTGCCGGGACATCTGGCGGAGAAGGTGGAGTTTTATTTGAAGGCGCTGCCGAAGGAGCAACGGCGCACGTTGATTCCGCTCGGCGAAACGGCGCGGAAGATTCAGGGCGATTTGCAATTGGTCGCCGGACGCGAACCGCCG
>JAUXXD010000204.1 GCA_030681265.1 Candidatus Didemnitutus sp. | reverse complement strand
CGCCGCCTCGATCTCCGCCACCACCGTTGCACCCAATTCAGGAAGTGTTCTTGCCATGCCCAAACTTGCCCGGTTCTTCCCGCCATGGGAAGTCTAAAAGCTACGGGGCGTTGGTATAAATCGCCACCCGCGAGGGGTCCGCATAACCTTGCGCGATCGCCCACTTTACCCCGTCGGTCAGATCGTCTTGCATCGCTAAACCCCACTGCCGATAGCCGCCCTCTTCATACGCGCGCCCGTATCCCCCGGAACCGCGAAAATTCACCTGTAAAATCAAGTAACCGCGATTGGCCAGAAATTGGAGTTCGGGATTGAAGCGCCACGAATCACGCGGTCCGTATGGTCCGCCGTGGGGATTAACAATCATCGGCATTTTCTGTAACTCACGCCCCGCTGGGACAGTCAGGTAACCATAGAGCTGCATCCCATCGCGCGCCGTAAAACTGATCGGGCGCATCTCCGACATTTGCGCGGGTTCGACGAGGGGATTGCGGCGGGCCAATAAAACCAACGAGCCCTGCTTGGCGTTGAACATATAGAACGAGCCAGGGTCACGATCTGACCATGCGGCGATGACGAAGTCCGTTTCGTCGCGCGTAAAGCTTTGGATTACGTTAACCGTATCCGGCAATGCCGCGTCGAGGCCCGCCTGGAGTTGCCGCATTTCCTGGTCAAACCAGACGGTCGTCGGTCTCTCCGCATCGTAAGAAGCGCCGATTACCTTCTTTTTCTTGTGCGAATAGATGAAGGAGGGTTCGACGTCGTAACGAGGATCATCGATGAGAGTCCCGGTAATTTTCTCCGCTTCGGGATCGTAAGTGAATAATCCGCGGGTCTTGCGATCGACATCGGAGACGATGATCAGGGTGTTGCCCTCACCTTCGAATGCGACGGGATACCAGCCCGGCGCATCGTAGGGGCGGCGGGCGATTTCCTTCCAGTCCGCCTTTGCATTGCTCCGGTAGAGAATGCTGGCGTGGAATTCGTTTTCGTCCTGCACTAGGGCGACGCGAATCACTCCCTTGCGATCGGTGAGCCAGGTGCGCACCTTGCCCAAATTATTTAGCACCAGCGAACGTTTCTCGTTGTTGACATTGAGACGGTAAACATCGCCCAACCCCGAATTGCCGCGCGCAACATTTATCAGCACGTGATCAGGGTCCTCCGGCAAATTATCGATGATGGAAAAGCTCCGGCGATCATCGAGATTCGAAACCCGATCACCGTCCAACACCGTGGCCTGTTGCAGGACGCGGAGATTCGATCCGTCTGCATTCACCGCGTAAGTGCCGTAGGATTCCTGTCCCTTGACCTGTTGCCGGAAAAGAAGCCGCGACTGATTGAGCCAAGCAATGGAGGCCACGCTTTCCTCTTTCATATCAGTGATCCGCTGGCGCTTCCCGGCGACGCGGTCAACGACGACGATTTGCATGCGGTTATTCGCCGGGGCCAAGAATGCGAGATAACGCCCATCCGGCGAAAGTTGCGCTTGGCTGGTCTGCGCATCACCAAAAAATGTTTCCAATGGTAGTTCGGGCGGTGGTGCCGCGCGCAAAACTCCGGCAAGGGTAAGTAACGAAAAACAAAGCGAACGGAATATTTTCATGGAGTGTTGGGGGAGAAAAATGAATCGGGATTTTGTTGGCTCCGCAGGCAAAAAAAGGCCCGATCTTTCGATCGGGCCCAGAATTTTGCCAACTACGCGTAGCTTTAGAAAGCTTTGCGGAGGGAAACGTAACCGAAGCGGCCTTGCGGGCGGCCGATCAGCGACGCTTGGTAACCGACGCCGTCGTAGAACAAGTCAGGCTTCTCATCGAGGACGTTGTCCAAGCCGAGCGTTACAATCACGCCCGACAGCCATTTAGCACCGGCTGGAATTTCATACGAGACGTTGGTATTCCACGTGTCGTAGGCTCGGAGATCATAGCCATCGAGAGCCGTGACACCTTGGGCATGGATGTAGTTATGGCCGAGATTCGCCTGCCATTCCTTGTAGGACCAGCCAAGGGAGGTCTGGATGCGGAGGCGGGGAATGCCGATGCGACCAACCGAGTTGGGCAGTGCCGCAGTGGCCAGACGACGGAAACCATAGCTTTCGAGCAAGGTGGCCGATGAGCGGGCAACGAAACGACCCATCGAGGTCGTCTTGACGTCGTAGCGGACACCGAAGTCCCAGCCGACAATCTTTTGGAAGGCCAAATTGACTGTGGTGTCAGAGAGGGAACGGATGCGGCCAGGAACGGTAACCGATTGACCGGGCTGCACGATGACAAGGGCCGCCGCATCGCTGCGAGGACCGGGGCCGCGGTAAACGGTGATCGCAGCAGCCGTGTTGTTGGTATAGGTCTCGGAGCCGGGCTCGCGAATGATCAAGCCGGCGGCATCACCGAATTCATTATCACGAAGGTAGGTGGTGCCGGTCGTGGTGATGATGTTCTCTTGTTCAATTTGGAAGCGCGTGGCTTCGAAGCTGAGACCCTTGGCCCATTTCATGCCGTTCCGGTTGTAGATACTGGACGGCACTTCATAGACCATACCGAATTGCAGTGATTCTGCTTCTTCGGGGGTGAGGCGCGGGTTACCACCGGCGCGCACAAGGCGTTGGGTCGCCGCACCGTCAAACGGGTCGCCGGTCAACGCTTGCGGACGGGCGTGGTCGGGGAGTCCGTTCGGGAGGGATTCGCGGACGCCACCGAAGAGCTGCGGCAGAGTCGGAGCACGGAAGGCTTGGGTGAACGACGCGCGTAACACCAGATCCTTGAACGGACGGTATTTGAGACCAACGAATGGCTTCCAACCGGAATCGTAACCATCCGAGAAATCTTCAAACCGTGCGGCCAAGCTAAGATCCAATCCGACGATGAACGGAATGGTGTTCGCCTTCACGAGCGGCACACTGAGCTCGGCGGCCAATGATTTCACGCTGCGCTTGGCGGCGGTGGATTCTGCAAGGCGAACTTGCCCGATGATGTCGTCCAAGGTGGTCGAGATGGCATCGTTCGCTTCGTTGAATTGCTCTTGGCGATACTCCACATACACCGCGCCGCCAACTTCGCCCGTGGGCAAGTCGAACAACGCACCGTTAAGCTTAAGATCGTAGAGACGCAATTCAGCCGAACCGCCCTTTTGGCTCGTGACCTTCAAGCTGTTGATGGTCGCAGGGTCATTTACGAAGTTGGCGCCGCCGAAAATATTCAGCGCCTTTGAGTCGGTGCGAGCGAGGGCGGCACGGACTCGGCTTTCGGAAAGTGCATTGGTCGTAACGTCAGTGACGTCGTCATGTCCGAAATAGGCCCCCGTATCCCAATTGAAGCGATCCATGATCTTGCCCTTCATGCCCGCAAGGATTTCCCAGCTGTTATTGACCACGTTGCTGATACGAGGACCGACTTCCGTGGAACGATAGTTGAAGTTCACATCGACGCCGAAGGGATTCCAGTAGTTGTAACGCGGGACGTAAATTCCGTTGTCACCAGCCGTGGAGATCGGCGACGGAGCAAGTTGAATTTCCGACTTGTTCTGCTGGTAGGAAGCGGTGACGTAAGCTTCGATTTCCGGTGTGATTTCGTAGCTGAATTGGCTGCGCATACCGACGCGCTCTTGGCGCGGAACCAGCCACACGAATTCTTGGTAGTTATAAAGATTCGAGACGGCCTGACCAGGGGTCAGGCGTTGCGCTTCAAACAAACCGGCATGGGTTTGGTTGAACACACCGCCCGCCGGGGTGTTGGTGACGGACGTAAAGCCCGGGGAAGCAGAAGTGAGCGAGCCCAGAAGTGCACCCGTTCCGGAGGGAATGACACCGCCGGTGCCCGGCAAGCGGTTAATGGCAACGCCAGGAGCAAGTCCGGGGATGTTGATCGCTGTGCCCGCTGGGTAGGCATAACCGTTCGGAGCAAGGCCCGCGGTGGGAATGCTACCTTGCACTTGACCGGCGCGAGGAGAAAGACGGGCCATGTTACCCGCGCCTGAACGCAGGTCCCATGCGCCGGCATTGGCGTCGGCTGTATAACCACGCGCCAGAGCGAGGGCGGTCTTGTCGGCATTCGCCGAGAATTCGCGATCACGCGCATGGAGCGCATTGCGCTTGAAATAAGACATGGCCAAAGAGCCACGCAGTTTCCCGTTGGAAGCACCGGTGAACATGTTGGCGGAGAATTCGCCCACATCCGTATCAAAGGCATTGCCGTAAGTCGTGCTCAACTCAGCTCCGTTGTAATCCTTACGGGTGATGATGTTGACCACGCCAGAGGTAGCGTCAGCGCCGTAAATGGCGGATGCGCCGTCCTTCAGGACTTCAATACGCTCGATCATGGAGACCGGGAAGCGATTGAGGTCGACGAAGGTGGTGCCACCGCTGTTGTTGCCGGTGAGCACCACGCGGCGACCATCGACGATGACGAGCGTGTTGTTGGCCCCGAGGTTGCGTAGATTCAACGCGTTGGCACCACGAACCGCGGAGATTGTGCCGCCTTCGTTAATACCAATCGTGCTGGCTTCCGGGATTTCGCGCAGCAATTCGGCTACGTTGGAACGACCGCTGGCGCGAATCTCTTCACTCGTAATAATCTTAACGGGTGAAGGGCCTTCGACATCAGAACGGGGAATACGAGAACCGGTGACTTCGAATTTCTCGAGTTTAACGGATTCGTCTTTGTTTTCTTGCTTAGCAGCGGCGGTTTGAGCCACTGCGAGAGGAGCCATTGCTGCGCCTAGAAGGAGCGCAAGTATGGCCCGCAGTTTTCAGTCGAAACGTGCGTTCATGTTAGTTCTTGGGGTTGTGTGTATTAGCAAATCGCAAAGACGCGATGAGCTGGCGCACAAATTTGTAATCCTGCAACCCCTCCCTGCAAGCAGAAATTTGGAGGTGTTTCGCCGTTTCATGGTAACGCTAAGGGCGAGATCCTATTTCTGTATTTTGCGCAGTCCGTTTGCTTTGCATCAGCGCTAGCAATATGCACAAAAAAAGGGGCGGCCTTGCGGCCGCCCCTGAGAATTGAGTCAATCAGTTGACTGATTGATTAGAACTTCTTGCTCGCTTCGATGAAGAACATGCGACCGCGGAGGTCGGTGATCGAACGATCGGATTGCGATTCAAACGAGCTCGCCACGAACGGCGGCTGCTTGTCGAACAGGTTGTTCACGCCGCCGGTGAGTTGCACTTCAACGCCGGGGACGGTGTAGCTAAGACGAACGTCAAACGTCGTGTAAGCCGGAACTTTCGGGCCGGTCTTGAGGAGGCCAACCACTTCGTTGTAGCCGTCGACGTAGTTGTAGTTGATCGTCGCGTGGTAGCGGTCCTTCTTCCAGCCAAGGCTCGTGGAGCCCTTCCAGACTGGGAAACCGTAGTTGCCAAGAGCCGAACCGCTGCCCCAGTAGCCACCGAGGTAGTCGATCGTGCCGGAACCGGGGAAGTTTTCCATCTCGAAGGTAAGCACCCGCGAGAAGTTAGCATCCCAGGTCCATTGGCCGAGCTGGTTCTTGATCACGTAGTTGACGAAGAAGTCCAAACCGTCGGTGTTACGAACACCGGTATTAATCGTGCCGACGTTGCGGATCTGATTGAGGGAGCCGTCAACGTTCAACTCGACCTGTGCGCCCGTGGGGTTGGCTGCGCTCTTGACGGCTGCCGGACCGAACGGATTGTTCACATTCGTCGGGCCAGCGGCGAACCATTGGTCAACGATGTATTGAGCGGAGGTGAACGGAATGTTCGTCTGCTCGATCTTGTAGTAGTTGATGCCAGCCGAGAGACCTTTGACGGCCTTCGGCGAGTAAACCACACCGAAGAGGAAGCTGTCGGACTCAGACGGTTGCAGACCTGGATTGCCGATGTAGATCACGCCGCGGGTTGGCTGCGTGCGAACGGCGGTAACCGGGTTCAAGAGCTCCGTGAAGCTCTGGGATGGGGAACCGGCATCAAGTGCGCTGATGCTCGGGGCGATGAAGCCCTGGGCCCAAGAACCGCGGATGGTCAGTTCGTCGCCCATCGGAGTCCAGCGGAAGGACACGCGGGGCTTGAGGTCGGTGCGGCCAACATCATTGAATTCTTCGATACGACCAGCGGCCCCGATCGAGAAATCCTTGATGATGGGAATGTTCACTTCGGCGTAAATCGACTTGATTTCGCGGTCACCCTTGAACGGAGACGAAATGTTGAACGGGAAAATCGTGCCGTTTTGGAGATCGCTGTTGGGCAGGAAATTCTCCTTTTCACGACGATACTCAAAACCGACCGACGCTTCGACCGCGCCGCCCGAGATTTCCATCAGCTCGCCAGCGACCGACGCATCGATAAGGTCGAAGGATGCGCGATTGGTGGAGAACGCGGAAGCCGAGAACGTTTTGACGAGGGCTTGGTTGCCCGCGCTCGGGTTGACTACCGAGAACAGCGGCGTGAACGTGAAGGGATTCCACGCGGTCGCTGCGGTCGTGCCGGCGAGGGCATTGTTATAGAGGGTGGAGAGAACGCCACCGGTCTGCAACGAGTAGCTCTTGTATTCGTCGCGGATGTAACCGACTTTCCAAGTCCAGCGGTCGATCTTACCTTCGAAGCCGGTTGAGATCGTGATGTCTTCGAAACGGTTATAGGTGATGCGTGGCCCGAGTTCTAGCGGGCGGTAACTAAAGCTGAAGGGGTTCGTCGTGCCCGGGAACACTTGCTGCACCCAATAGTTGGTCGCAGGAAGCGTGCGGCCGGAGAGCGGCGACGCGGCGAGCGCATTGGCTGACTCATTGCGCGAGAGCATCAAATCAAAGTAGAACTTGAGGTTCTCGGAGATTTGCGTGTCGGTCATGAGCGAGATCGTGGTGGTCTCGGCTGGGCGGAAGCCGTAGGTGAAGTAGCCGAAGGGCATACCGGGGTTGATGCCGGGAAGGAGCACCTTGTTCGGGCCGTAGCGCACGTTAGACGTGGAAGCCATCAGACCGTTGAGGCGGATTTCTTCGGCATCGCGAGCCGCGTTGCGAGCCGTGACGGACTCGGTGGCGGGGCGCACGAGGAAGGCAACCGGGTTGAAGAGCGGTTGGCCGACGCCGGTGTTGGTGGTGATGTTCGCATTTTCGGTGTTCACAAACCAGCGCAGCGGCACGAGGACGTTGACGTTGGTCGTGCCCGCGACGTGGCCCGGGTCGGTGGAGATCGTGGCGTTGTTGGCCAAGCGTTGGGCGGGAGTGAGGGTCGGGGTGAAGAGACCCGGGTTCGAAGCGCCGGAGACGGAGTCACCAGCAGGCAGCGAAACCTTGCGATCCTTGTGGAACAAGGTATTGCGGGTGCTGTGCTCAACCGAGAGGGTGAGGGCGGTCTTGCCCATTTGCCCACCAGCGATGAGGCCGGCCTTGAACTCGCCGACATCGGTGTCGGTGGTGTTGGCGTAACGGGTGGTGAGCTTCGCGCCTTCATAGCCGCGCTTCATGATCACGTTAACCACGCCAGCGACAGCGTCGGAACCGTAAATGGCGGCCGCGCCGTCATTCAGGATTTCGATGCGGTCAACACCGGACGAGGGCACGAGATTCATGTCCATGTTCGTGCGGCGACCGTTGATGAGGAAGAGCGTCGCGCTGCCGGGAAGGCCGCGGAGCGAGATGCTCGCTTGACCGCTGCCGCCGTTGCCGAAGCCTTCGTTGATGGTGCCCGTGCCGCCACCGAATTGGGGCAGTTTGCGGCGCATCATTTCACCGAAGTTGGAGTAGCCGGTGTTCTGCAGTTCGTCGAACTTGTAGAGGGAAACCGACAGGCTGCCTTCAACCGCCGCGCCAGTGAGGCGCGAACCGGTGACTTCGAATTTTTCGAGTTTGAGGGTCTCTTGACCTTCAGCGGCGGCTTGTGCCATCGCGACTGGGACCATCGCTGCGCTAATAAATAGCGCAAACGCGGTCCGCATATTCCATTGGGAACGTGCGTTCATAGTTTCTTTTGGTTTGGTTTGTTGTGTCAGAGCCGACCACAAATTCATCTGCGGTTTGCTTGGTATGCCAGAGAGAAAAGACTGGCGGAGTATCAGGCAAGTCAAATCGCCCATCGGCCTCAAGGTTATTTTAGTTGTTAGCTACTGCTAATCAATTGATTGGATCCATAAAAACGCCAACTAAGTGATTTTTTGTGGCGCGGAGGCATACGCCATCGGACGGCCCAACCGGGATTCTCCCCTTCGCAAACGAGGGACTTCACCGGCAACTTGGTTTCTCACTGGCGCGGGGTCACACTCGGATAACCCGCCTTTACCGCTCGCCTCCGTGGCCATTTCCGGACTCGCGCCCGCGCCTTTGGGGTAAATTCGAGACCTTGCACCAAAAACGCCGGCTTGGCTCCGGTTGATGGGGCTTTGCTTAAGTGACGCCGGATTATAAAAATACACCAGATATCAGCAGAAATTTCATTTGCTCCCCATACGGTTGCACAATTATAGCTCGATTAGATAGCGAATGCGGAAGTTTCTGCCCTCGTTATCCAACACACAACAACCCTCACTATGAATACTGACTCCGTTCTGAACGACGGGGTGCATTACGCATCCGTTCGCCATGCTCGCTCACTAGCGAGTATGTTTAGAAGCTTGGCAAAATTCACTCTGGCCGCCGCATTGCTTTGCGGTGTTTCATTGCATGCCCAAAGTAATACCGCCGGTGCCGTCTATGGCAAAGTCGCCGGTGGATCAACTGTCTCCGCGGAAAGTATGGCCACGGGCTCTGTCCGTTCGGCCACGGCCTCGGCTGACGGTTCCTACCGCATCGGCGCGCTGCCTCCGGGCACCTACAAGGTGACCTACACCGACAGCGCCGGCGCTCCGCAAACCAAGGAAATCGATGTCAGCATCGCGTCGAACACCCGAGTGGGAACCAGCGGCAGCGATGTTTACCAGATGGAAGCCTTTGTGGTCGGCGGCATGTCCGTCAACCCGATCGACTTCGGGAGCACCGAAGCCGTCACGGTTTTCACCGAGAAGCAAATCGACATCCTCCCGATCGCTCGCAACCCCACGGCTCTTGCGCTCCTCGCGCCCGGCACGACCTTGGGCGACACTGCCTTCGGCAACATCGCCTCCTTCGGTGGCGCCTCCGTCGCGGAGAACGCCTACTTCGTGAACGGTTTTAACATCAGTAATTTTCGCAACGGCTTGAGCCCGGCCACGGTTCCCTTCGAATTCTATAATCAGTTCGAAATCAAGACCGGTGCCTACTCGGCGGAATTCGGTCGCTCGACCGGCGGCGTGATCAACGCCTCCACCAAGAGCGGTTCGAATGACTACCACGCCGGCGCGAATTTCTATTACACACCCGACTTCGCCTCATCCAAGTCGCCCAGCGTCTACTACACGAACAACGCCAACGTCGTGGTTCCCCTCGTTTATAACGACGCTGATTACAACGAGAGCTGGCAGGCCAACATTTATGCCAGCGGCGCGCTGATTAAGAACAAGGTGTTCTTCTATGGTCTTTATCAGATGCGCGACAGCGAAGCACGCGCCGTGACCACCAATGGCACGCAGCACTACACATCCCAAGCGGATGACCCTTTCTGGGGTGCGAAGATCGATATCATCCCCTTCGCCAACCACCGTTTGGAATACACCGGTTTCGAAGACAAGTCCCGCACCACGGGCACGCAAGTCGGCTACAACTTGGCGACCAAGCAGAAGCTCGCCGGCACTCCGGCGGTCGATTTCTCCGATCGCGGCGGCATCACCCACATCGGCCGCTACACCGGCACGTTCTTCGAAAACCTGACCATCTCCGCGCTCTACGGCAAGAGTAAGCAGAACCGCACCGACTCGAGCTCGGAAGACGCCATTCCGTTCATCTATGACGGGCGCTCCGGTAGCTTGGTTTATGTCCAAGGCAATCCGAACCTCGTCGTCTCGACCGCCGACGATACCCGCGAGGCCATGCGCCTCGACGCGGAGTTCTCCTTCGATCTCTTCGGTTCGCACCGTCTCCGTGCCGGTCTCGACCGCGAAGACAATCTCTCGAACGACCTGACGAAATACTCCGGCGATCTCTATTACCGGTATTATGCGGTGCCGGGCTCCGGCCAAATCAACGGCGCCGCCGTTCCTCCGGGCACCGCCGCCGTCGTCCGCTCCCGTATTTATCGCAACGGCGGTTCCTTCCAGGTGAAGTCCGACGCGTGGTATGTGGAAGACAATTGGTCGCTCATGAACGATCGCCTCAAGCTTCGCCTCGGTCTCCGTAGCGAGTCCTTTGAGAATCTTGATTCGGCCAACAAGACCTTCATCAAGGTTACCAACCAGTTCGCCCCGCGTATCGGTGCGTCGTATGATTTGTTCGGCAATCAGAAGACCAAACTCTTCGCCAACTACGGCCGCTACCACTTGCCCGTCGCCTCGAACACCAACGTTCGTCTCGCCGGTGGTGAATTCTTCACCGAAAAATACAACGTGCTGACCTCCGTCGGTGCGGACGGCAAGAACCCGGTCCTCGGCGCGCAAATCGGCGCCCTCAACACCTATTCCGACGGCAGCGTGCATGACCGCCGCGAAATCGTCGATATGGACATCCAACCGATGTATCAAGACGAGTGGGTGCTCGGCTTCCAACACACGATCTCCAAAACCGTCAAGGTCGGTGCCCGCTTCACGTCCCGCGTGATCGATTCCACCGCCATGGACGACTTGATCGTTGACCACGCCCTCACCGCGTGGGGCCGCGCCAATGGCTTCCCCACCTTCGATGCCACCGGCGCCCACGCCTACGTGCTCGCGAACCCCGGCCGTCCAATCAAAATGTTCTGGGACTTCAACGGCAACGGCACGCTCGAGGCCAACGAAGAAGCCCTCCTCACCCCGGCTATGCTGCAATACCCGGCCGCCCAGCGAAACTACTACTCGTTGGAGCTGATGGCGGAAAAGCTCTGGGATAACAAGTGGACCGGTCAGATCTCCTACACTTGGTCCCAATCCTATGGTAACTACGAAGGATGGGTTCTCTCGGACAACGGCCAGGACGATGCCGGTATCACACAGATGTTCGACAGCCCTGCCCTCACGGTGAACACCTACGGCAAGCTGCCCAATGACGCCGCCACCAATTCAAGGCCTTCGGCGCCTACGCGCTCACGCCTGAATTGCAAATTGGCGTGAACCTGCTCCTCGCCTCCGGTCGCCCGATCAACAACATCGGCACCAACCCAGCCGACACGATCGCCAGCGGTTACGGCGCTTCCTACCTCTTGGTCCCCCGCGGCTCCGTCGGCACCACCGACTGGAAGTTCAGCACCGACCTCGCGTTCACCTACCGCCCGAAGTGGGGTAAAGATCGCCTGACGGTGAATCTCGACATCTTCAACATTCTCAACGGCGATGCCGTCACGGAAGTTGTCGAAACGTCGCAGGACTCCGCTGGTGGCGTCGATCGCCGCTACGGCCTGCCCTCCTCGTTCCAAACACCCCGCTACGTGCGTTTCTCGGTCGGCTTCGACTACTAAGTCAGCTCCCGATCCCGGTTCGCTTTCAACTCCCACCCACCAGGGTGGGAGTTTTTTTGCGCGCCGCCGCCCGCCTCCTCGCGTCCGGTTGACTCATTCGCCCGCGCCTCCCATTCTCCATACATGCGCGCGCTCACCGTCCTCCTCGACTCGCTGGTCGACTACGCCGGCCTGTTTCCCCCCGCGCAACTTTCGATGGAAGTCGCCGTGGCCCACTACGCCGACTATCGACAAGGCCCGCACCGCGCCTCACTCGGTCGTTTCATCGTGCCCCTCGCGCGCCTCGCGGAATTCGAAAGCTGCTTTCAACAACTTCCTCCCCTGCCCGCCGAGCCATGGACCCTCAGCGTCATTGGCGGATCCGATCCACTGGCTGACTGTAGACAGATCGAGCAGTTTAATACTCGCTCTGTGAGCGTCCGCATCGTCGCCCTCGAAATCCGCGCCCTCACCGTCGCCGACGTCCAACACGTCACCGCCCGTCCGTTCGCACCAGCGTCGATTTGGGTCGAGTTGCCCGCCGCCGCACCCGAACTGCCTGCTTTGCTCGCCGCCGTGAAAACAGCAGGCCAGCACGCCAAGTTGCGCACCGGCGGCGTCACCCCCGCCGCGATTCCCCACCCCGACGACGTCGCGCAGTTCATGATCGCGTGTCGCGCTGCGGGCGTCGCGTTTAAGGCGACGGCTGGCCTCCACCACGCGTGGCGCGGCGAGTATGCGCTCACCGACGAACCCGATGCGTCGGTCGGCACGCTGTTCGGCTTTCTCAATATCTTCCTCGCCGCCGCGCTCGTGCAGACCAACGCACCCGAGGCCGACGTGCGCGCCCTGCTCGAAGCGCGCGATCCGTGCGACTTCACGCTGACCGACGACGCCCTTGCGTGGCGCGACCATCGGTTCACCATTGAACAACTCGGCCAAATGCGCCGCACTTTTTGCCACTCCTTCGGTTCGTGTTCTTTCACCGAGCCGATCGCCGACCTCCAAGCATTGCACTGGCTATGACGCTCAACTTCACCCACGACGCCACCCGAAAAAGCTGGGTGGAATCCGCCAATCTACCCGACGCGGACTTCCCGCTGCAGAACCTGCCCTACGGTGTGTTCACGATTCCGGGCAAAACGATGCCGCCGCACCTCGGTGTCGCTATTGGCAACCGCATCTTCGATCTCCATGCCGCCGCAACAGCCGGCTTGTTGCCGGAAGAATTCACCGCGCCTTGCCAACAATCCAACCTCAACCACCTGATGGCTGCCGGCACCCGTGCGTGGTCGGCGCTCCGGTGCGCCCTCAGCGAGTTGCTCGGCGCCGACACCTGCCCCGCCGGCCCGACCCGCGAGCAAGCCGAAAAATGCCTCGTGGCGCTGAGCACCGCGAAGCTCCTCCTGCCCGCCCAAATCGGCGACTACACGGATTTCTACGCCTCGATTCATCACGCCACGAATGTCGGCTCGATGTTTCGCCCCGACAATCCACTCCTGCCAAATTACAAGTGGATGCCCATCGGCTACCACGGCCGCGCGTCCTCGATTGTGGTCAGCG
>JAUXXD010000194.1 GCA_030681265.1 Candidatus Didemnitutus sp. | reverse complement strand
CACGGGCATCTCAGCGCTGCGTGCAAGGCGCTCGGACATTTGTCTTCCCATTACACCACGGTGGCCACGCTGCATGTTGGCTACAAGCAGCGCCAGCACCAGCGATTGGGCGGATTGATTTGCGTTAACCAAGCACAGGCGTCGCGTCTTTCCAGTTACGATGGTTTGGTGCGAACCATCGCCAACTGGCTCCCGGCGGCACCGAAAATTGCTCCGCCGGGCATCCGTGAAGAATTGGGGATCGCCCCCGGTGTTTTCCTCGTGGGTGCTGTCGGTCGATTGCATGAGAGCAAAGGCAACGATGTGCTGATTTCCGCCTTCAAAGCAACCGCACCCGCCAATGCGGCCCTCGTGATTCTCGGTGAAGGCAAGCAACGGTCGCAGTTGGAAAAACTAAGAGCGGGCGATTCACGGATTCATCTACTCGGCTACCGGCCGGTCGTGCATGGTTTCCTCGGTGACCTCGATCTTTTCGTTTCGCCCTCTCGCGAGGAAAGTTTCGGCTTAGCTATCGTCGAGGCGATGAGCATGGGACTGCCGATCATTGCGACGGCTGCCGAAGGCCCCGCTGAATTCCTGCGGCAGCAACCTGTCACATTGGTGCCGCCCGGCTCGGTGGGC
The DNA here is from genome assembly GCA_030681265.1 of Candidatus Didemnitutus sp. Lineage (GTDB taxonomy): Bacteria > Verrucomicrobiota > Verrucomicrobiia > Opitutales > Opitutaceae > Didemnitutus. The sequence continues at coordinate 3,216 of JAUXXD010000194.1, read as the reverse complement.
GCGCTGGCCACGGCGCTCACCGCCGCGCATCGTCAATTCGTCGAGGGAAATCTGACGCACCCCGCTTATGATCTCCGGCTCTTTGATCCCCACATGCGAATTGGAAACATTATGGATTTCTATGGTGAGATGCTGGAGGCACGGCAACCGGTCTGGGCTCCGGTGCCGGGGCGCCGTGTGGCGGTGGCGACATGATCCGTCCACCGAAGAGCGATTTCTGGCAAGCGGGGATCCTGCGCGCGCCGATCAACACACTGCTCGATTCGAGTAACGCGGCGTCGTGGCGCACGCAGGTGACGTGGCTGCCCGATCCGGGCCCGTGGCGCTACTTGGCCGATCCCTTCGGCGTGCGCCAAGGCGAGTTGATGCATATTTTCGTCGAGGCTTACGACTACCGCACGAAGCACGCGGTCATTGAACATCACGAATTCGGACCGGATTTAGCTTGGCGCGGCAAATCCGTCGCCCTAGCCGGGCCACATCACTTGTCCTATCCCTACATCGTGCAGGATGGCGGAGCGGTGTTCATGATCCCCGAGAGTCACCGCGCGGGTGAGATCGCGCTCTACCGCGCTCAGGAATTTCCCAATAAGTGGGTGCGCGAAACCGCACTGTTGCCCGGCGTGAATGGCGCGGAGGCTACCGTGATCAAGCATGAGGGCCGGTGGTGGATGTTTTTCACCATCGTCGGCTCCGGCGCCCGCGACCAGCGCGAGTTGCATGTTGCCTATGCGGACAACCTGACCGGTCCGTGGCGGTTGCATGCCCAAAATCCAGTGATGAATGATCGCAGTGGGGCACGCCCCGGTGGCACGCCCTTCGTTGCTCAAGACGGCACTTTGATTCTGCCCGTGCAGGATTGCAGTCGGACCTATGGTGGTGGAATTCGTTTTCTGCGCTTCAACACGCTCACTCCTGGCTATATCGCCACCGAGCGGGTCGGGCCGACGCTAACCGGTGATTTGTTTAGCGAGACGCATGGGGATGGCTGCCACACACTCGCGCATTGCGGCGACTGCACTCTGATTGACACCAAGCGCACGGAGCATCTCTGGAGTCGCCACAAGATTAACGTGCAGCGATACCTCACGCGACTCGGCCGGAGTCGCCACGTCCGGGAAACACACGACACTTGATTCGCGCAAGGCGCACCGCCTCTGTTTCGCTCTGCTAATTCATGAAAAACCTGTCATTTAAACTCATCCTCTTGTGGTTTCGCGGCCGTATTCTGCGCAACCGTGCCGCGCTCTGGAATTATCAATATGCGGTGGGTCGCTGGGAGAAATTGAAAGCCTCGCCGGAGGAAGCGCGGCTGGAGGCGACCGCTCATCTCTTGCGGCGCCATGTGCCAGCGGGACGGGTGCTGGAGATCGGTTGCGGCGAAGCACTCCTGCAACAAAGGCTCCGGCCCGAAGATTATCGCGAATGGTTGGGCGTGGATATCTCGGAAGTTGCCATCCAACGCGCGCAAGCCTTCGCCGGCCCCAACGTCCGCTACCTCGCGGCGGACATGGAAACCCTCGATCCTGACGGCAAGTTCGACGCCATCGTTTTTACCGAATCAATCTATGCGGTCCCGGATCGAGTGAAGTTGCTCCGGCGTTACACTCATTTTCTGAGTCCCGCGGGATTATTCATCGTTTCCATCTGCCGGTCGAAACGAGGCCCCCAGTATTGGTCGGAAATTCATCAGGTGACGGCAATGATCGACGCAATCACGACGACCAACGAACGCGGCATCTGGGACTGCGAAGTGCTGCGTCCGATGCGGACGGAATGAAGCGCTGACGGATTTCAGTTTCGATTTCCGCGACCTGCGGCTTGCGCCGGTGAAGGAGAGGTGAGCGCGCGTGTGGCAACGTCGCTGCCGGAGTTCAAGTTAACCGCAGAGACGCGGAGACACAGAGTCTCCAGAACAGGGAAGGAAACGAGGAGCGGGACAATACGCCTTAGCGGCGCGTTGCGCGACAGGATCGCTGGGCGAACTCAGTTATTGAAACGGAAGAGCGCGACGTCGCCGTCCTTGAAGACGTATTCCTTGCCTTCGAGACGGTATTTGCCGACTTCGCGGGCGGCGGCGGTGGAGCCGAGGCGGGCGAGGTCTTCGTAGCCGACGATTTCGGCTTTGATGAAACCACTTTCGAAATCCGTATGAATGACGCCGGCGGCCTGCGGGGCTTTCCAGCCCTTCACAATCGTCCAGGCGCGCACTTCCTTTTCACCGGCGGTGAAGTAGGTTTGCAAACCGAGCAGTTGGTAGGTGCCGCGGATGAGCGACGACACGCCGGAGTCGGAAACGCCGAGATCGAGCAGGAAGGCTTTGGCGTCTTCGGCGGTGAGGTCGATCAACTCGGATTCGATCTTGGCGCTGATCGGCACGTAGGCGGCGTCATGGTGGGTGCGGACGAATTCGGCGACTTGTTGCACGAAGGGATTCGCTTCGGCCGTGGCGAGGTCGGACTCGGCGACGTTGCAGGCGAAGAGCACGGGCTTCGCGGTAAGGAGTTGGAAAAGTTTCATCAACGCCTTCTCTTCCGGCGTGGAATCGAGCGTGTTGGCGGTCTTGCTGGCGTTGAGGTGCGGCTCGAGTTTTTGGAGCAGGGCCAACTCGATGATGGCTTCCTTGTCGCCGGACTTGGCGCTCTTTTGCGTTTTCGACATGCGCTTGGTGACGGCGTCGAGGTCGGCGAGGATGAGTTCGGTCGTGATGACCTCGATGTCGCGCACGGGATCGACGGCGCCCATGGTGTGGACGACGTCGGGATCTTCGAAACAGCGGACGACTTGGACGATGGCGTCGACTTCGCGGATGTTGGCGAGGAATTGATTGCCGAGACCCTCGCCCTTGCTGGCGCCGGCGACGAGGCCGGCGATGTCGACGAATTCGATCGCCGCGGGAATGACGACGTTCGTCTTGGCGATTTTTTGGAGCACGGCGAGGCGCTCGTCGGGCACGGTGACGACGCCGACGTTCGGGTCGATGGTGCAGAACGGGTAGTTGGCCGCTTCGGCCTTGCGCGAGCGCGTGAGGGCGTTGAAGAGGGTTGACTTGCCGACGTTGGGCAGACCGACGATGCCAGCTTTGAGCATAAGGGAGGACGGTTTCAGCCAGAGGGCAGGGCGGTCAATGGAAAAGCTGCGTCGAGCGCATGGGGGCCGTAAGGTTTGTGTAATGGCGATACTTGAAGTCGAAACGGGGCCGCGCTTGGCGCGGCC
>JAUXXD010000073.1 GCA_030681265.1 Candidatus Didemnitutus sp. | reverse complement strand
CGTCGATTTTCTCGATCACCGGAATGGCAAAGGCCGCCGTCTTGCCGGAGCCCGTGGCGGATTGCCCCACGATATCTTTGCCCGATAAAGCCGTGGGAATCACCGCCGTTTGAATCGGCGAGGCTTCTTCAAATCCCATCTTGTCCACGGCCTTCAATATTTCAGGCGAGAGACCGAGTTCCGTAAATGGGCGTTTTTCCATAAATGCATCCTGACCCCAATTTGAGCCAAATGATAGCGCAATCTGTGCGCGGCTTCGGGCTTCCGTTGGGGAGTAGACTCTGTTCCGCTCAATCCGTGCCTCTCACCCACCTCGTTTGCACGGCCTGCGCAGCGTCGCACGACGCCACCGTGCCGCAGAATGTCAGCCCATGTTGCAGCAAGCCGCTCTACCCTGCGTATGATCTCGCCGCTGCGGCGCAAACTTTGACGAAGGAGGCGCTGCGCGGACGCGTTGCCTCGATGTGGCGTTACCGCGAAGTCCTGCCGGTGCGCCTTGACGCCGACATCGTCACGCTCGGCGAAGGTTTCACTCCGCTCCTCCCGGCCGCTCGACTCGGTGCGAAAGTGAATGTGGCTTCTTTGTGGATCAAGGACGAGTCACAGAATCCCACCGGTAGTTTCAAGGCGCGCGGGATGTCCGCCGCCGTCTCGATGGCGAAGCAATTCGGTCTGGCCAAACTCGCCGCGCCCTCCGCCGGTAATGCCGCCGGTGCCCTTGCCGCCTACGCGGCGCGCGCCGGCCTAGAAGCGCACCTCTTCATGCCGGTCGATACTCCGCGTGCCAACATTGTCGAATGCCGCGAAATGGGCGCACACGTCACGTTGATCAACGGACTCATCACCGACTGCGGCGCGGAAGTGGCCCGGCGCAAGGCGAGCGAAGGTTGGTTCGATGTCTCGACCTTGAAGGAGCCTTATCGCGTCGAAGGCAAAAAGACACTCGGCTACGAACTGGCCGAGCAACTCAACTGGCAGTTGCCCGACGTGGTGATTTATCCGACCGGCGGCGGCACAGGACTCGTCGGGATGTGGAAAGCGTTCGACGAGATGGAACGCATGGGCTGGATCGGCGCGAAGCGTCCGCGCATGTTCTGCGTGCAAGCGACCGGCTGCCAACCGATCGTGCGCGCCTTTGCCGCAGGAACGACGTTCGCTGCGGAGCACGTTGACGCCCACACGCGCGCTTCGGGGCTACGCGTGCCGAAGGCGATCGGCGATTTTATCATGTTGGACATCCTGCGAAAATCGGGCGGTGGCGCGATCGCCGTGAGCGATGACGACATGATTCGCGCCACTCGCGAGGTCGGCGCCGCCGAAGGACTGTTTGTCGCCCCTGAGGGAGCGGCCTGCTACGCGGCATTGCAGCAATTGCGACACGACAACGCCATCCGCACCGAGGAATCAGTCGTGTTCTTCAATACCGGCACCGGAGTAAAATACCTCGAATGCTTCGGGGACTAAATTTGCCAGTAATTCCTGAACCCCTTCGACTATCCACGTAAAAACGGCCCATCGCACCAGCACCGCCAACCCTGGATATCAGTCTCGTAAATCCTGAATTAATTCCCATACTCCATTAGTAACAAACTACTCCATGCAACAATTCACCTATCTCCGATTTCTCGCTGTCGCCTTAGCCTTGGGAATTGGTGCCGTAATTTCCAGTGCGCAAACTCAAGCGGGAGCCATCAAAGCAGTGCAACTTGTGGGCAGCGTCAGCGTCAAATCCGCCGATGGCAAATCCCGCCAAATCACCGAAGGCCAAGCCCTCATCGAATCAGATGTCGTGTCTACTGGGACTAATTCCAGCGTGGTGTTGGTCTTCATGAACGGCTCGTCGGTGAAGCTCGAGGAAACCAGTCGCTTAGCGATTGAAGAATTCAAGATGGATCCACTCGCCGATGATATCGCCGTGGCCCAACTCACCGCTGAACCCACCCTTTCGAAAACCCGCCTGTCGCTCGCTTTTGGTGAAATGGTTGGCAACGTAAAGAAGCTCAACTCCAACTCGCTTTACGACATCAAGACTCCGGCTGGCGCCGCCGGTATTCGCGGCACCACGTTCCGGATTGTGCTGCGCTTTGACGCGACCGGCCAGATTGAGTTTCAACTCAGCACCGCAGAAGGTCTCGTCGTCTTCACCGGCATCATCCCCACCGTCGGCACCGGCACGGCAACTGAAACGAGCGGCGAAGGTGTCGCTGTGGCGGGAGGTCAGGAAGTCACAGCTACCGTGCAGATTAACCCCACGACCAATGTGGTGTCCTCTTCTGTCATCTCCACCCCACAGCCAATTTCCGCCGCCGCCACCCAAGCGATCAATACGGCCATCACGCAAGCCATTCAGCAGGCGGCCCAGACGACGACCTTCACGCCGGCAGAACAGCAAAGCACCGCGACCTCAACCTCTGGCACCACGACGGGCTCATCCACCACCAAGCCCCAACCGGAGGCCGAGCAAACACCTGAGCCATCGTCAACGAGCACTAAACCGTCGACCAGTTCACCGACTACAACCTCTCCGTCAACCGCCCTCGATACGACAACCCGGAGCGGCTAAACTCGCTTCGATCAACGCACCTGTAAGGTGCTGCCATCAAATTCCAGATCGAGGCTAGGGATCACGACCGCTTTTCGGTTGCCTTCCTTACGCACGGTGCCCGCCCGCCACGCCGTGTAACCAGTCGATTCCGCCGCGGCTACGACCGCATCCGCCACCGCAGCGTCCACGTAGGCGGCAAAGCCAATCCCTTGATTGAACGTCGCATACATTTCGCGCCGTGAAATCGGTCCAGCCTCCTCTAAAAAGCGAAAGAGTGGCAATGGCTCGCGGGGCTCCGTGATCTCGTAAACGAACGGCTCGGCGAGCCGCATCAGTTTGCGCCAACCGTGCCCCGTGACGTGCGACACGTAATTTAATTTCAGTCCGCGCCGCTGGCACTCGCGCACAAACGCCACGTAAATCACCGACGGCGCGAGCAACGCTTCGCCGAAATTGCGCGGATCACTGTGGCCGATCGGAGTCGCGTAGCCTTGCGGCAGTTGCTCCGCGATCAACCGGCACAGCGACAGTCCGTTGGTCTGCACCCCGGAGCTCGCAAGAAAAATAATCGCGTCACCGTCGCGCACTTCACCGGTGATGCGCAGGGATTTCGGCGCGATGCGTCCGACGGCCGAACCGGCCAACACGATCGCGTGCGGCTCGACGAGTCCGCGCAATGTCGGCGTTTCCCCGCCCCCCCACACCGCCCCGGCTTGCCGGCAACCTTCGGCCCAGCCCGCGACGAGTGCTTCCATCCGCGCCGTATCGGCAAACCACTCCGACTCGCCCACCGCCGCATGCATCGCCACCGACACCGGCAACGCGCCGCAGGTGATCAGGTCGTTCACAATCGTCGCGACCGTATCGAGGGAAATTTCGCGATAGAAATTTTTCCCCTGTTGGGCCAACACCGCGTCGGCCACAAGATTCTTCGTGCCCAGCCCTTCCTCAACGTGCGCGAGAAAATGATCCTCCGCTTCCATCAGGTAAGCACTCTCGCCTCGCGTGCTCGCCGGTTCGGCGTAACCGTGCGCCGTCAGCTCGCCCGCCGTCGTGCGCGCCGCGCGTTGGCAGGCACGTTTGAACGCATCGAGTTGCTCGTAATTGACGCCGGAAGATTCGTAGGAGAGCGACATGACAATAGGCTCAGTAGGCGCGACCTTCCGCTCTTTCGTAATAGTTCACAAAAGCCTGATTCACCACCCGGTAGCCACCACGCGTCGGATACTTGCCACTAAAATACCAGTCGCCGGAATGGTGCGGTAACGCGCGATGCAGACTCTCGAGCGACTGATAGATAATCTCCACCTCTCCGCTCCACTCTCCGTTTCTTGGTGCGACCAACTCGGTGATTTTCCGCGAAATTTCCTCAGCCGAGAAGGATTCGTAAATCTTACGCACGTGGTTGACCGGTTCGCGCGAGCGGCGGGCGCCGTAGTCGCGGCAGGCCTGATACACCTCCTCCATCACCCCGGTCTGGCCGCGCTCCTTTAGCAGGGAAATTGCCGCTTCAAAGGCGATGAACTTGCCAATCTCGGACATGTCGATGCCGTAGCAATCCGGATAACGAATCTGCGGCGCCGTCGAGGCGATCACGATTTTGCGCGGCTGCAGGCGGCTCAGGATGCGCAGAATCGACCGGCGTAATGTCGTGCCGCGCACGATGGAGTCATCGATGCAAACGATCGTGTCCTTCGGTGTCACAATACCGTAGCTCACGTCGTAAACATGGGAAGCGAGCGTGTTGCGCCACTTTTCCTGACCGATGAAAGTGCGTAGTTTCGCATCTTTGCTCACAATTTTTTCGCCACGCGGCCAGTTGCTGAGAATGAGTTCGTCCACGAGTTCCTCGGTCAATTCTCCGAGTCGAGCGGCTTCGAGGAGCGCCAGCTTGACCTCGGCGCGGCGCCGCAGGCGGAGTTCGCTCATCAACCCAAAATACGCAACCTCAGCCGTGTTGGGAATGAAACCGAAAATTGTGTGTTCCAGATCCCGATCGATCGCCGCCAGAATCGAGTCGGCGAGTTCCGCGCCGAGTGCTTTGCGCTCGCGGTAAATCTCGGCGTCGTTGCCCCGTGAAAAATAGATGCGCTCAAAAGAACACGGCGTCTTCGGCCCGGGTGGCTTCACGCGCACGGAGCGCACCGTGCCGTCTTTCTTCACCACGACGACATGCCCCGGCTCGAGTTCCTGCACCGCCCCCGGCTCCCGGTGGAACACGGTGCACAGCGGCGCGCGCTCGGAGGCGAACGCGACGACCTCGTCGTCCTCAAACCAATGACACGGCCGAATGCCACACGGGTCGCGCGTCACGAATGCGTCGCCGTTGCCCAGCGCGCCGATGAGCGTGTAACCACCATCCCACTCCGCCGAGACTTCGCGCAGCACGCGCGCGGGATCGAGTTCCAAACCGATGCGGTGCGAGATCTCCGTGCCGGAAAGTCCGTGCGACTTGAAGTGGCGATAAAGTTCCTCGTGGTGCTCGTCGAAACCGTGCCCGAGCATTTCCAACAGCGCCTGTGTGTCCGTCGCAAAAATCGGATGCTGGCCGGTCGCGGTCAACGTCGCGTTGAGGTCCGCCGTGTTGGTCATGTTGAAATTGCCCGCGAGCACGAGGTTGCGCGTCGGCCACGAGCTGCGGCGGAAAAACGGATGGCACGCGCTGAGGTTGTAGCCGCCGGAGGTGCCGTAGCGCAGGTGACCAAGGTAGAGTTCGCCGCAAAAATCGAAGTGCCGCTTTACTGTCTCCGGGAATTCCGGATGCACCGTGCCGGACGCCTGGAGTTCATTGTAGCGCGCGACCAACGGCTGAAAAATCTTATCGAGCGGGTTCGATTCCACATTGCGCTCGCGAAACATGTAGGGCTCGCCCGGCGCCATGTCGAATTTCACGCAAGCCACGCCCGCGCCGTCCTGTCCGCGATTGTGCTGCTTCTCCATCAACAGAAAAAGTTGGTAGAGACCCCACAGCGGCGAACCATACTTCTCTTGGTAGTAGGCGAGCGGCTTTTTGAGCCGCACCAGTGCGATACCGCATTCGTGGGAAAGAAAATCACTCATGAGCGGAAAGCTTGGGCACCGCTTGCACCGGACACGCCACACCCCGGGCTCGTCGCCGCAGCAACGAGTGGGAAGCCTCGGTTGGTCTCCTCGTTTGTGTCATCAAGCAGCGGATAAAGCGGCAGATTCCGCGCCGCCGAAAGTTTGGTCAACGGCTTTCTCCGGTTTTTCCGCCATAAGACCGGCACAGTGCCCCCAGTCGGACTGTGCGGTGCCGGTTCCACTACTTGACGCGCCTTGTCAGTTCAGGGACAACCCTGCGACGTCATGCTGATTTTCCGCGGCTCTCCAGCTCTCTCCCCCTTCCGCCTGCAAAAACTCTTGCAGGACCTCGTCAGCGACGGCTTGCCTGTGAGCGCTGTCAGCGCCGATTTCGCCCACGTCGTGGCAACCAGCAGCGAGTTAACCCAGGCGGAGTCCGCGATCCTCGGGAAACTTCTCACCTACGGCCCAAGTCGCGCGGCTTCGTCGGTCGCCGGATTGCTCCAAGTCGTCTCACCACGCCCCGGCACCCTATCCCCTTGGTCATCCAAAGCCACCGACATCGCGCACACCTGCGGCCTCGCCAGCATCGCGCGTATCGAACGCGTCGTGGCCTACCAGTTCGCGTTCCAGTCCGACGACACTATCCTCGATCCGGCGCGACAACGCGTGCTCCAAGCCCGCTTGCACGACCGTATGACGCAAATCGTGTTGGGCGATCTCGAGAGCTGCGCCGTGCTCTTCCGCCACGAATCACCGCGCCCCGTCGCCCGCGTGCCGGTGCTGGCGGAAGGTCGCGCCGCCCTCGTCGCCGCCAACACCTCACTCGGGCTCGCCCTTGCCGAGGACGAAATCAACTACCTCGTCGCCGCCTTCACCAAACTCGGCCGCGACCCGCACGACGTGGAGCTGATGATGTTTGCGCAGGCCAATTCCGAGCACTGCCGCCACAAGATTTTTAACGCCTCCTGGTCAATCGATGGAGTCGCCAAGGCCCACTCGTTGTTCCAGATGATTAAAAACACCTACGAGCGGCACGCTGCTGGCATCCTCTCCGCCTACCAAGACAACGCCGCCGTCATCACCGGTTCGCGCGGCGGCCGGTTTTTCGCCGATCCGCGCACGAACGACTATGTGACCTACGACGAGGACATCCACCTGCTCTGCAAAGTCGAAACCCACAATCACCCCACGGCGATTTCGCCCTTCCCCGGTGCCGCCACCGGCTCGGGCGGTGAAATCCGTGATGAAGGCGCCACCGGCCGCGGCGCGAAACCCAAAGCGGGGCTGGTCGGTTTTTCAGTATCCAATCTGCGCCTGCCCGGCGCCGTGCAACCGTGGGAAAAGGATAACGGCAAACCCGGCCGCATCGCCTCCGCGCTCGACATCATGCTCGAAGGCCCGCTCGGCGGCGCGGCGTTCAACAACGAATTCGGCCGCCCCGCGATCAATGGCTATTTCCGCACCTTCGAGCAAACCGTCCCCGGCGCACGCGGGCCCGAACTCCGCGGCTACCACAAGCCGATCATGCTCGCGGGTGGCTACGGCAACATCCGCGCCGACCACGTGCAAAAAGGGCAAATCAATGCCGGCGACAAATTGATCGTGCTCGGCGGACCTGCCATGTTGATCGGCCTCGGCGGCGGCGCGGCGAGTTCGATCGCGAGCGGCCACGGCAGCGAAGACCTCGATTTCGCCAGTGTGCAACGCGACAACGCGGAAATGCAACGCCGTTGCCAGGAAGTGATCGACCGCTGCTGGGCTCTCGGGGACGAAAATCCGATTTCCTTCATTCATGATGTCGGCGCGGGCGGCGTCTCCAACGCGCTGCCGGAACTCGTCAACGACGCGGGCCGCGGCGGGCGCTTCGACTTGCGCCAATTACCAAGCGACGAACCCGGCATGTCACCACTGGAACTGTGGTGTAACGAGTCGCAGGAACGCTACGTCCTCGCCGTGCCGGCGGATCGTCTCGCGACGTTCGCCGGGTTCTGCGCCCGCGAGCGCGCGCCGTTCGCCGTCGTCGGTGAAGCGACCGAAGAGCGCCGTCTGGTCGTCGAAGATCCGCTGTGCAAGAACACGCCGATCGATCTCCCGCTCGATGTGTTACTCGGCAAACCGCCGCGCATGCATCGCGCGGAAACCTCGTTGGCGCGTCCGCAAGTGCCACTGAATCTCGCCGGCATCACGCTCGCGGAAGCGGTGCGCCGCGTGCTTTCGCACCCGACCGTCGCTGATAAAACCTTTCTTATTTCCATCGGCGACCGCACGCTCGGCGGGCTCATTGCCCGCGATCAAATGGTTGGCCCGTGGCAAATTCCCGTGGCGGACTGCGCCGTGACAGCGGCGGCCTATGATGTGTTCACCGGTGAAGCGATGGCCGTGGGCGAGCGCGCTCCCGTGGCACTCAACAACTCCGCCGCGGCCGCACGTCTGGCTGTCGGCGAAGCGCTGACCAATCTCGCCGCCGCCCAAATCGGCGATCTCGGTCGCGTCAACTTGAGCGCAAACTGGATGGCCGCACCGGCCGTGCCCGGCGACGCCGCCGATCTCTATGCCGCGGTGCAAGCCGTCGGTCTCGAACTCTGCCCCGCCCTCGGCATCACCATTCCCGTCGGCAAGGATTCGCTGAGCATGAGCACGGTCTGGCAGGATGGTGCCAAATCCAAGCGCATGACCGCGCCGGTCTCGCTCGTGGTTTCCGCATTCGCCGCCGTGGCCGATATTCGCCGCACGCTGACGCCACAACTGCAGCGACTCGACAACACCGTGCTGCTCCTGATCGATCTTGGGCGCGGCCAGCACCGTCTTGGCGGTTCCATCCTGGCGCAAGTCGTCTCACAACTCGGCGAGACAACACCTGATCTGGATCGCCCTGAAGATTTGAAGAATTTCTGGAACGCGATTCAACTACTCGGACGGGACGGCAAACTCCTCGCTTACCACGATCGCTCCGACGGCGGGCTGTTGGCGACGCTCGCGGAAATGGCGTTCGCCGGACACACCGGCGTCGATCTCGAAATCCCCGCGCGCCACGAAGCGTTTTCGACCCTCTTCAACGAAGAGTTGGGCGCGGTAATTCAAGTGCGCGAAAGCGACTGCGATACCGTTTTCCTGACGTTGCGCGAACGCGGCCTCAAAACCTGCGTCAGTCGCCTCGGCACGTTGAACGCCAGCCACACGTTCCGCGTGACGCGTAACAGCCAGGTGTTGATCGAAGAAAATCTTTTCAAACTCCGCGCGTTGTGGTCCGACGTCACGCAGCGCATGGCTACGCTGCGCGATAATCCCGCGTGCGCCGCGCAGGAACATCAACTCCGTCTCGACGCCACCAATCCCGGCCTCAAGCCGCACGTGAGCTTCGATCTCCACGCGATGAAGCCAGCGATTATTACGGCGAACGCCGCGCGTCCCGCCGTCGCCATTTTGCGCGAGCAAGGCGTCAACGGCGAAGTCGAGATGGCCGCTGCCTTCACGCGCGCGGGCTTTCGCGCCGTCGACGTGCACATGACGGATATTCTCAGCGGCCGCGTGTCGCTTGCGGATTTCCGCGGCCTCGCGGCGTGTGGCGGATTCAGTTACGGCGACGTGCTCGGCGCGGGCGAAGGTTGGGCGAAGAGCATTTTGTTCCACGAGCGCGCACGCGCGGAGTTCGCGGCGTTTTTCGCCCGGCCCGACACCTTCGCCCTCGGCGTATGCAACGGCTGCCAGATGATGAGCAATCTGCACTCCATCATTCCCGGCGCCGCCCACTGGCCACGCTTTGTGCAAAACCAGAGCGAACGCTACGAAGCGCGTTACGTTTCGGTGCGCATCGAACCGAGTCCGAGTGTGCTGCTTGCCGGAATGGAAGGTTCCGTGTTGCCCATCGCGGTGGCACACGGTGAAGGATTCACTGAATTTCCCGATGCCGCCGCTGCCAACGCGTGCCATGCCGCCGGTCTGGTCGCGGCGCGTTTCGTCGATAATCATCACGCTGTCACCGAACACTACCCGCTCAATCCCAACGGCTCGCCGTTTGGCATGACGGCGCTCACGACCACTTCGGGCCGTGTCACCATTATGATGCCGCATCCCGAACGCGTTTTCCGTTCCGCGTGCATGAGCTGGGCGCCAAGCGACTGGCCGGAAGATTCACCGTGGATGAAACTCTTTTACAACGCCCGCACGTGGGTCGGTTGACCAACCTTTCCCATGCGCCTGCGCATTCTCACCGTCGATGACGCCAAGGCCGTGCGCCTGCTCGCGGAGCGCGCGTTGAGCCCATTTGCGTGCGAGACCGCCGAAGCGACCAACGGCTTCAACGCCCTCTACGCGATGGAAAAGGCCCTGCCCGACCTCGTGCTGCTCGATGTCAGCATGCCAGTGATGGGCGGTTTGGAATTGCTCGAGATGATGCGCTCCAACGACACGTTGCGCGACCTCCCCGTGATCATGCTGACCTCGCCCGCCGACCACGCGATTCTGGGACGCCTCGCGGAACTCGGGATCAGCGGCAAGCTGGTCAAACCGTTCCGCCCCGAAGCACTGGTCGCCGCCGTCCGGGCTGTGGTGAAATTATCCCCGCGCCACTAGCCTCGCGCTGCACCGGGCCGCCCGCCCGCGCACAATCCCCGTGAGCAGAAGTATGTTTGAAATGAGGCGACGTGGTGCGAATTGGTGCGATGTGCTGTGGATTGAACGACTTGCACCGAGGCGCGGCATTCATTTCAAAAATTAAGCCGACCTCCCTTCGGAAGTCGGCTTAAAAAT
>JAUXXD010000072.1 GCA_030681265.1 Candidatus Didemnitutus sp. | reverse complement strand
ATTTTTAAGCCGACTTCCGAAGGGAGGTCGGCTTAATTTTTGAAATGAATGCCGCGCCTCGGTGCAAGTCGTTCAATCCACAGCACATCGCACCAATTCGCACCACGTCGCCTCATTTCAAACATACTTCTGCTCACGGGGTTCAGCAACTTCGTTTGTGTCCTTTGGTGCGCATTCGTGGTTAACTTGTTCCAGCCTTCAATCCTCCAACCCCGTCCCTCCATGATCCGAGTCAGCGTCTTCTATCCCAACCAAGCCGGTGCCACTTTTGATTGGGCGTATTATGAGAACACACATCTGCCGTTGGTGCGGGGGCGACTGGGCGCGGCGTTGCGCAATTTTTCCGTCGATGTCGGCCTCGGTGGCGGCGGGCCGGGGGATCCGGCGCCTTTCACGGCAATCGCTCACCTGGAATTTGAATCCGTGCCGGCGTTCCAAGCGGCCTTCGGTCCGCACGCGACGGAGATCGTCGCCGACATTGCCAATTACTCGTCAGTCGCGCCGACGAATCAGGTAAGCGAAATCCGTCCGGTGGCGTGAATCACGCGGATTGATAATCGCACATCCAAACCACTCCGAAATTGACACGGCGCTGCGGCAGTTTGTTTTGCTCCGGCGATGAACGAATCATTTCCCTACCGTGCGAAGACGACTCCGATGTTGCTCGCTGGATTATTTTTCGGTGTGTGCGCTGCGTGGTTCCTCCATCTGTGGTCAACCAACGACCGCGGTTTGGTGCTGAATGGCATCATCGAACTGGGCGCGGTGGGAGCGGGCCGTTTCTATGCGGGGCTGGCGGTGACCTCGACCCTCTTCGTCATCGCAGCGATCGCCGCTTTGCTGCACGGCGCGGCGAAAAAGACGGTGCTCGTGCTTGCGCCCGATCACTTGCTAATACCGCGCGGGTTCTGGCGGCCCACTGTGCAACGGGTCGCGTTCACCGACATCACCGGCGCGGCCTTGCAGGAAGTCGCGGGGCAGAAGACGTTGCTGCTGACCACCAACAACGGGCGCGCAGCCATCACCCGCAGCATGCTGTCGCCGGAATCGGCGTTTGATCGCATCATCGAGGTGGTGGAACAGCATCTGGCCAACCGACACCGCTGAGGTGCGAGTGGTGGAGTTAATCCAGAATCCGGCGCACTAACTAGACTCCGCCCCATCGCCATGCCGTATTTTCCGCCTTCAGCACTTGTGCCTTGTTGGTGGTCGGCACGACGCTGTTGCATTACGAGGTGTTGCGCGGGCTGAATTTCGCGTTGCCGTCACTCGCGGTTCCGCGACGAACCAAGTTGATCATCGTGATTCTCGCGGCGTTTCTGGCGCCCGCGGCCGAGATCACGCTGTATGGGGCGCACGCGCCAGGTGCTGATCGGTTGGTTGGGGGCGGGCCCCTTGGTCGGAACCTCGAAATTCTCCCTAGGCCGTTGCCTGCTTTTTCGGCCGAGGCTTACCCGTCGCTGGGGTTCGGTAATTTCACTCCCCTAGGACCGGTGTGCGTGCTCGCCAGGGTGGGTGCCGCTCGCGACGACGGAAGAATAGCCGCAAGACCCATCGACGGACGCCGTCCTATCTTCACTTTCGGCCAGCGGTGTTTTCCGTCTGGCGTCCGTGTTCGCAGGTGCTTCATCTTCTCGCGTGCTTCGATTCGCCTTTTATCGGCTGCTACAGACGGTCCCCGTGATGTTGCTCATCATCACGGCGACGTTCTTCATGGTGCGTTTCGTGCCGGGCGGGCCGTTCACGGCGGAGAAGGCGCTGGCACCGGAAGTCATGCGCAATCTCGAAGCGCACTACGGCCTCGATCAGCCGCTGTGGAAGCAATACCTCAACTACCTCGGCAACCTCGCGCGCGGCGACTTGGGGCCGTCGTTTCAAAACAGCAGCCGCACGGTCAACGAAATCATTGCGGACACCTTACCGGTGTCGCTCGAGTTGGGCGGACTCGCGCTCGTCGTCGCGCTGGTGCTCGGCCTGAGTTTCGGCGTGCTGGCGGCGGTGAAGCGGAACAGCGCGCTCGATTACCTCTGCAGTTCGGTCGGTATGGTCGGCATCTGCGTGCCGACGTTTGTGATGGGGCCGTTACTGGTGTTGTGCTTTGCGTTGCAACTGGGATGGTTCAACGCCTCGGGTTGGTATGAGTGGTCGGACCGCGTGTTACCGGCACTCACGCTTGGTTTCGTTTACGCGGCCTATGTGATGCGCCTGACGCGTGGCGGAATGCTGGAAGTGTTGAACCAGGACTACATCCGCACGGCGCGGGCCAAGGGCGCGTCAGAGGCGCGCATCATCTTCAAACACGCGCTGCGCGGCGGCTTGCTGCCAGTGGTGTCGTTTCTCGGGCCGGCCATCGCGGGCATTTTGACCGGCTCATTTGTGATCGAAACGATTTTTCAAATTCCCGGACTCGGGCGGCAGTTCGTGAACAGTGCGTTTAATCGCGATTACACTCTGGTGCTCGGCACGGTGATTCTCTACGCAACGCTGATCGTGTTGCTCAACCTCGTGGTCGACATCGTGCAGGTGTGGCTCAACCCGAAGCTGAAATTCGAATGAGCTGGGGGCCCACGAAAAACGCTAAATGAAAAACTCCCGATCCCTACTGCTTTCGTGTCTTTGGTGTCTTGCGTGGTGACCCGCTGAGCCGATGTCTTCCGCTCATCCAGCCACTGCTGCGGCCCCCGAGTCGCCTGAGCCAAGTCACTCGCTCGGCGCGGATGCGTGGCATCGCTTGCAGAAGAACCGTCTCGCGCTCACGGGCGGCGTGGTGCTGCTTGTCTTGACGGTGCTCTGCTTGGCGGGGCCGTATTTTTTCAATGTTTCTTATCAGGACCAGAATCTCGAACTCGGCGCGAGCGGGCCGTCATTCGCGCACTGGCTCGGCACCGACACGCTCGGGCGTGATTTGCTGGTCCGCATGCTTTACGGCGGGCGCATTTCGCTCGGCGTGGGGCTGAGTGCGACGCTGGTGGCGTTGACCATCGGCGTGTTTTACGGCGCGGTGGCGGGTTATGTCGGTGGCAAGCTCGACGCCGTGATGATGCGCTTCGTCGATATTCTCTACGCGCTGCCGTTCACGATTTTTGTGATTCTGCTGATGGTGGTTTTCGGACGGAACATCATCTTGCTCTTTCTCGCGATCGGCGCGGTGGAGTGGCTGACCATGGCGCGGATCGTGCGCGGGCAGATCATGTCGTTGAAGAAGATGGAATTCATCGAAGCGGCGCGGTCGCTCGGCTACGGCAACCGCCGCATCATCTTCCGCCACCTGATTCCCAACATCCTCGGGCCGATCATCGTTTACACGACGCTGACGATTCCGGCGGTGATGTTGCTGGAGGCGTTTTTGAGTTTCCTCGGACTCGGGGTGCAGCCGCCGATGAGTTCGTGGGGCACCTTGATCAAGGACGGCGCGGAGAAGATGGAGGAGTATTGGTGGCTGCTGGTGTTTCCCGGCGGCGTGTTTTCGCTGACCTTGTTTTCGCTCAACTTCCTCGGTGACGGACTGCGGGACGCACTCGACGTGCGCGCCGCCAAGGACTAACGCTCTCGGCGCGCCCATGACTCTCCGTCGTTTCCGTCCCTACTTCCGCTACCTGCTGGATAACCGCCGCACGTTTTTCACGGCGGTGTTCTACGGGTTGCTCTACGGCGCGAGCAGCGGACTCGGTTTGCCGGCGATGGTAAATTACGTATTTCCGCCAATCTTCGACCGCACTGGGCCAGCATTGCCCACGAGCGTGATCGCCGCGATCGCGTTGGCCATCCCCCTGGTTTTTTTGCTGCGCGGAGTGACCGGCTACCTCAACAGCTACTATGTCACATTAACCGGCACGCGTATTCTTGAAGCGGTGCGGCTCGATTATTTTCGCAAGCTGCAGGTGTTGCCGCTGTCGTTTGTGCAGAACCGCCGCACGGGCGATTTGATTTCGCGCGGACTGGCCGACACGGCGCAGTTGCAAAACACCCTCACAGTGCTCGCCAACGACGGCTTGAAGCAACCGATAACGCTGATCGCCGCGATCGGGTATTTGGTGTGGCAGGCAGTGGCGACCGAAGGCGTGTGGCTCGTGCTCGTGTGTCTCGCCACCGTGCCGCTCGCCGTGTTGCCGATTCGTTATGTGGGCCGCAAAGTCGTGCGCCGCGCCGAGCAGATGCAGGCGCAGCTCGGCAACGTCACTTCGCAACTCTCGGAAAATCTCGCCGCCGCACGCGAAGTTCGCGCCTTCGGACTCGAAGCGCGGGAAACGCACCGGTTCGGCGTAACGACCAGCGCGCTGGTGAAGGCGCAGATGAACATCATCAAGTATGCGCAGGCCCTCACGCCGGCCATCGAAGTGCTCTCCGCCACCGGCATCGCGGCGACGCTGGTTTTCGCCTACGGGGCCGACGTGAAACTCGAATCGTTTATCGCGATCATCGTGGCGCTCTACATGAGTTACGAGCCGGTGAAAAAACTCGGCGCACTCAATAGCGAGCTCAAACGCGGCGAGGCGTCGCTCGACCGGCTCGAAGTCGTGTTGAATGCACCAGTGCTCATCGCGGATCCGGCGACGCCGGTGGTTGTGGATCGGTTGCGCGGTGATTTGGCGTTTGAGAAAGTGTCATTTTCCTACGGCGACAACGCCGACAGTCCCGCGCTCGAGGAAGTCACGGTGCGGATTCCGGCGGGAACGGTTTGCGCACTGGTCGGACCGAGCGGTGCGGGCAAAACGACTTTTGCGAACCTCGTGCCGCGTTTCTACGAAGCGGCGCAGGGCGGTGTGACGCTCGACGGCCACGACGTGCGCGCGCTGCGCCTCGCGGATTTGCGGCGCAACATCGCGCTCGTTTCGCAGGAGCCCGTGCTCTTCAACGACACCATTTTCAACAACCTCGCGCTCGGCCTCGAAACGGCGACACGCGAACAAGTCATGGCTGCGGCACGCGCGGCGCATGCCGACGATTTCATCACTACGTTGCCCCAAGGTTACGACACGATCGTCGGCGAACGCGGCGCCCTGCTCTCCGGCGGTCAGAAACAACGCATCGCCATCGCCCGCGCCTTCCTGCGCAACGCCCCCGTGCTCATCCTCGATGAAGCGACGAGCGCACTCGATTCCGACAGCGAGGCCGCGGTGCAGGACGCGTTGCGCCATCTCGTCGTCGGCAAGACGGTGCTAATCATTGCGCATCGCTTCAGCACGATTCGCGACGCGTCGATGATTCTGGTGTTCGACAAAGGCCGCCTCGTCGCGCAAGGCGACCACGCCTCTCTCTACGCCGACAACGAGCTCTACAAATCGCTTTACGACCGCCAAAATTCGTCGGCGAACTGATGTCGTTCCTATTCGCCTCCTCTTCACATGTTTGTTCATCCGTCAACCCCACCGCGACTGATTTGCGTGGAAGACCGTCGCCTGCTCAACTCGCTCGAACAGGCTGAATTGGCATGAAGGAGCCCAAGGGATTTTCGCGCGAGGTGGAAAACCTCATCGCCGGACTGCGCGGCGTGCCGGAGGACCGCGGCCGCTCGCGCGTGCGGAAGACGGCGGAGTTAGCGGGGCTGATTGACGAGTTGCTCGTCAAATACCGCATCAGCCACGACTCGCTGGAACACAGCATCCGAGAAAAATGGCCGGAACTGGTCGGCAAGGCCAATGCCTCCTACTCCCACCCCGTCGTGGTGGAGCGCGGGTTGTTGCTCGTGTTGGCGTCGCACGCCGTCGTGCGCAATGAACTCTTCCAACACCGCCAGAGCATTTTAGAGAAGTTGCGCAAGTTGCCCGGCTGCGGCGCCATCCGCGGACTGACTTTGCGCGCAGGATAAGTGCGACCGAGCGAGGGCCGAGGCAAAATTATCCTTGCCCCGACTGGTGCGGCTTTGGTTAATGGCGGCTTGCGTTAGTGGAAGTCTGCTGGTCGCAGCCTCCCACCACGGTCAGTTCGGGCAACCGGACACTAACGGTATCGTCGGCCTTTAAAAGCGGACGATACGGAGCGAAAGCTCCCCCACCCGACCGCGTTATCAACCAACTAAACCATGTCACAACCCGTTAAGTCAGAAGTTATTGCTCAATACAAAACCCACGAGAAGGACACCGGCTCCAGCGACGTCCAGATCGCGCTGCTCACGGCTCGCATCAATCACTTGACCGAGCATTTGCGCACGCATCGTAAGGATTTCCATAGCCGCCGCGGCCTTCTCCAGATGGCGAGCCGTCGTCGCAAGCTGCTTGATTACCTCAAGCGCGAAGACCTCGCCAAATACAACGAACTGCTGCAGAAGCTTAATCTGCGCAAGTAACCCGCTTTCACGAAAGGCGGCCCACCGACGGGCCGCCTTTTGTTCATCTCACCGACCAGTTCACCGGGACATTTCCGCTTGCCGCCCCAGCCGCGCTGGGACCGCAATCCGAAATTTCCCGAGAACTGATTCCGAGGTGGACCGAAACGGTCACATCACCCCGCGCCTCGACCTGCTGGTCGGGCAACTTGCCCGCCCCGCCGACACCAAGTCGGACCGGCCGCAACAGGCGCACATCCGAAATAATACATGAATCAGAAACACTCAGTCACGGTGCCCGGTCTCGGGCTCACGTTCTCCACCGGTTCGATCGCCCAACTCGCGGGCGGCGCCGTCAATGTCAACGTTGGCGAAACCAACGTCTTCGTCACGGCCTGCGCCGCGCAAACCATGCGCCCCGGCCAGGACTTCTTCCCCCTCACCTGCGACTACCGCGACAAGTATGCCGCGGCCGGCCGTTTCCCCGGCGGCTATTTCAAGCGCGAAGGCCGTCCAACCGAGCGCGAGATCTTGATCTCCCGTCTCTGTGACCGTCCTTGCCGCCCGCTCTTCCCTGAGGGTTTCCTCAATGAAGTGCAGATCATCGGCCAGCTCTTCTCGGCCGATTTGATCAACGACTCCGACATCGCGATGGTCAACGGCGCCAGCGCCGCCCTCGCCATCTCCGACATTCCGTGGAACGGGCCGATCGGCTGCGTCCGCGTCGCGCTGATCGACGACCAGTTCGTCGCCAACCCGACGATCGAACAGATGTTCTCCTCCTCGCTCGACCTGATCTACGTCGGCAACGAGAAGGACATGCTGATGATCGAAGGCTCCGCCGACCAGATCCCCGAGGATAAGTTCATCGAGGCCCTCGCGTTCGGCCACACGGCCATCCAGCCCATCATCGCCGCCATCCGCGAGCTCATGCAGCTCGCCGGCAAACCGAAGGCCACCTTCAAGCTCGTCGGCGCCACGCCGGAGGCCCGCGCCATCATCGAACGCGTCGTCCCTGCGCAACGCATCTCCGATGCCATCTTCGGCAAGGATCGCCCGATCCGCACCGCCGCCATCAAGTTGCTCAAGGACGAAGCCAAGGCCGCTCTCGTTGCCGAGCTCGGCGAAGGCAAGTTCACCGATGTCGACCTCAACGTCGTCTTCGAAGACCTCCAATACAAAGCCTACCGTCAGACCGTGCTCGCCAAGGGCATCCGCTCCGACAAGCGCGACGCGAAGTCCCTGCGCCCGCTGCAATCCGAAGTCGGCGTGCTGCCGCGCGTCCACGGTTCCGCCATGTTCCAACGCGGCGACACCCAAAACATCGCCCTCGTCACCCTCGGGCCGACGAAGGAAGCGCAGGACATGGACGGCCTCACCGGCGGTGCCACCTCGAAGAGCTTCATTCTCCACTACAACTTCCCGCCGTTCTCGGTTGGCGAAGCCGGCCGTTTCATTGGTCCCGGCCGCCGCGAAATCGGTCACGGTGCCCTCGCCGAGCGTTCGCTCGTGCCGATTCTGCCTCCGGAAGATGTGTTCCCCTACTCCATTCGCGTCGTCTCCGAGATCATGGCCTCCAACGGCTCCACCTCGATGGCGTCGATCTGCGGCGGTTGCTTGGCTCTCATGGACGCCGGCGTGCCGATCCTCGCTCCGGTCGCGGGTATTTCCTGCGGCTTGATGACCGAGATGGACGCCCACGGCGCCATCACCAAGTGGACCACCATCACCGACATCCTCGGTGAAGAAGATCACTTCGGCGACATGGACTTCAAGATCGCCGGCACGACCAAGGGCATCACCGGCTTCCAACTCGATCTCAAGATCAACGGCCTGCCGTTCGAAATCGCCAAGGTTGCCGTCATGCAAGCGCGCGACGCCCGCATCGAAATCCTCAAGTCGATGCTCGCCTCGCTGCCGGCTCCCCGCAAGGACCTCAGCCAATACGCGCCGCGCATCCAAACGATCCAGATCGATCCGGAAAAGATCGGCCTGCTCATCGGACCCGGTGGCAAGACGATCCGCCGCATCACGGAAACGACCGGTGCGCAGATTGACATCTCCGACGACGATTCGGGCAAGGTCTTCATCTACTCGAACAACGCCGACGCCATGAACCGCGCCGTGCAGGAAATCGACGCTCTCTGCGGCGGCGGTTCCCAAATCGAGATGGGCAAGATTTACACCGGCCGCGTCACCGGCGTGAAGGAATTCGGCGCTTTCGTCGAATGCATGCCGGGCAAGGAAGGCCTCGTGCACATCTCCGAACTCGCCGACATGCGCGTGCGCCGCACCGAAGACGTCGTCAAAGTAGGCGACGCCATCACGGTGAAGTGCATCGGCATCGACGAACGCTCCGGCAAGGTCCGCCTCAGCCGTCGCGCCGCGATGAAGGAACTCGAAGCGCAACAGCCCGCAGCAGCACCAGCTGAAGCCGCGGCTCCCGCCGCCGAAGCCCCCTCCGAGCCCGCGCAGTCGTAAGCCACGACTCGATTAGTTTTCCAAGCCGCGACGCCAGTCGCGGCTTTTTCTTTACCCACTTGCTTCATCGCGGTGCTCAGAAATCCAGCGCGCCCCGTTTCCCGCTTTAAT
>JAUXXD010000187.1 GCA_030681265.1 Candidatus Didemnitutus sp. | reverse complement strand
AACCCGCCGGACGCGCGCTTCGGCCAATCGACGCCGTCCATTCGCTCCCCCGCCACCTCTGATTCCCGTGACTCTGTTTCGGCAACTTGGTCTTCGTCTATTGTTTGCACTCGCCTCACTTGGCGGCGCGACGTCGTTGATCGCGCATCCCGTGCACACCTCGCACGCCGAGGCCGATTACCGCCGCGAAACGCAACGCCTCGAAGTCGCGCTCAACGTCTTC
Organism: Candidatus Didemnitutus sp.; assembly: GCA_030681265.1. Classification (GTDB taxonomy): domain Bacteria; phylum Verrucomicrobiota; class Verrucomicrobiia; order Opitutales; family Opitutaceae; genus Didemnitutus. The sequence goes on along the minus strand of JAUXXD010000187.1, from coordinate 4,450 downwards.
GCCGACGATCTCCTCCTCGCGCTGCACCGGCACACCGGCCGCGAAATTTCCTACGAACAAACACCCACCACTGAACTCGACGCTGCGCTGCACGACTACATCACCGCGCATTTTCGTGTGCTGAGTCGCGAAGGGCTGCCGCAAATCTTGCAGTGGGTTGGCCGTGCATTCGACCGCGGCGACGGCGAGCGAAGCCTCTGGCTCTTTTGCGAATTTCCGCTCCCCGGCGGCCCCGACGGCGCGCAACTCCGCCACGCGTTGCTCCAAGAAACATTCACGGGCCAGCACAACACCGTCACCGTGCGCGACGGCCCCCGCCGCGTCACCCTCACCTTCGCCCCCAACGGCGACGCCAAGCGCATCACCTTCCCCGAACCCGACCGCGAGTAAGTGCCGAAGTAGACGCGAACATAGCTACGGGAAGCCACACCGAGCCGGTTTGTAATATAATACGTTACAAACTTGTTTGGCTCACCCCTGCGCGGCGGCGGCGGCGTGGTGTTGTGGGTTCGCAAATTTCTTGGCGCGCCGCGTGTGGCCGCCGATGCTGGGGGCAGTGAATCCTCTCGCCTTGCTCGCCCCGTTGTTCTTTGCCTTCGAACTTTGGCAACTGGTCATCGCCGAACGCTACCTCGGTATCCGACGCATCAAGGCCAATGTCGATCCGCGCGAACTGCCGATGTCCCGCCGCGTCGCGCTGTTCTGGGCCGGCGGACTGCTCGCGTATTACGTCTGGATGGCCACGTTGCTCCTGCATCCCGTCGGTCGCGCACAAGGTGCCGTGTTACTCGCGGTGTCTGCGATCGGCTACGGCGTGCGCGCGGCCACCGGACTGAAGTGGACACTCGTGGCGCTCACTTTCGAAGGCTCGATTCGCATCGGCATGCTGCTCTCGCTCGTCGCGATGACCTGGCGCGCACTCAACCGCTGATCACGCGCGAGGCGAACGTTGCGCGCGACCCGACTCCGCGAAAAATTCCTGCGCCTTCGTCAACAATTTCGCGTATTTGCCATAGTCGCCCGCCCACGAATTCGGCACGCACACGCGCTTGATCACGCCCGCACTCAGTTCGCCTGACGCGCTCTTATCCGCGCTGAGTTCCACGGTAAATTTCGGCTCGGCGGCGTGGACCACGTAGTGTTCGTCCCGCGGCCGGCCCTCCCGATCAATGCGCACGAAATGGGGAAAATTCATGAGACAACCGCAGCCTGTCGCACCGAACCTCCATCACAAGCGGCGAATTCCCCCACTCCGTCGCCGCTTTAGCCTTGAGAAAGTGGCCGCTCCGAATGAAAACGTGCCAGCGCGCGACTCACCCATGAATCTCGAACCCGCCCCCCGCCTCTCGAAATGGATCTTTCTCGCTGTTGACGCCGGCCTGCTGCTGATCGCCGCCGTCATCGTCTACTTCGCCAAGGATCCCTACGCGCCGCTGCCGTTCGTCAGCGCCGTGCTCTGCGTGAGCCTCGCGGCGATCATCAGCCTCGTGCCGTTCCTCGTCGATTACGCCGCCGAGCACGCCGACGCGGCGGAAGGCGAACGCCAACGCGTCAACGAACAGATCGCGCGGCTCCACGCCGCCACCGAAAGTCTCGCGCGCACCGCGGCTCAAATCAAAGCCGTTGAAGAAGCCGTGCATAAAGCCTCGCGCGAAGCCGAGACCCTGCCCTACCGGATGCAGGAAAAACTCGCGGAATTTAACGACGCGCTGACCAACAAGGACGAGAGCGACCGCGAAGCCCTCGAAAATGAACTCGAAGAACTCCGCTCGGCGAACAGTGCGCAACTCAAAGCCACCGCCGAGAAAATCATCAAGGCGACCGCCGACTGGGCCGCGCTCGAAGTCGCCACGCGCCAGCAATTCACCGCCGCTGAAGCCACGCTCCAACAGTTGCAAATCGCCACGGCGGAAACCTCGGCGCAATTGGAGGAAAAATTTGCCCGTCACCTCAGCGCCCTCGACGCGCGACTCGCCCGTGCGGCCAGCGCACCTGCGGCAAGCCAAGTTCCCTCAACCGATTCGCTGCCCGACAACACTGTTTGCGATGAGTCTCCCGCCGTGGAGATAACTCCCGCGAGTGAGTCTATCACCGAAGAATCCTCTCCCGCCGCCGTCGCGTCCGAGCCGCCGAAACCACGCAAACCACGCGCGCCGCGCAAACCGAAGTCCACCGAGGAAACGTCCGCGCCAGCTCCCGTGGTCGCCGCCGTCGAAGCCAACGGTGAATCCATTTCCGCCAATTCCGCAACAGCCGCAAACGCGGCCGCTGAGTTTGCTCACGAGTCCGGCGAGCTCGACCCCAGCGAATCGTCCGATGACAGCGATGCCGCACCGACGCGCGAATCCGCCACGTCCGCGGATGGCGCGACGCGCCTGCTCGCCACCGCCTACATTGGCATCGGCAACAAGCTGTTCATTCGCGGCGACGGCCCGGGCCTTTCGTGGGACAAGGGAGCGGCAATGCAATTTGTCTCCATCGGCAAATGGGGCTGGTCGTCGCAGGACGCCGTTGGCCCGGTCCATTGCAAACTCTACAAGAACGACGACGTGGCCGATTTGACCGGCGAAATCATTCTCGAACCCGGCCGGCACACGGAAATCACGGCGCTGTTCTGAGCGCGGCTCCGCGTCAATAATGTGGAGGGCGCTCGTCGCTCGGCGGCGGCGCGTCGGCTACGGGTGAGTTGCCTTGCAACGCGCGCTGTTGGCTGAAGTCCTTTTTCAGGCGCGCGAGTTCGTCGCTGAGTTCGAGCATCACTTTGTCCTGCTCGGTCATGTGCCGTTGCAGGTGCGCGTAACGTTCTTCGAGGTGCGTGAGTCTCTCCGCTTCTGTCATGCCACGCAGAATGTGCATTGCCGGGCGGCACGCCAATCCTAGAGTCGTGCGATGAGTTTCCTGTTCCGGCCGCTGCTTCGCTTCGTCGCTTGCCTCCTCGCGCTTGGCGCGCTCGGGCGCGCCAACGCCGCAGACGACCCGCTGATTTTCATCTCGATCGACGGCTTCCGCTGGGATTATCTGGCGCACCACGCCGCCCCGACGCTGCAGGCGCTCGTCGCCGACGGTGCGCACGCGCGGCGCATGACGCCCTCGTTTCCGACGAAAACCTTTCCCAATCACTATACACTCGTCACTGGCCTGCGTCCAGAAAGTCATGGCATCGTCGCCAACTGGTTTTTCGAACCGACGACGGGGGAGAAATTCACGATGTCGAAGTTGGAAACGCATTGGTGGAACCAAGGCGAGCCGGTGTGGATCACCGCCGAGAAACAAGGCGTGCGCACCGCGTGCTTTTTCTGGCCGGGTTCGGAATCGGAAATCCGTGGCCACCGTCCGTCGCACTTCAAACCATTTAACAAGAAACTCACCTGCGCGGAGCGCGTCGATGGTTTACTCGCGTGGTTCGATTTGCCGCCGGAGCAACGGCCGCAGTTCTTCACGCTGTATTTTGAGGTCGTGGACGACATGGGGCATGCCCACGGTCCGCTTGCTGCGCAAACGAGTGAGGCCGTGCGCGAAGTCGATGCCGCGCTCGCGCGCCTCCTCGACGGTCTCGCCCAGCGCGGGCTGCGCGACCGCACCAATCTCGTCATCGTTTCCGATCACGGCATGTCTGAAACGCCGATTGAGAATGTCGTGTTTTTGGAGAATTTGATGGATGTCTCGCAAGTGCGTGTGGAGTCCACTGGGCCGAACGGCGGCGTGCGTCCGTTGCCCGGCACGGTAACGCCGGCAGAATTGGTGGCCTCGATCCGCGCGAAAGCGCCGCCACAAATTCAAGTTTACCTGCGCGAAGAAGTTCCGGAGCACCTGCATTACCGCAACCACGAGCGCATCCCTCCCGTCGTGCTGATCTGCGATGACCACTGGAACATTGAGAGCAATCTCGGTTGGGCGCGGCGGCGGTTGACCTATCCGCGCGCGTCGCACGGCTGGGATCCTGCCAATGAAAACATGGGGGCTCTCTTCGTAGCTAAGGGGCCAGCCTTCAAGCGCGGCCACGTGTTCGACGACGTGTCCAACGTCCACGTCTACAATCTGCTTTGCGCCGTCCTCGGCATCACGCCCGCGCCCAACGAGGGCGACGACCGCCTCGCCGACGAAGTCCTGCGGCGCTGACTTCGCGCGAACCCGGTGGCGTTAACCCGCAACCGGGCGCCCACCCGATTTCTTGGTGATTTTACTCCGCACCCATTCGCCGAGCAGATCAAGCGCCGTCACCAGCACGAGAATGCAAAGCAGCACCGTCGCGAATTTATCCCACGCATAATACTCTTGGTAGCTGTGCAGGAGCACGCCGAGTCCGCCGGCGCCGACATAGCCGATGATCGCCGCCGAGCGCAGATTATACTCGAGCATCCACAACGCGTAACTCCAGACCAGGGGACGCGCATGCGGCCAGACGCCGTGTTGAAACGCCTGAATCGGGTGCGCCCCCAACGCGCGCAAC
>JAUXXD010000186.1 GCA_030681265.1 Candidatus Didemnitutus sp. | reverse complement strand
GCAATCAAACCACGAATGAACCCTAATGAACACCAATTTCCCAAAAGGCGATGGTTTGCAGCGGTCGCGAGAGGGTGACGGCACAGTCGACCGTCCTTTTATTCGCGTGTCGTTCGTGCCCAGGCGCGGTTCCAGCAACTGCGTTTGCCTCACGGCGACTCGGCGGGTCGCAACGCGTCAAGTGCCGCGCTGTAATTATCGACGCCGCGCGCGATGGCTTCGGCGATGCGTTGACGGAATTCCGGTTGCGCGACGCGGGCCGCCTCGGCGTCGTTCGAGAGATACGCCGCTTCGATCAACGCGGCGGGACTCTCCACAAAACGCAGCACGGCAAAGCGCGCGCGCTTGAAGCCACGATCGGAGGCCTGGAGGTCGGTGATGAGTTGGCGGTGCAGGTGGTAACCGAGCAGCACATTGCCGACGTCGTTGCGATTGCCCGGAAAGGCGACGTCGGTGAGGTCGTCCTTTTTTTCATCGGAGGTGGACAACATCGCTTGCGGCGTGAGCACGTAAGTTTCCGAACCGGTGACGCGATGCGCGTCCTTCGGATCGACGGCGTTGAAGTGCACACTGAGGAAAAGATCGCCGAGCGCTTTGTTGGCGAAGTCGGCGCGGCGTTGCAGATCGATCAATGGGTTGTTGGCAAAACGCGTGTCATCTTTGCGCGTGAGCACCACGCGATAGCCGCGCTCTTCGAGCAGTTTTTGCAAACGCAACACGACATCGAGCGTCATGTCTTTTTCCGTGATTTTATGAGTGGTGTTGGATTTGCCGGGGTCGATGCCCCCGTGTCCGGCGTCGAGCACGATCAGACGCGGACGCGCGGGCCAGAGTAGCGATTGCTCCGCCGGACGTAGGAGCGGCGCGATCGTCTTGAGCACATCGAGCCGACTGACCCAAAGAGTATCGCGGTGCGCCGTGACGCGTTCGCTGAGAAAAACGCGAATGCCGTTCAGGTAGCAATCGCGGTTATCCGCTTCGAAAACAACCACGCGGTCGTCGCTGCGGCTGAGCGATAATTTGCGCGTGGCAGCGCTCCACTCAATTTTCAGTCCAAGACGTTCGCCGACCTCGCGCAGATCGACGAAGTCGACGTTGCGCAAACGAATCGTGTGCCACGTCATTTGCGCAGCAGCGGGACGTGTCGGCGTGACGCGTGTTTGCGCCACGGACACATTGCCCGCCATGCTTAATGCGAGCACAACCGCCAGCACACGGATCCGGCGCGCGGCAGGCATCGCTAGAAGCGGGACTCAGTCCTTCGACTGATCCTCGGACTGAGCAGCCGAGCCGCCGACTTCGCGCACGTAATACTTCGGCTTGCGCTTGTTGGCCGCGTTCGGCGTCAACATGACGTTGATTTGTTTGCCGCTGAGTTTGGGTGTCGAATCTGGATGGCCCATCGGCTCGAGTTCGGCGAGCGCGCGCTTCATGACGTCGAAGCCGATTTCGGTGTGCGCCATTTCGCGACCGCGGAATTTGAGGCGCAATTTCACCTTGTTGCCGTGATCGAGGAATTCCTCGGCGTGGCGAATCTTGGTGATGAAGTCGTGCTGTTCGATGCGCACGGTAAATTCGATTTCCTTCAGCTTCGCGCCGGCCGGTTTGTTGTGCGTGGTCTTCTTTTGTTCTTCGTAAATATATTTACCGAAGTCCATGATGCGGCACACGGGCGGATTTGCGGTGGAAGCAACTTCGACGAGGTCGAGGTTGAACTGCTGCGCGAAGGCGAGGGCCTTGGCCGTGTCGAGCACGCCGAGTTGGCGTCCTTCGGGACTGATGACGCGCACTTGCGGGGCTTTGATTCGGGCGTTGCGCCGAATGTGAGCGTAAGGATCAGACGTGCGCGGACCGCGGTTATAGGGCGGCCGTTTGCCGCCAGAAGAAAAAGGAAGGGCCATTAAGTGTTGTTTGCTAAGCTGCTAGGTTCGCAGCATTTCTTGCCACGCCAAAGAGGGATGACAACCCCTTTTTGAGAAGGTTTCCCCGACACGACGCAGAGTGACGGGCTAAACACTGAAACTTTCGCCGCACGAACAGGAGGCCTTGGCGTTGGGATTGGCGAACTTGAAGCCGCCGCCGATCATCTTGTCTGAGTAATCGAGTTCCGTGCCCTTGAGGTAGAGGGCGGTCTTGGGATCGACCACCACCGCTGCGCCGGCCGAGTGCACCACGATATCGCCGCGGCGGGGCTCGGCGGTGAATTTCATCTTATAGCTCAAGCCGTTGCAACCGCCGCCTGTGATCGCCACCCGCAGCCAATCGCCGAGTTTTTCCCGCGCTTGCAACGCCGCGATTTTCTCGGCGGCCGGCGGCGTCACGCGCACGAGGTTTTCGTTACCTTCGCGCACGCCTTCGGGCAGGATTGTTGCAGTGGTCGATGACACGCCGCCAACCTAGTGGCGCGAACGCGCGTTTTGCAAGCGCCGCGCCACCGCCACCGCGTTGGTGAAACTGCGCCCACTCGCCTTCCCCTGCCCCGCAATGGCGAACGCCGTGCCGTGATCCGGACTCGTGCGCACGAACGGCAGGCCGAGCGTCACATTCACCGCTTCGTCGAAATCGATCGTCTTCAACGGCCCGAGGCCTTGGTCGTGGTAGAGCGCGACCACGACGTCGAATTCTCCACGCAAGGTGCGCGCAAAAATCGTGTCGCTCGGCTGACACCGCGAAAGTTGCGGAAACTCCGCCCGCAGTCGCTCCAACGTCGGGTTGATCAATTCACGTTCCTCGTGTCCGAGCAACCCGCCCTCGCCCGCATGCGGATTCAGGCCGCACACACCGATCCGCGGCGCGGCGATGCCGTCGGCGCGCGCGAGTTGGTCGGCGGCGGCGATCGTGCGATGCAATTGCATCGGCCCGAGCGAGTGTGGCACTTCGCACAACGGCACGTGCCACGTCGCGAGGGCGACGCGCAGACGTCCACCGCAAAACGCCATCACGGGATTTCCGCCCCAGCGCGCGGCAAAAAATTCCGTTTGACCGGGAAATTCGTAACCGATCGCACTGAGTCGCGCCTTGCTCACGGGACCGGTCACGACGCCACTGAATTCTCCACTGACACAACCGGCCGCCGCGCGCTCCATCGCCGCCCACGCCAGCAACGCGCCCTCGCCTTCGGGCTGGCCGGGCACCGCAGCATAATCATCACGGCCAAGCGGAATTTTTACAGCACAAGCGGGCAATGATTCCAGCCATTGTGCCGGGCCGATGACCGCGACGCCCGATGCTTCAGTCGGATGGGCGCGCATCCAGTGCGCGATGATTTCCGGGCCGATGCCGGCGGGGTCGCCGCAGGTCAGCACGAGAGGTCGCGGGGGAGGAGTCATGGTAAAATCAGGCAACACCTGCGCCGCGATGGCAAGCGAAGGTTCCGCGCGGCGCGTCACTCCGCCGTCGTTTCGCTGCTCGTCGCCGAAGGACGCGCGAAGCCACGCTTACCCGCGGCGAAAAATTCAAGAAAACGACGCGCCTCGGCGGATTGCACGCCATCAGCCAACGCTTGCACGGCATTCTTGCGCGGATCGCCGCCGGCAAACACGCGCGCGTAAGCCGCTTTGGTTTCTAGGATCGCGGCACGCGGAAAACCGCGACGCTTGAGTCCGACGAGATTGAAGCCCGGAACTTCGTCGCGCTCGGCGGCCATCAAAAATGGCGCGACGTCTTTAGTGATGCGCGCCAAACCGCCGATCATCACTCCTTCACCGATGCGGACAAATTGATGAATGCCTGCGCCGCCGCCGACAAAGGTGAAACTCCCCACCGACACATGGCCCGCGAGCATGACGTTGTTCGCGAGCACGACCTCATCGGCGACTTCGCAATCGTGACCGACATGCGCGTTGGCCATGAGAAAACAACGCGCGCCGACCACGGTCGCTTGGTCCGCGTAGATGGAGCGGTTCACCGTGCAATGTTCGCGGATGATCGTGCCGTCACCAATCCGCACCCCCGCAGGCGTCGCGGGATCGAATTTCAAAAATTGCGGATCGCCGCCGACGACCGCGAACGGATGCACCACGACGCGCGCGCCGAGGATGCAGTGCTTCGTGATGATGGCGTGCGCGTGCACGACGCAGTCCGCGCCGAGTTGCGCGCCGGGTTCAATGAGAGCAGTGGGATGGATCACAGCAATTTCACTTCTGGTTGCGTTTCGTCGTGCCGCGCTCGGGGAGCAGGTCGAGCTGCGGGTCTTGCAGCAGATCGTAGTTTTTGAGGATGCGGATCAACTGCAGCGTGTCGCTCTTCCCGTAATTGCGGTTGAGTTCCACGTTGTCGATCAGGTCGAGCAGCATGGCCCGAAACGAGATCACGGCGTCGACGCCTTTTTCTTTCAACATCGCGACCGCCTGCGAGCGATACGGCTCGGCCGTCGGCAAACCGGGGAGCACGAGAATTTTCGTCAACTCACCATCAACTCCTTCTTCACCTTCGGAAGGAAAAAACCGCGCGGCTTCCTTCAGCACACTTTTTTCGAGGAAGCGAAAAATCTCGGGTTGGTTGCGCAGTGTGCTCGGCGTGAAATGGCCGCCGACGTGCCAGCCTTTGATGCTGACGATGGCGCGGTTGACGAAGGGAAGCTCGCTCGCAAAGAGAAAAAAATCCGGTTTGCGCGCGCGGTCCCACGACGGATTGAACACCACCAGATCGATCACTTCCTCCGCCGCGCCGCGCCGCGCGGTCAGTGCGTATTTGCGCGCCTGGCGCACAAAAAATCCGGCCTGCTCAAAGTATTCGCGAACGATGCCTTCGTCGATGGCTGACATAGAATGGAGACGCTACCGGGTAATCGTTCCGGTGCAGTAAAAATTCATTCGCCCGCACCAAGGTCGCGCCAAAGCGAGCGCACGAGGTCAATCGGCACGCCGCTGCGCGTGGCGGCCTGACCGATGGCGTTGAGCACGACGAAGCGCAGCGTGCCGTCGCGGTTCTTTTTGTCGCGCGACATCGCCTCGAGCAACGCCGTCACCGGCAGCGGTTGCCGCAAACGCACCGGCAAACCATGCGCATGCATGCTGGCCTCGGTGCGAGCCACGACATTATTGTCCACCCGTTTCAGCGCGCACGACAAGCGCGCCGCGCCGACCAAACCGAGCGCCACCGCCTCGCCATGCAGATATTCGCCATAACCGGCGACCTGTTCGATCGCGTGACCGAAGGTGTGGCCGAGATTGAGCAACGCGCGACCGCCTTCGGCGGCGGTTTCGCGTTCGTCTGCCTGCACAATCTGTCCCTTCAATTCGCAACACCGCCGCACGATCGAAGCGAGTTCCGGATGCGTGGGCGTGAGCGGGAATTTCTCTAAGCGCTCGAACAAAGGGGCGTCGCCCAATAAGCCGTATTTCACCACTTCAGCGGCCCCGGCGCTGAACTCCCTGGCGGGCAACGTCGCCAAAAAAGCCGGACAAATCTGCACCGCGAGCGGATGATGAAAAGCGCCCGCCAGATTCTTGCCGGAGCGGAGATTCACGCCGGTTTTGCCACCAACGGAACTATCGACCATCGCGAGCAAGGTCGTCGGCACCTGCACGTAATCGATGCCGCGCAAATAGGTCGCCGCCGCGAAACCGCCCAAGTCTCCCATCACGCCACCGCCGAGCACCCAAAGCACGGAACGACGATCCGCGCGTTGCGCCGCGAGAAAATCCCAAACGGCTTCGAGCGAAGCCGCCGACTTGCTCGCTTCGCCTGCTGCCAACCGCAGTGTCGGCACGTCGGCGAAGGCCTCGGTGATCGTCGCACTAAGCGCCGTCGCCACCGCCGTATCCGTCAGCAATACACTCCGCCTTCCCCGCGCCGCAAGCGCGCGAATCTCAGCCGCCATCACGCGGGAGGTCTCGGAAACGTTGTCCCCAAAACTTATCCTATAGTCAACTGCGGCTAATTTGATACGGAGCTCCGGAATCACGGAGTCGTTAAAAACCATACACTTGCACAAGTCAAGGCGGCAAAACGTCATCTTGTTGCGATAGAATCTCAGTTTCATTATTGACGTGAGATTCTGTCTCATCATTACTGCGACCGAATCTCATGAACTTCCATTACGCCACCTTCCTTACCCGATTGCCCAGCGCCCCAACGGCTCGTTTGCGGCACGACACTCGGGGGACCTCGTCAGTCGCGAACCACGAGTTCTCCAATCCCTCCTTTCACTCCTGCGCTGACCGCAAGCCTTCCCTTTTCGCCATGCAAACCACCACGCAATTTCCTCGGGCGCTACTTGGCGCCGTGTGCGCACTGCTCGCGGCCCTGCCGCTGGCCCAAGCCAACGATACCGCATCTCCGTTGCGACCCGCCGACCGCAAAGTCGTCTCCGAAACGATTCGCGGCGATATCGCCCAGGCACCGTTCCCGCCCGCCACGCAGGGCGTGCAGGCTCCGGCCGTGGCGCCCGAAATTTTCCCGGAGATCGTGGAGCAACCGCGCTTCTACGTCATCGGCAAACGCGATCGCCTGCCCGTCATCGGCGGCGCGGCCGACGTGTTAGGCGAAACCTCGCTCGAGCAGAGTCGCGTCTTTTCCGTCAACGAAGCTCTGCGCCGCGTGCCCGGCATCACCGTGCGCGACGAAGAAGGCTTCGGCCTCCGTCCGAACATCGGCCTGCGCGGTCTCAATCCGACGCGCACGACCAAAGTCACGCTGCTCGAAGACGGCCTGCCGCTCGCCTACGCGCCTTATGGCGACAACGCATCTTATTACCACCCGCCGATCGATCGCTTCGTCGGCATCGAAGTTTTGAAAGGCGCGCACTCCCTCTACTTCGGCCCACAAACCATCGGCGGCGTGATCAACTACCTCACCCCCGACGCGCCCCGTGAAACCAGCGGCTTCCTCCAAGCCTCCGCGGGGAACCGCGGCTTTTTCACCGGCCACCTCCGCGCCGGCAGCCAAGGCGCGTTACTCGACTACTCGCACAAACAGGGCGACGGCGCGCGCGAGAATCTCAACCACGAGATCGACGACCTGAATTTCAAATTCACCACACGCTTCGCCGACCGCCATACGCTGACCTTGCGCGCCAACTACTACACCGAAGACTCGCAAGTCACCTACTCCGGCCTCACGCAGGCGGAATTCCAGAATCTCGGCCCGCGCTACAATCCGTTTAAAAACGACCGCTTCGACATCAAGCGCATCGGCCTCTCCGCGACTCACCGCATCGAGTTCAACAAGTCCGCCGATCTCACCACGAACGTTTACTACTCGAAGTTCGACCGCGATTGGTGGCGTCAATCGAGCAACAGCCAAGACGGCCAACACGGCGCGGGCGCAACGATCGCCACGATCGACGGTGTCACCGCGACGTTTCTGCAGCATCGCCTCGCCGGCCGCCGCGTCAATCCCGACACGCAATTCGCCAGCATCCAAGGTCGCCTCCGCTCCTACGAGACCATCGGCATCGAGCCGCGCTTCTCGCTGCGCACCTCCGCCGGCGAGTTCCAAACCGGCTGGAAACTTCACCGCGAAGAACAAGACCGCGGCCAGATCAACGGCAGCTCGCCCACCGCGCGCACCGGCACCGTTGCGGAAAACAATTTCCGCGAAACCTCCGCGTGGTCCGCGTTCGCCGCGCACCGTTTCGATCTCGGCGCGTTCACCGTCACGCCGATCGCGCGCTTCGAATCAATGGCGTTCGATCGCCTCAATCGCCTCAACGGAGTCGGCGGCAGCGCTTCCCTCGATCGTTTCCTCCCCGGCCTCGGCGCCACGTGGCGTGCAGATGAAACCACCACCGTTTTCGCCAGCGTGCATCGCGGTTTCGCGCCGCCGCGCGTCGAAGATCTCATCGGCGGCACCGGCACCGTCACCGACGTCGACGCGGAGAAATCGCTCAACACGGAACTCGGTGTGCGCGCCGAGCCGTTCGCCGGTGTGTCGCTGCAAGCCGCGTATTTTCGCCATGATTTCGACAACCTCGTCGCCGTCGGTTCGATCGCCGGCGGCAGCACTCCGCTCTCGCAAGGTAAGGCGCTCTTCGAAGGGCTCGAACTCGGTGTCACCGGTCGCTTCTCCCACGGTTTCCGTGGTCGCCTCGCTTACACTTACGTGTTCACCGCGGAGCAGAAAACGCCGTTCGCCAACGTCGCCACCGGCCTGCCCATTCCAGGCAGCGTCGCCGGCAACCGCCAGCCCTACGCGCCGCAACACACGTTCACCGCGGCGCTCGGTTACGCGCTCCATCGATTCGACGCGGAACTCGAAGCGCAGCATGTCGGCGAACAGTTCACCGATTTCGCCAACACCGGCGCGCCCACGCCCGACGGCCAGCGCGGACTCATTGCCAGCTCCACAGTTTGGAACGCCACGGTGAACTATCGCGCGACCGCGAACCTCACGCTCTTTGCGACGGCCAAAAATATCGCGGACAAAACCTACGTCGTCGACCGCACCCGCGGCATCCAAGTCGGCATGCCGCGCCTCCTCCAAGCCGGCGCCCGTTACACGTTCTGATCGGTCGCCCTAGTGTCTCCCCGAGCCCGGCATGCTCGCGATGCTGCGCGCGCCGGTCGCAACTCCGCCGTCGGTTTGCGCGCCGCGTGCCAAACACCGCTCACGTTTTAGATTTTCAACCGATGCGCCTTCGCGGTGCCTCGGTTTTTTTGTGCCCGCCGGAGCGGGCTGTTGATACGGCGCTCAGCGCGGCAGCGCCCAACGCAAAAATTGCGGCAACACTTCCGCCCAGGTGCGCTCGCTGTGTTCGCCGTTGATTTGTTCGAGGTAGCGCACATCGCGACCGCGCTCGAATCCGTTGCGCACCAAATCGTCGATCAACTCCGTCGTATCCTGAATCGCATCGATGACGCCGTTGCCGTCGCGGTCGTTCGTCTCGTCCTTGGTGCCCGCTTGAAACCAGAGGCGCAGCGGTGGTTTCGCCACTGTGGCGCGGACCATCAAATGCGCGAGACGCGACGCCTGTTGTGCAACGGGGTCGGTGTTGTCCGCCCGCCACCAAAGCGAACCGGAAAACACGCCGCCGAATCCGAAAATTTCCGGATGACGCCACGCAAGATCAAAGGCGCAGAGTCCGCCCATCGACGCCCCAAACACGCCCGTGCGCGCCGGAGCGGCGACCAGCCCGAAGCGCTGGCGCACCGCCGGCAGCACGCGTCCGACCATGAGTTGTTGGAACGCAGGGGCGAGATTGCCGCGGCCGGCGTAGTCGCGTTGACCGGCCATCGCGTATTCCTCGATACGGTCGCGCGTGGCGTCCACTGCGACCACCAACGGCGCACGGATTGCGCGCTCGAGCGCGAGCTGGGAAATGGTTTCGGCAAGATGCCAGTGCGGCAAAGTTTGTCCGTCGAACGCGAGTAACAGCGGGGTGTCGGCGCGCACTTCGCCCGGCGGTAAATAAAGGCGCACCGTGCGCGGTTCGAGACCGGGCGCGCTGACGTTGCGCAATTCCACGGCGGCGTGCTCTGTGTTGCCGAGACCAAGTGTCTGCAGCATGCGCGCAAAGGGGGCGGGCACGGAGCGGTTCATGCGGGCAACGCGAGGGCAGTTTCCACCGCCGTCAACCAGCGTGTGAAGTCGGTTTTGTATTTCGTGTCGCAATCGACGCGCGGCACGAGCGCGTGGGCACCAAGGCGCGCGAGGTCGGCGTCTATGCGTCGCCCGCAGCCGCAGAATTCCCGATACATCGACGCACCCAGCGCGAGCACCGCATAGTGCAGGTGCGGCAACGGCGTGCTGGCGGCACGCAGTTCGGCGCAAAATTTTTCCGCATCGGGCGGCGGCGCGCCTTCGCCCCACGTGCTCGCGAGCACGAGCGCAATGTCAGTTTGCGTGAGGCGATCGCACGGGAAATCAGCCAGATTGTGCAACTCCACCTGTGCGCCGCGCGCGCGCCAATGCGCCGCCGTAGTAGCGGCGAGTTCCTCGGCATTGCCCGAGGCGCTGGCGTAGAGCACCGTGATGACGCGTGACATTCGCTCACTTTGCTCAGGCGATGTGCGCTTTGTCCACTCTCGGCTCAAGTCGCCGCCTGCGTTGCCCTGTTCCAGCTAAACGGGCGCACCGACCTTGGCGTGCCTAGAAAAAAGTTGGGGCTCGCAGATGTCACGGGCCAGTGAACATCTGCGAGCCCCGGTTGGTCACCTCTCGCACCCGTTTGGGCACGAAAATCTTGAGCCAGACCCTAGCCGCATCCGCGCGACGGTGGGATGGCGAAAAACACCTAAATTCAGGTGGTCAGTCGGTTAGGAAGAATAAGGGTCTCTATTAACCTGTCGTTTCACCCTTCCCTAGGGCCTTCTTGCAATTGACTGACTAAGGGGTAATACCCATTCCTCCGTGCACTACCAATGCACGGAACTCGTTGCTCGTCGTTACCCTCCTTGGACCGGCAATTTCCAGCCTGCTTCAAGAAACAGCCATGGGCATTGCTAGTCGGTATGCTCGCCTTGCTGACCAGTCCGAGCTACGCGCAGACCGTTCTGAGTTGGGCAAATATCGGGACGGATTTCGCCACCGGCACTAATTGGACTGGCGATGTCGCCCCCGCCGACGATCTCTCCTCGCACATTGCGAATTTCGCGACTGCCACGCCGACGGCGCACCCAGTGCTCGCCGTCGATCGCAGCGTGGCCGGGATTCGTTTTAGCAACACAGCCGGTGTCTTCACCCTCTCGGGTGCTGGCGTGCTGACGCTCGGCTCCTCCGGCATCAGCCATCAGGATAACTCCACGCAAACAGTTTCTCTCGCCCTCGCGCTCGGCGCAAATCAGGCATTCGACAACACGTCAACCGGCGCGCTCACCATCTCCGGTCCGATCAACACCAACGGATTTACGCTCACCCTTTCCGGCACGGGCACGGGCGCAAAAACACTTTCCGGCATTATCAGTGGCACCGGCGGCATCACGAAAACTGGCACGGGCACGGCGACGTTGAGCGGCAACAACACCTATTCCGGCACCACGACGCTCACGGCGGGCACGCTCACCTTGGGACACGACAACGCCCTCGGCACCGGCGCTCTTTCGCTCAACGGCGGCACGCTCACGGGCAGCACAGCGCGCATTCTCGCCAACGACATCACACTCGATGCCAATTCCACACTCGGCGGCACGGTCGCCCTCACCCTCAACGGCGCGCTCACCTTAACCGGCGATCGCACGCTCACCGTTTCCAACACGGCGACCACGACACTCAACGGTGTGCTCGGCGAAAGCGGCGGCGCGCGTGCCTTCACGAAAGCAGGCGCAGGCAATCTCGTGCTCAACAGTGCCAACACCTACACCGGCACCACCACGATTACTGCGGGCTCTTTGTTACTTGGCCCGTCCGGCACGATTTCGTCAGCCAATCTCGTATTAGGCGGCGGCGTGCTTGCTACGCAAGGCACCTTTTCGCGCGCGGTCGGCACCGGTGCCAACCAAGTGCGGTGGAGCAGCGGCGGCGGCTTCGCGGCTTTCGGCGGCGCACTCAACATCAGTTTGGCCGGCACCGAAGTGTGGGGCACGGGCAGTTTCATTCCCACCGGCCAGGCACTGATTCTCGGTTCGACCTTGGCGAACAACGTCCTGACGTGGACGAGCGATTTCTCCCTCGGCGGCGCGACTCGCACCATCACGGTCAATGACAACACCGCCACCACGGCTGACTACGCCGTGATCAGTGGCGTCATCTCCGAATCTTCCACCGCCGGTCTGACCAAAACCGGCGTAGGCACGCTCTTGCTCGAAGCTGCCAACACCTACACCGGCACCACCACGCTCACGGCGGGCACACTCACCGCGGGGCACGACAGCGCATTCGGCACCGGCATCCTCTCGCTCAACGGCGGCACGCTCAACGCCAACGGCACACGCACGTTGAACAATCCCGTTTCCCTCGACGCCAACTCCACCCTTGGCGGCACCAGCGCCCTCATTCTCAGTGGCAATGTCGCGCTCCCCGCCAACCGCACCCTCACTGTCTCCAATACCGGCGGTGCTACGCTCTCCGGCGTGATCAGCGGCACCGCCAATTTCACCAAAGCCGGCACCGGCGTCCTTACCCTCGGTGACGCCAACACCTACAACGGCGTCACCACCATCTCCGGCGGCGCCGTTAACATCGGCAAACTCGCCAACGTCGATCTCACCGGCCTCGCCTCCTCTCTCGGCGCGCCCACCAGCGGCGCGACCGGCACGATCAAACTCGGCGCCACCACCACCGCCGCGCTCCTCACTTACACCGGCGACGGTGATTCCACCGACCGCATCCTCGATCTCGCCGGCACGACCGGCGGCGCCACGCTCACGCAGAACGGCACCGGCGCCCTCGTGTTTACTGCGCCCTCTTTCACCGCCACCGGCAACGGCGCCAAGACGCTCACGCTCACCGGCACCAATACCAACACCAACGAAATCCAATCCGTCATCGTCAACAGCACCGGCACCACCGCCGTGACGAAATCCGGCGCGGGCATCTGGAAACTTTCGGGTGACAACACCTACACCGGTGCCACCACGCTTTCCGCCGGCACACTCATCGCCGGCCACAACAACGCGCTCGGTCTCGGCACGCTCGCCCTCGCCGGCGGCACCTTACAAGGCGACGGCACGGCCCGCACCTTCGCCAATGCGATCACGTTCAGCGCGGGCTCCACGCTCGCCGGCACTTCCGCCCTCACTTTCAACGGTGCACTCACTCACACCGCCGCCGCCAACTCAACGCTGACGATCAGCAACAGCGCCAACACCACATTCAACGCCATCGCGCTCTCCAACACCGCGACAAGTCGCACCGTCACGTTCAACACCACCGGCGGCGAAGTCATCATCGCTGGCGCGATTACCAACGGCGGCTCCGCCACCGCGAGCGCTCTCACCAAAACCGGCAACGCGCTCCTCTCCCTCAACACCGCCAACAGCTTCGGCGGCGCTGTCACCATCAACGCCGGCACATTGCGCCTCGGTGCCGCCGGTGCACTACCCAATGTCGCCGTCGTCGTCGCCAGCTCCGTCGCCGGCACCACCGCCACGCTCGATCTCAATGGCTTCGATGCCACCATCGCCTCACTCAGTCTGGGTGGCAGCGGCTCGGCCAACAACACCAGCGCCGCCCACGTGCAAACCGGCGCGGGCACCTTGACGCTCGGCGGCAACGTCACCTACACCGCCACCGGCAATCCCCTCGGCTCCACCATTTCCGGCAAGCTCGAACTTGGTGCGGCCGACCGCACCGTTACCGTCAACGACTCGACCACTGCGCCAGTTGACCTCGCGATCGATGCCATCGTTTCCGGCAGCGGCGGCTTGGTCAAAGCCGGCGCAGGCACGCTCGCGCTCAACACCGCCAATACCTACTCCGGCACCACCACGCTCACCGCCGGCACGCTGCTCCTCGGACACACCAACGCGCTCGGCGCCGGCACCCTCGCGCTCAACGGCGGCACGCTCGTCACCGACACCAACCGCACCATCACCAACGCGCTCAGTCTCCTCGCCAATTCCACGATCGGTGGCACCCACGCGCTCACCCTCTCCGGCAATGGCGACCTCGGCGCCACGACCCGCACGCTCACCTTCACCAACACCGCCGACACCACACTCTCTGGCATTCTCAGCGGCACCGCCGGACTCACCAAGGCGGGCACAGGAAAATTGATTCTCTCCGGTGCCAACACCTACACCGGCACAACCACCATTTCCGCGGGCACGTTGCGCGCCACCACCAACGCTGCCGCGCTCGGCGCGGGCGCCCTCTCGCTCGGTGCCGGGACGCTCGAACTCGCCAACGACACCGGCCTCGCCTTCGGTCGCAACACCACCGTCACCGCCAGCACCACCATTACCAGTGACCGTCTCACGTCCGGCACCGGCGTCACGCACTCGCTCGGCACGCTCGGTCTCGGTGCCTTCACGCTCACCACCGCCGCCGGCAGCAACGTCACCGCCGGCACCGCCGGACTCACGTTTGGCACGACAACGCTGACCGGCGCGGGCACGTTCTCTCTCGGCGCAAACACCCAACTCACGCTCGGTGCGCTGACCGGCACCTTCAATTCAATCTTCACCGGTGCGGGCAACGCCACGATCACCGGCGCGGTCACCACCAGCACCGGCACACTCACTAAATCCGGCGCAGGTTCGTTAACTTTCGGCGGCGTGAACACCTTCACCGGATTGCTCACGCTCAACGACGGCACGTTGACGGTGAATTCCGGCGCGGCGCTCTCCGCCACCACCGCGCCCCTCACGCTCAACGGCGGTGTGCTCAATTTTAACAACGCCGCGCAAACCATCGGCACACTCACGGGGGCGGCGGGCACGCTCAATCTCGGCACCGGCCACGCGCTCACTGTAAGTCAAGCGGCCAACAGCACTTTCTCCGGCGTGCTTGCGGGTGATGGGAGCTTCGCCAAAGCGGGCGCGGGCACGCTCACCCTCGACGGTGCCAACACGCATACGGGCGGCACCACGATCACCGCAGGCACGTTGCTTGTCGGCAGCAACTCCGCCCTCGGCACCGGCACGCT
>JAUXXD010000181.1 GCA_030681265.1 Candidatus Didemnitutus sp. | reverse complement strand
TGAACTGCCGGTTTGGCAGCGGCGCGAAGGTGATCGTCTGTGGCACGACGACGAGATTCGACGGCGTGGCGATACGGAGGGTGTCGCTGTTGTAATCCGCCACGTAGAAGCGGCCCTGCGGGCCGACAGCGATACCGATGGCGCCATCGAAGGTAGCCGTGAGCCCGGTGCCGTCGGCACTGCCTGCCGCACTCGTGCCCGCAATCGTGGAGACGATACGGCTCCCATCAATCAGTCGGATTCGGTTGGTGAGCTCCGCGACCAGGAGGCGGCCGTTACTATCCACGGCGACGGCGGCGGGACTCGAGAAACGGGCCGAGTTGCCGACGGCGTCGGTGTGTCCAGCGCTGCCGGGGAAACCAGCATACGTCGTAACCTCGCCGGCCTGCGTGATCCGGCGAATGGTGTGGTTGCTGAAGTCGGCCAGATAAAGATTCTCGGAAGCGTCTGCAGCGATGCCGCGCGGTCCGTTGAAGCGTGCGGCGCTCCCGGTGCCGTCGGCGAAACCGGACTGGCCGGCGCTGCCGGCGAGCGTGGTGACGACGTTGGCCGTCGTGATGCGACGGACGGTGTGGTTGTTGAAGTCCGTGACGTAGATCGTGCCGCCGCCGTTGACGACGGGGCCGGTGGTGACGGAGAGCGGTCCGTTGAAACGGGCGGCGGAACCGGTGCCGTCGGCACTGCCGGTCTGGCCAGACGATCCGGCAACCGTCGAGACGTCGCCTTCGGGCGTGATGCGCCGGATGGTGTGGTTGCCAAAATCAGCAACCACGACGCGGCCGAGCACGTCCACGGCGACGGAGGTCGGCGTGTTGAAACGTGCGGCGGAACCGGTGCCGTCGGTGCTGCCCGCTTGGCCGGGCGAACCGGCGAAAGTGGAGACGACACCCTCTGGTGTGATCCGGCGGATCGTGTGGTTGAGCGAATCAGCGACGTAGAGATTGCCCTGGGAATCGCGCGCGAGGGAGAAAGGTCCGTCGAACCGCGCGTTGACTGCGGGGCCGTCAGTGGTTCCGGCGCTGCCCGCCGAGCCGGCGAGCGTTGCGATCACGGGCGCGTAGTCGAGATTGAGCCGCACGATGCCGGCCGCGGGGCCGTTCACATCGACGGCGATGCGATAAGTGACGCCGGCGGTGGCCGTGAACTGCACGCGGCTGGTGCCATCGGCGTGCGCGTCGTCATTTTCCACGACCAACGCGAGACTGCTTACGGCGGCGCCGGTATAGACGGCGAGGCGCGTGTCCACCCCGCTGCCAAGGGTGTGCAGCACGACGGTGCCGCCGGCAGGCGCGGTCCAGTTCCACCAGAGCGAGCGCGCGGCGGGTTTGCCGGCGTGGGCGGGCTCGCCACTCTCGACCGTGGCGGCGGTGAGGAAGGCGGTGGCGATTGCGGCCGTGCCGTTGGGCAGGTTGACACTGCCGAAGGCATCGTTTGCAGGTGCGGTCGCCAGCGTGAGCGACGCGGCGCGACTGGTGACGGAGCCGTTGGCGTTGGTAATCACGACGTCGTAGTTGGCGACGTCGCCGGAGGAGAGGTTGTTCAGCGTGAGCACGGCGCTCGTCGCGCCGGAAATGTTCACGTTGTTTTTCCGCCATTGGTAAGTCGGCGCGGGCTGGCCAGCGGCGACGACGACAAAGCTCGCGCTGCCACCCGCCGTGACGGCTTGGTCGGCGGGTTGCATGCTGATGAACGGCGCGCGGGGCCCGGCCTGGCGCAGGCCGATGGTGATGATGTGCATGCTCGAGCTGCCGACGTAGAGGAAACCGCCGGGGTCTAAGTGGATGCCGATCGGATGCGCGAAGAAGGCGTCGTTCGCCGTGCCGTTGAGGTGTCCGGGCTCGCCCGGATGTCCGCCGAGGGTGCGGACCTCGCCGGA
The DNA here is from genome assembly GCA_030681265.1 of Candidatus Didemnitutus sp. Taxonomy (GTDB): domain Bacteria; phylum Verrucomicrobiota; class Verrucomicrobiia; order Opitutales; family Opitutaceae; genus Didemnitutus. Next base: position 43,993 of record JAUXXD010000181.1, on the reverse strand, counting down.
GGGCGTGACCTGGCGGATGACGTGGTTGAGCTGGTCGGCGACGTAAAGGTTGCCGGCCGGATCAATCGTCAGCTGCGTGGGGGTGTAGAAGCGCGCAGCGGAACCGGCGCCGTCGGCATAACCATCGAAGCCGTTCTGGTCGCCGACGAAATACGAGGCCGTGCCGTCGGGCGCGATCTTGCGGATGTCGGCCCGGTCGGAGACGAAGACATTGCCCGCGGCGTCCACCGCGACGCCCCACGGCGTGTTGAAGTAGCGCGGCAGGTTGCCGGAGGTGGCGGGCGTGCCGGCGAAGGTGGTGACGACACCGGCCTGCGTGACCTTGCGGACGGTGCGGTTGCTATAATCCGTCACGTAGAGGTTGTTCGACGCGTCGGCGGCGATGCCGAGGGGCGTGTTGAAGCGCGCGGCGGCGCCCGTGTCGTCGGTGGTGCCGGTCGAGCCGGCGGTGCCGGCGAGCGTCGAAACCGTGGCGGACGAGACGACGATTTTGCGGATGGTGTGGTTGCTCGTGTCGGCGACGAAGAGGTTGCCGAGCTTGTCCGCAGTGATGCCGAAGGGGCGGTTGAAGCGCGCGGCGGAGCCGACGCCGTTGGTGCTTCCAGCCGAGCCGGCGGTGCCGGCGAAGGTGGAGACGACGCCGGCGGGCGTGATGCGGCGGATGACGTGGTTTTCCGTGTCCACGACGTAGAGGTTCCCCGTGGCGTCGGACGTCATCGCCGTCGGCACGTTGAAACGGGCCTGGCTGAGGTTGCCGTTGGTGTTGCCGGGCGTGTTGGTGGCACCGGCGTAGAGGGCGAAGGCGAAGTTGTAGCCTAGCGTGAGGCGGAAGTCGCCGCTGGCGCCGTTCACACCATCCACGGCAATGTGGATCGTGTTGCCGGCGGCGACGGTGAAGCGCAGTTTGCTGAATTTTTTGCCGGACTCGCTCACGCTGGAGCCGAGGTGCTGCAGCGTGGCGAGGGTCGCGCCTTCATAGATGGAGAGACGCGTGTCGAAGCTGCTGCCGATGGTATCGAGGAACACGTCGCCACTGGCGGGAGCGGTCCAGGTGAACCAGACGGATTTCGACGCGGGTGCGCCGCCGTGCTCCGGTTCGCCGGACTGGGCGGTGGCGGAGAAATTGTAGGCTTTGAGGGACAGGTTGTCGCCGAGGAGGCGGGCGCGCTGGTTGAAGCCGTCGTTGGCCGGCAGCGGGAGAATCTCGACGACGGCGGCCTCGGAAGTCGCGGAGCCGTTGGTGTTGGTCGCGACGAACGTGTAGCTGCCGCTGACGGCTGGTTGCGCTCCGGTCAGCGTAAGCGTGGCGGAGGTCGCGCCCTCGATCGGCACACCGTTCCGGCGCCACTGGTAGGTGGGAAATGGGTTGCCGATGGCACCGCTGGTGAGCGTGACGTTGCTGCCGGCGATGATGCGAATCGACGCGGGCTGCTGCGTGATGTCCGGCGCGGCGGGCGCGCTGGTAATGATGCCGCGGCGCAGGACGTGATTGCCCTGGTCGGCGATGTAGAGGCGACCGGTGCTATCAAAGGCGATCTGCGACGGGCCATTGAACTTCAGGCCGAGGCCGGTGCCGTCGGCGTGGCCGGCGCCATTGCCGCCGGCGAGGGTGAGCACGTAGCCGGAGGTCGTGATCTTACGCAGCGCGTTGTTCCAGTAATCCGCTACCAGCAGCGAGCCGTCCGGCAGGGCGGTAACGCCGTTGGGACCATTGAACCTGGCGATGGCGACCGGTCCGTCCACATAGTCGCTGGCTCCGGTGCCGCCGAGCTGGCCGGCGACGGTGGTGACATCGCCATTGGGAGCGATGCGACGGATCGCGTGGTTGTTCAGGTCGGCGACGTAGAGGTTGCCGGCGCTGTCCACCGCGATGCCCTCGGGGCCGTTGAAGCGCGCGGCCGTGCCGTTGGCGTTCACGGCGCCGGAGGTGCCCTTCAGGCCGGCCACCGTCGTGACGACCCCGCCGGGAGTGATCTTGCGGACGGCGTGATTGGAATATTCGGCCACGAAGAGATTGCCGACGGTGTCGAAGGTGAGTGCGACCGGCTGGTTAAAGCGCGCGCCAGTGCCAGTGCCATCGGCCGTGCCGGAGATGGCGGTGGTGGCGCCGGCGAATGTGGTCACCACGCCCGCCGTGGTGATGCGTCGGATGGCGTGGTTGTTCGCGTCGGCGACGTAGATTTGACCGTCCGGGCCGACGGCGATACCCGCCGGCGCATTGAAGCGGGCATTCGTGCCGGTGGCGTTGGTGTAGGCGTTGGTGAAGACACCCGGCAGGCCGGCGAGCGTGGTGACGGTGCCGTCGGCCGCGACCTTGCGGATGGCGTGGTTGTTCAGGTCGGCGATATAGATGTTGCCGAGGCCGTCCGGCGCGGAGGCGTTAAGGCGCCGGAACCGCGCAGCCGAGCCGACACCGTTGACCTCGCCGGCCAGACCGGGAGAGCCCGCGATGGTGCTGAAGCTGTAGGTGAACGAGAGATGGAGGAGGATGTCGCCGGTTTCACCGTAGGCGCTGTCCACCGCGATCCAGTAGGTGGTGCCTTCAACCGCGGTGAACATCGCGGCCGTGGGTCGCGTAATCGAACCGACGGTGACGGGCACGGCGCTGGCCTGCGGAGCGAGGTTGGCGAACGCCGTGCCGGTGTAGATGCCGACCAAGGTGTTGAAGGCACTGCCGGCGGTGTCGGCGATGACGGCGCCCGATGCGGGAGCGGTCCAGCGGAACCACACCGAGGCGCCGCCCGTCTGCCCGGCAATGAGCGGCTCGCCCGGCTCGCGGGTTGCCCCAGCGTTGGTGCCCACGGCGAAAGGTTCCGCCCCGGTGAGTTGCGCGGCGGCGGCAAAACTGTCGTTGGCCGGTCGCTCGGTGACCGTGAGCGTGGCGGGTGCGGACTCGGCGCTGCCCACCGTATTCGAAACGGTAACGCGATATTCGCCGCTGGCCGAGGTCGCGAGATTGGTGAGCGTGAGGGTCTGGCCGTTGGCGCCGGGAATGGGCGTGTTGTTCCGCGTCCAGACGTAGGTAAGGCCGGTCGGCACGCCGAAAGCGGTGACGCTGAAGGTCACGGCATCTCCCGTGAACGCGGAGCGGCTTGCCGGATTCTGGGAGATCAACGGCCGCAGGAGCGTCGAACCGAAATTCAGGCGCAGGATGCGTTGGTTGTTCGCATCCACCAGAAATCCGCCGCCCGCGACGAGCGAGAGGCCGCGCGCAGTATTGAAGCGCGCTTGGTCGCCCAGACCGCTGGCCTCGCCGGAGGAGCTGACCACGCCGAGCACCGTGATGACCTCGCCGGTCATCGTGACCCGGCGCACGCCGTGAGAGTCGGAGACGAGCAGCGAGCCGGAGGGTTCGACGGTGATGTTCTGCAAGGATTGGAAACGGGCAACGCCGGCGGGTCCATCGGTGAAACCGGTGCTGAAGCGCACGCCGGCGAAGGTGGTCACCGAGCCGTCCGGCGCGACGCGACGGACCGCACTCATGCCGGTGTCCGTGACATAGAAATTGCCATCCGGCGCGAGGGCGATGTCCGTGGGCGAAGAGTAACGGGCAAAGGTCGCCCCGCCATCGTGGCTGCTGCTCGTGGCGTTGCTGCCGCTGCCGGAGAAATTCGTGACCGTGGCGGTCGCAAGTTCGAGCTTGCGAATCATGCGGCTGAACGTGTCGGCGATGTAGAGGTTTTCACCCGTCGCATCGAGCGTGAGACCGCGCGGAGAATTGAAACGCGCCGCACCGCCGACGCCCGCCGTGTTGCCCGCCGAGCCGGCCAGCCCGGCGATCGTCGTGACCGTGCCATCGGTGGCGATGCGGCGGATCACATTGTTACCGCTATCGGCGACAAAAAGCGTGCCGTCGGCCGCACGGGTGATCCCGTGGGGCGAGTTGAAGCGCGCGGCACCGACGCCATCGGTGCTGCCGGAAGTTCCCGCCGCGCCCGCGATCACCGTGACCTCGCCGGTCGGAGAAATCCGACGGATCGCATGATCGGTCGCCGTGAACCACGCGTTGCCGAGCGTGTCCTGCGTCACGCCCTGCGGCGCGACACCGGGCGTCGCAGCCCACGGGGTGGCGAGATATCCGGCCTGGATACGGAGATTGATGAGGCCGGTGGCGCCGGCGCGGCCATCTACGGCGATGTGATAGGTCGTTCCGGCGGTGGCGGCGAACGTCACGCGATCCAGACCCGAGCCGCGCGATACGAGGTTGGCGAGCGTATCACCCGTGTAAACCGCCACCATGGCGACGATGGAGGAGCCGAGGGTGTCTACCAGGTAGTAGCCGTCCGCCGGCGCGGTCCACGACCACCACACGGAGCGGTTGGCCTCACCTTCGAAATGCAATGGTTCCCCGGGCTCGCTGGTGGCCAGATAATTCGTGCCCGTCGTCTGCACCGTCGCGCCGGTCAGCGCGATGCGGTTAGCGAAGTTGTTGTTGGCCGCCGCCGGCGTGACCGTCAGGATGAAGGCCGCAGTCGTGACGCTGTTGGACCCGGATACGAGTTCGACCGTGTAACTGCCCGCGTCGCCCGCCTGCACTGCGGGCAGGACCAGCGTCGCGGCCGTGGTCGTGGCCACGAGCGTGCCGGCGCGCCGCCAGAGGAAGGTCGGCGTCGGCGCGCCGATGTAGCCGACCGTGAACGTGACGGCGGAGCCGGCGAGCACGGTCTGATTCGTCGGCACACCCGTCACGACCGGCGCCTGCGGCACGTAGCTGGGCACGGCGCGGCGGATCAGGTGCGCCGAGGAATCGGCGATGTAAACCGTGCCGTCAGGCGCGGCGACGATCCCCACGGGATTGCTGAATCGCGCCTCCGGGCCCGTGCCCATCGTATTGCCGGAGTTACCGTTCAAACCCGCGAGCGTGACGACATGCCCGTCGGGCGAAATGCGACGCAGCACCCGCGCGGTGGTGTCGAGCACGTAGAGCACGCCGGCGGCATCGGCACTGAGCCCGGCCGGACTGCCCATCTGGGCGTTGCTGCCGACGCCGTCGCGGACATTCGACGAGGAGGGGCTGCCGACCACGGTGCTCACCACGTAACCCGGCACGCTGAGGCGACGGATGGTGCGGTTGGTGGTATCGGAGAAATAGATCGCACCATCGGCTCCGGCGGTGAGCCCGTTGACATTGTTGCTGAGGCGCGCCTGCGCCCCCGGACCGTCAACATAACCGCCCTGCCCGGGCGCCCCCGCCACGGTGGTGACCACGCCCTCGAGCGTGACCCGTCGGATCACGCGATTGCCATTGTCCGCCACGTAGAGCGCCCCGTCGCTGCCATAGGCGATCTGCGATGGGCTGCTGAAGCGGGCGGCATCGCCGGTGCCATCGGCGAAGCCGCTGGTGGAGCCATTGGTCGAGCCGAGACCGGCGAGCGTGGTGACGACACCCTCCGGCGTAACTTTACGGATGGTCTGCGAGCCGGAGTCGGCGATGTAGATATTGCCGGCGGGATCAAGTGTGATGCCACTGGGATAGCCAAAGCGGGCCGCGCTGCCGGTGCCATCGGCATACGCGTTGGATACGGGCGCACCGGCGAGCGTGGTGACCGCGCCCTCCGGCGTGATTTTGCGGATCGTGCGGCTGTTGCCATCCGCCACATAGAGGTTGCCGGCGACATCGCGTGCCAGCGCTTGGGGCGAGGAGAATCTGGCGGTCGATCCCGTGCCATCGGTGCTGCCCGCGGTATTGCCCAGACCTGCGACGTCAGTGACGGTGTAGGCGTAATTCACGTTCAAGCGCAGGAGGCCCACGGCCCCTGCGTTGCCATCCACGGCGAAGTGATAGGTCGTTCCCGCGAGCACATTTAGGTAGAGCCGGGCCGGTGTGTCGTTTTGGTCGGTCGAGGTCGTGCCGAGCGAAGTGAGAGCACCCACGGTCGATCCGGTGAACACGCCCAGCCAGGTGCGGATGCCGCTGCCCGCCGTGTCGGCCACGATCATGCCGTCGTGCGGCGCGGTCCAGCGCCACCACAGGCTGCCGCCGGTGGCGGTGGCGTGGAGCACCGGTTCGCCGGTTTCGCGCGTGGCTGCCGGGTTGAAAGCGGAGACAGACGCGCCCGTTCCGGTGAAAACAGTGGCGGCGACAAAGGCGTCGTTGGTCGTCGCGGGCAACACCTGCAACTGCGCGGGCGCGGCGACGACGCTGCCGGAAGCGTTGGTGATCGTGACGGTGTAGCTGCCGGCGTCGCCGAGCGCGACGGGATCAAAGACCAGTCCCGCTCCGGTGGCGCCGGTGATCGGCGTGCCGTTCTTTGCCCACTGGTAACTGAGCGCCGGTCCGCCAAACACGGCGGCGGAGAGGGCGACCCGCGTGCCCTCCTCCACCGTGCGGTCGACCGGCGAACTCATCAACACCGGCGCGAGCGCAGCCGACGTGGGCACCGCCTTGCGGATGGTGTAGTAGCTGGTGAGCCAGAGGTTACCGGCGGGATCGAGCGTCGCACCGAAGGGTGTGTTGAACGTCGAGCGCAAGCCGTCGCCGTCGATGTAGGCGTTGGGACTGGAAACTTGCCCGCCGAGGATCTGCGCCACCGCCCCTTGCGGAGATACGCGGAGAAAGCCGGGGCTGAATGAACCGTTGGTCAGGTAAACGTGATCCGTGGCATCCACCGCCACGGCCCGCACACCGTAGGGAATCTGCGGGGATGAGGCGATCGTGGTGACGGCGGCGTTGCTGAGATTGATGGCCCGCAGGTTGGTGGTGTTACCGCCGGTCTCGGTCACATAGAGCGTGCTGCCGCGGAGGGCGACCGAGAGGGGAAAATTGAACTGCGCCGCCGTGCCCGTGCCATCCACTGTGCCCGCCGTGCCGGAACCCGCGTAGGTCGTGACGGCGCCCGCCGCCGTCACGCGGCGAATGACGTGATTGTTGTAGTCGGCGACATAGACGTTGCCCGACGCATCCACCGCCACACCGATGGGAAAATTGAACCGCGCCGACGCGCCCGACGCGTTGGTGAAACCGCTGTTGCTCTCGCCACCGCCGCCCGCCAGCAGCGAGACCACGCCGGCCGGGGTGATTTTGCGGATGGAGTGATTCCAAGAATCGGCGACGTAGAGGTTGTTGCTCGCGTCAATGGCGAGTCCCTGCGGCTGGCGAAAGGCCGCCGCCGCGCCGGTGCCGTTGGCATAGTTGTAGTTGCCGGCGGTGCCCGCGAAGGTCGTCACGACCCCGGCGGGCGTCATCCGGCGGATGGTGTTATTCTGGCTATCCGAAATGAAGAAGTTGCCGGTGCTGTCGCGCACGATGCTGTGCGCCCCGTTGAAGCGTGCGTCACCGCCCGTGCCATCGGTGGACCCGAAGCCGTTCCACAACGCGCTGTTTCCCGCGACCGGAGAAACCAGATAGGTGTAGCCGAGGCTGACCCGCGCGGTGCCACTGACCGTGCCCACCGGCTCAACCGCAATCTGATAAGTCATGCCCGCCGTGGCGGCAAAGGTGAGGCGCGCGGCCGTGTCCGTGCTCGCGTAGGCGGGTGCGGCGGGCACCGCCGTCAACGCATCCACCGCCGTGCCGGTGTAGATTTTCACGATGGAGGCGACGCTGGCGCTGGTGGCATCCACGCTGACGAAACCGGTCGAGGGCGCGGTCCAGCTCCACCACAGCGAACCGCCCGCGCCGGCGCCGTTGTGCGCGGGTTCGCCGGTCTCGCGCGTGGCCCCGAGAAAGCCGGTCACCGCCGAGGCCGGCGTGCCGCTGAGAGTGGCCCGCGTGGCGAAGGCGTCGTTGGTCGGCGCCGGCACGATCGTGAGCGTGGCCGCGGTGGAGGTGACCGAGCCGAGATTGTTCGTCACGACCACGGTATAGTCGGCCGCATCGGCATTGGTGAGATTCGTCAGTGTGAGCGTGGGGCCACCGGTGCCGGCGATGAGACTGCCGTTCTTGCGCCAGGAATAGGAGGGTGCAGGCGAACCGAAGGCCGTGACGCCCAGAGTGACAGTGCGGCCGAGCGCACCGGTCGCGGACTGCGGCTGGACGTTGATGATCGGAGCATAGGGCAGCCCCTCCGGCAGAACCCGGCGGAGCCGGAAGGAATCGGCGAGGATGAGCGATCCATCCGCGCCGGCAGCGAGCCAGCGCGGCTGCGACAGGCGGGCCGCGCTGCCGACCCCATCCAGCAACTCGGCGGTCGCTCCCGCCACGCCGGCCACGGTGGTCACGGTGCCATCCGGGCTCACACGACGCAGGACGCGAGTGGAAGAATTTTCCAAGACGTAAAGATCGCCCTTGGGAGTGAAGGCGATGTCCTGGATCTGGGCATTGAAACGCGCCACTCCGGGCGGCCCGTCCACGAGGCCCGACAGCGACTTCGAGCCAGCAAACGTCGTCACCACCCCGTCCGGCGTGATGCGGCGGATGGCGGACGTGCCCTCCGCCACAAAGACATGGCCCGCGGCATCCACCGCCACGCTGCGCGGAGTCATGAACCGCGCGGTGTCCCCCACTCCATCCGCATTGCCGGAGAATCCGGCGCGGCCGGCGAGGGTCGAGACCGTGCCGTCCGGTGCGATCTTGCGGATGACGTGGTTATTGGTGTCGGCCACGTAGAGCGTCCCCGAGCTGTCCATCGCCACACCTTGCGGGGAGTTGAAGAGCGCCTGCGCCCCCGGCCCGTCGCGATAGCCGCTCTGTCCCAGCACGCCGGCGAGCAACGTGCTCTGCCCCGACGACGTGGTGCGGTGGACCGTGTGGTTGCCCGTCCAGATCAGTAATCCGGCTGGGGTCACACCCAATCGCTGCACCGAATTGTTGCCGGATCCGCCGATGGTGAGGAAGGTGGAGGGAAAACTGTCCGTCGGGCGCAAACGATAGAGGGAGTAGCCATCCGACCAGTAGGTGATGCCGGTGGCGTCCTGCCCGATGCCGTTGTTGAACGAGCTGGAAATGGAAATGTTGGTCACCACCGCCACCGGGCCCTGGTCCTGCGCCTGCGCCTGCGCGATCGCGATGCTCGCGGACAAACCGACCCCCAACAGGACGGCGCGGAGCAAACCAGCTGCAATAAAGTTTCGGGCACGGCCAAAGGCGCGCGTGGAGAGACCGGGTCGAGCAACCATGCCGGAACCGTGGCAAAAGGATCGCCAGACTCAAGCAGCACCCACTAGGGGAATCCCTGAAAATTATTATGCTCCGCCATCCGTGAAACCAGCCACGGCTTGGCCCCAAGCGACGCTCCGCGCAAAAACGCACCGCCGTCACGCAAAACCACTTGGTGCCCGGAGAGGGGGTCGAACCCACACGCCTTTAGAGGGCGACGGATTTTGAGTCCGTTGCGTCTGCCAATTCCGCCATCCGGGCAAACCAAGTCCGCCTACCAAAGCGGGCGCCGCCGCTTTGTAAACCCTGATTTTTCACCGCGGGCTTTACGCCTCCCACCCGTTGCGCTTTCCTCTTCCCACGCTGCTGTCGCCGCCCTCCCCTATGCCTGATTTCCGTGTCTATTCCCCTCTTGCGACTGCCGCCGCCGCCGAACTGCACCTCGGTGCCGCCGAGAGCCACCACCTCGTCGTCGTCAATCGCTGCTCGCGCGGCGATCCGGTTGTCGTGTTCGACGGGCGCGGGCGCGAGTGGCAGTGCGAATGCGCCGATCCGGCGAAAACCGGCGCGATTTTAACCGTTCGCTCTACGCAACAAGCGCCCGCTCGCGCGCCCGAACTCACCCTCGCCCAGGCGCTGCCCAAAGGCGCGACGATGGACGAGATAGTGCGCCAAGCGACGGAGCTCGGCGTCGTGCGCATCATCCCGCTTCTGACCGAGCGCACGCAGGTTCATCTCGACGGCGAACGCGCTGCCAAGAAAGTGGAAAAATGGCACACCGGTGCCGTCGAAGCCGCCAAGCAGTGCGGCAACCCATGGCTACCCGCATTCACGCCCGTGCAAAAACTCGCCGACTTGCTCGCGCACGCGGGCGGCTACGAGTTGAAACTCGTCGCCAGCCTGCACGCGGGTGCGACTTCGTTGCGGAAAACAATTGAAACATTCCGTGCCAAACACGGCCACGCGCCGCGTCGCGTCTTATGGCTCGTCGGTCCGGAAGGTGATTTTTCGCCCGCGGAGATGACGGAGTGTCTTCTGGCCGGTTGCGTGCCGATTACGCTCGGTCCGCTAGTGTTGCGCTGCGACACCGCCGCCGTCGCCGCCCTCGCGGTGGTCGGTTACGAATTGAATTGCTGAGCGACGGCTGCGTGCCGCCGCGCAATTCGCGGACGTAAAGATCCCCGGAGCAAGCTCCGGGGCATTACCGAAAACAGTCCCATCACATGTGGGAGCGAGCTTGCTCGCTCCCACCCTTTAATCCAAGCCGGAGCGAGCTCCGGGGTATTAGACCCAAAGGGAATAAAAAACCCGCGCCGTCGCGCGGGTTGAAATGCGAGAGGAAAGCGCACGCACGAATCAGGTCCGGCTCGCGAGGTATTTGGTGACGTCGTCACCAGAAACGCGACCGCCGGGACCAGTGGCTCCGATATCGGTCACCGCGGCGTGATCGAGTCCGGCTTCCTGTGCGACTTTCAACGCGCGCGGCGTCCACACCAAGGCTTTCGCCGACGCGGCCGGTGCCGCAGGGTCAGTCGGTGCGGCACTCGCCGCGGGAGCAGCCCCGGCCACTTCGAGGTGCTTCAAACTCGCGTCGCTCGTCTCCATCCGGAACAGCGGCTGGCCGGAGGACTTCACGTCGCCTTTGTTGCCTTGGACCGAGATGATCTTGCCGTCGGCGGGAGATTCGAAATCGAAGGCCGACTTATCGCTCTCGAGCTCGGCGAGTTTCTGGCCCTTGGTCACCCACGCGCCGGCGGTGGCGACAATGTTAATGATGGTCAGTTCACTGACCGTGGCACCCATTGCAGGCATGGGCACGTCGATGATAAAAGTAGACATGGTGGAGAATTCGGTCCGCGAAGTTGCGGCAACATTCCGCGCTGGTCAACGGCCGCGATAACTTCGCGCCGACAATTCCACTTAACTGCGCACTGCGCGCCACACCGCGAGGCACGACGCGATCATCTGCGGCAACTCTTCGAGCGGGATCATGTTGGGTCCGTCGGAGATGGCGTTGGCCGGATCCGGATGCGTTTCGACGAACAGGCCGTCGGCTCCTGCTGCGAGTGCGGCGCGGGCAAGTGGCGGCACAAATTCGCGTTTCCCGCCCGTCTTGCCACCGGCGGCACCGGGCAGTTGCACACTGTGCGTGGCGTCGAAAATCGCCGGGTAGCCGAGCGCCTTCATCATCGCGAAGCTGCGCATATCAACGACAAGATTCTGGTAACCAAACGTGGTGCCACGCTCGGTTTGCCAGATCTCTGCTGCTTGACCGTCGCGCAATTTGGCGACGACGAATTCCATTTCCTGCGGCGAGAGAAACTGGCCCTTTTTCACGTTGACGACGCGACCGGTCGCCGCGGCGGCGAGGAGTAAATCTGTCTGGCGGCACAGGAACGCGGGGATTTGCAACACGTCGCACACTTCCGCCACCGTCGCGGCTTGCTGGCGTTCGTGAATATCCGTCAGCACCGGAAACCCGAAATCGCGTTTGATCAACGCGAGCAGACGCAGACCTTCCTGCATTCCCGTGCCGCGATCACCGCCGAGCGAGGTGCGGTTGGCTTTGTCGAATGAGCCTTTGAAAATGATGTTCAGCTCCGGATGCGCCGACGCGAGTGCTTGCAATTTCGTGGCGACCGCGCGGCACACGCCCTCGTTTTCGAGCGAGCAGGGACCGGCGATGAGGAGCAGGCGTTGGGAATCGAAGAGCATGGGAGTTAACTCAGGCTGGAGCACGAGCGCGGCGCGGACGAGGCGAAATCCACTCCGCGCGCCGCGCGGGGCGCGTTACTTTTTCTGGCGCGCTTTTTGAAACTTGATCGCGGCGCCGATGAAACCGGCGAAGAGTGGGTGCGCCTTGTTGGGCTTGGATTGAAATTCCGGATGGCACTGCACGCCGAGGAACCACGGGTGGCCTTTCAACTCGATCACTTCGACGAGACCGCGTTTCGGATTCCAGCCGGAGAAAACGATGCCCGCTTTTTCCAATCGCTCGACGTAGGCGTTGTTGACCTCGTAGCGATGGCGATGGCGCTCGATGACAGAGTCCGCGCCGTAGGTTTTGCGCGCGAGCGTGCCGGGCTTGAGCGCGCAGGCGTAGGCCCCGAGGCGCATCGAACCGCCCTTGAGCACGACGTTGCGCTGCTCGTCCATCAATGCGACGACCGGATGCGGACTGGTGGGGTCGAATTCCGCGGAGTTGGCGCTCTTGAGCTTCGCGACATTGCGGGCAAATTCGATCACGGCCACTTGCATGCCGAGGCAGATGCCGAAATAGGGGACGCCTTGCTCGCGGGCGAACTTGGCCGCCGCGATCTTGCCTTCCGTGCCGCGATCGCCGAAACCGCCGGGCACCAAGATGCCATCGAGCTTCTTCAATTGCGCCAGACCGGCGCGCGATTCGAGATCTTCGGCGTCGATACGGATGATTTCCACGCGCGCGTGATTGGCGAATCCGCCATGCGTGAGTGATTCGTAAACCGATTTGTAGGCGTCCTGCAGCTCGATGTATTTGCCGACAACACCGATGCGCAACTCGTGCTTGGGCGACTTGATGCGCTGCACGATGTCGGCCCAGATGTTTTTCGGATTCGGTTTGTTCCGGATGCCGAGCAATTCGCACACGATGGTGTCCATGCCTTGCTTCTGCAGCATCAACGGCAGCTCGTAGATCGAGGACTCGACGTCTTCGGCGGCGACGACGGCTTTCACCGGCACGTTGCAGAACATCGAGATTTTTTCGCGCATCTCGAGCGGCAACGGATGTTCGCAACGGCAGACGACGAGGTGCGGCTGGATACCGATTTCGCGCAGCTTCGCGATCGATTGCTGCGTCGGCTTCGTCTTCATTTCGCCCGCCGCTTTCACATACGGCACGAGCGTGACGTGAATGAAAATGCAGTCGCGCGAACCGACTTCCAAGGCGAATTGGCGCAACGCTTCGAGGAACGGCAGGCCTTCGATGTCGCCCGTCGTGCCGCCGATTTCGGTGATCAACACATCAACGCCTTTGCCTCCTTTGTAGATGCGCTCCTTGATTTCGTTGGTGACGTGCGGAATCACCTGCACGGTTTTGCCGAGATAATCGCCGCGGCGCTCCTTGCCGATGACGGCTTCGTAAACCTGGCCGGACGAAAGGCTGTTCGCGCGCGAGAGTTTGCCCGAGGTGAAGCGCTCGTAGTGACCGAGGTCGAGGTCGGTCTCGGCGCCGTCGTCGAGGACGTAGACTTCGCCGTGTTGATACGGGCTCATCGTGCCCGGATCGACGTTGAGATATGGGTCGAATTTCTGGATGCGCACGGTCAGCCCGCGCATCTCGAGCAGGGCGCCGAGCGACCCCGCCGTGAGTCCCTTACCCAAGGATGAAACGACCCCGCCTGTGACGAAAATATACTTCACAGGCCTTAGGGTAAAAGGCTGCCACCAACCAGACACAAGAAAAAGCTTTGCCAGCGACACGATTACCGCGGCATTTAGCGTTACTGTGCAGTCAAAACCTCAACTTCTCGTGTGGCTTACTTGCGACGCGGTCCATCTGGACCCCGGCACCGGCAAACACACCATTCTCGGCGTCTTTTCGAACATCAAGGCCCGCGAATTCCCTGTCGTCCATCCTTACATGGTGTGGTTTTTGACGCTGACGGACGTCTCGCCCGGCAAGCATCAGATCAAAATCTACATGGGCCTCGACCCGACGAATCCGAGCGAATTGATCAACCGTGAGTTCGAATCCCAGAGTCCGCTCCATCGCATCAATCTCATCAACGAACTCGGCAATCTGAAGTTCCAGCAACCGGGCGAGTATTCGATCCTCATCGAAGTGGATGACGAACCGATCCTCGCCACGAGCATGACCGTCGCGAGCTAACCGCAACACTGCCGCGTTCGCGCCCGTTCTCAATTTTTCGCCACTTTTCGCCTCTCTTATGTCCGCAGCTCAATTCGAACTTCTCGGTGTCGGCAATCCGATCATGGACATCCTCGCGCACGTCGAGGATGCGTTTCTCGAGCAACACGTCGCCGGCGACAAAGGCGGCATGGTGCTCGTCGATGACAGCGACATTGCCAACTTGGTGCAACGCATCGGCACCAAACTCGCCATGATCCCCGGCGGTGCGGCGGCCAACACGACGCTCGGTGCCACGCGACTCGGTTTGCGCACCGCCTTCCTCGGCAAAATCGGCGGCGACACCACGGCGGAACATTATTTCAGCAACTTCGTCGCCGCTGGTGGTGACGGCTCGCGTTTCAAGCGCGCCATGTTGCCCAACGGCCGTTGCCTCTCGATGGTCACGCCCGATGGCCAACGCACGATGCGCACCCACCTCGGCGCGGCGATGACGCTTTCGCCCGCCGAAATCACGCTGGCGGACTTTGCCGACTGCCGTCACGCGCACGTCGAAGGCTACCTGATGTTTAATCCCGCGCTCGCCGAGAAAGTCATGCAGACCGCCCGCGCCGCCGGTTGCACGGTCAGTCTCGATCTCGCGTCGTTCGAAGTCGTCAACCTCGCACGCGACTGGATTATGGCGCAACTGCACGAGGGCATCGAGGTGGTCTTCGCCAATGAGGACGAAGCCAAGGCGCTCTTCCAACGTGATGATGACTACGAAAACTATGCGCGCGAGCTGGCGCAATTCGGCGGCATCGCCGCCGTCAAGATGGGCAAAGATGGCGCATGGATCGCACGCGGCGCGGAGTTGATCCGCGTCGAACCGGAGCCGGTTGAACGACTCATTGATACGACGGGTGCTGGTGACGCTTGGGCGGCAGGATTTCTCTTTGGTTACTTGCGCGGACGCTCGTTGAGCGAGGCGGGCGCCATTGCGTCGATGCTCGGTGCGGAAACGGTGCGGCATCTCGGCGCGTCGATTCCCGAAGTGATGTGGCCGCGGCTAAAAAATCACGCCAACACGACCACCTGAATCGCGCGATTTCTCGGGCGAATACAATGGGAGTGCGCGGCTGCACACAGCATGTCGGCGAAAGAGGCATTGCGCGTATTGTGTCGCAGTGCAGACTGAACGGGTAATTCAACCCCTACCCCACATGAAAAAATTCATCCTCGCTCCCGCCCTCGCCGCCCTTGTTATGTTCTTCTGGGGCTTCTGCTATTACGGTCTCAGTGGTGTGCCTTATCGGGCCCTCGAACAAGCCCCGGGCCTCGCCGCGGCGGTCTCCTCTCTCACCGTTGACGGCGCCTACATGGTGCCGGACCCCCGCATCGGCGAAGAAGCGATGGCCGAAGCGATGAAAACCGGACCTTACGCGATGATCCAATTCCGCAAAGTTCCCGCGGACATGGGTTCGACGATGATCAAAGGCTACCTGCACGGGTTTATCAGCTGCGTGTTGGTGGCCTTGCTGCTGGTCCGGTGCGAATCCTCGCTGACCACTTTCGGCTGTCGCTTGATGTTCTGCGTAGTGATCGGCGGGCTCATTACGTTTTACAGCAACGGCGCGACGTCGATCTGGTGGCAACATTCGTGGAGTTGGAACGGCATGACCATGTTCTATGACGCCGTTTCCTGGCTGCTGGCCGGTCTCGTGCTGGCGAAAATGGTTGCGCCCAAAAAAGCCTGACGCCGCGACGAACAATTGCCGTTTGCTCCGGTCGCAAAATGACGATGCGAATCCTGCTCAGTAGCTTGGCCTTGGCGTGCACGCTCACCGGTGGCGCCAATGCCTATACGATGGAAACCTCATCGCCCAAAGTGCAACAAGCGTTGCGCGACCGGTTGCCCAAATTCAATCCTGCCGCCAGTGCGGCGCCCAAAAACGCGGCCAACAAAGTCGAACGCCCCGCCGAGCAAGAAGGCGTGACTACCCTTCCCGACTATCAAGTCGTGGAGAAAAAAGTCATCCAGCCGGACGCTGACGACTGGCTGACCAAGGAAGGCAAATCCCGCAAAGCCATCCGCCTCGCCGAGAGCAAAATGAACGCCCTCGATCTCGCGCTCAACCGCTGGCACATCCCCTTGCTCACTCCGTCGTTCGACCAACGCGCCCAGGCGGACTACGAACGCGAGAAAAACGCCGAGGAAACCAAGCGGTTGGAGCGAATCGCCAATTTCGGCAAAAAAACCGGCCCGCCGTAACACCGACCGGCTTGCCAGCACTAGGCCGCACCGACACGTTCGCCACGTGCAGTCTACCGACGTCACCATCCTTCGCGAATTGCTCGCTCACGACCAAGCACCCGTTTCGGGCACCCGTCTCGCGAAACAGTTGGGCCTGTCCCGTGTCGCAGTGTGGATGCATCTGCAGAAGTTGGCGAAACAGGGTTTTGTGTTCGAAGCTGTGCGCACGCGCGGCTACCGCCTCACGCGCACGCCGACGGAATTGCATCCGGATTTGATTCGCGCGCACCTCGGTCGCCAACGCGCGCCGCATCTTGTCTGCCTGGAGAGTGTTGATAGCACCAACTCGGAAGCGGAGCGTCGCCTCGCCGCCGATGAGCCAGTGCCCCTCGTGATACTTGCCCAAGCCCAGAAGCAGGGCCGCGGTCGACGCGGGCGGGTTTGGCACAGCGCTCGCAATGGCAATCTCTACGCGACATTTGTGTTTCGCCCGCAACTCGACCCGACCCGTTTGCAGGATTTCACTCTCTGGATGGGACTCAACATCTGCGAATTGACTTCCAACTTCTGCAAACAAAAGCCCGGGCTCAAGTGGCCCAACGATCTCCTGCTCAATGGCCGCAAAGCCGGCGGCATGCTCACCGAAGCGCGCGTGGATTCCGACCAAGTGCGCGATTTGATTTTCGGTCTTGGACTCAACCTGAACAGTCAGGCGGCGGATTTTCCACCCGAGTTGCGGGAAGTTGCCACTTCGCTCGCCGAGGCCACCGGAACGCCAATCGATGTTAATAAATTCACGGCCGCGCTGATCGGTCGCGTCATGCGCGCCTATGGTCAATTTGTCAGCGGCTCCTATCGCGATACCTGCCAACTCTTGTGGGATCGCTACGACATCTTGCGCGAGAAACCGGTGACGGTCATCCAAGGCACCCGCACCGTCCGCGGCACAGCGACCGGTATCGACGCCCAAGGTTCACTCCTCGTGCGCACCGCGGAAGGTGCCACGGAACGCTTCCGCGCCGGCGAAGTCACCCTCGGCAAACCCACCGGCTGACACGAAGCTTGCGAGGCCGTCCAAAAGCCCGTGTTAATGGACCGTTACCGCGCCGCGCCGCATGTCTGCAATTCCCGAAAACACCATCGAGGTCGAACACCTCGCCAAAAGCTACGGTTCCACCGTCGCAGTTAGCGACCTGAGCTTCACCGTGAAGCGTGGCGAAATCGTCGGCTTGCTCGGCCCCAACGGCGCGGGCAAGAGCACGACGATGCGTATCCTCACCGGCTACTTGCCGGCGACTTCCGGCTCGGTGCGCATTTGCGGCTATGCTGTGGCAAGCCAGCCGGATTTAGCGAAACGCCACATCGGCTACATGCCGGAAAACAATCCGCTGCCCGACGATTTGCGCGTGTCCGAATACCTGTGGTTCCGCGGCCGGTTGAAGGAAATGCCGCGCGCGAAACTCCGCGCCCGCATCGACGAAGTCCTCGAACTTTGCGATTTGAAGCGCAACCGCCACCGCATCATCGGTCGGCTCTCCAAAGGCAACAAGCAGCGCATCGGTATCGCGGAGGCAATTCTCGCGGAGCCGGATGTCATCATCATGGACGAGCCGACAATCGGCCTCGACCCGCACCAGATTCTCATCGTGCGCGACCTCATCGGCAGTTTGCGCGGGCGGATGAGCGTGATCATCTCTTCACACATTCTGCCCGAGATTGAAGTCACGTGTGATCGCGTGCTGATTATCAACGGCGGACGGATCGTCGCCCAAGGTTCGCCGACGGAGTTGCGCCGCGAAATTTTCGGACACACGAGTTATCGTTTGGAATTGTCGGGCGATAACGCCGCCCTGCCCGACTTGCTCCGCGAGGTCGATCCCACGGCGAAGATCGCGACGGTGAGCGAGTGCGGGCCGGATGGATTTTGCGCCGTCACGCTCACCACCGAATCAGAAGGCGAACTCGGCGAGCAACTCCTGCAATTGCTGCCCGCGCGAGGCTACCGGCTCCGTGCGCTTAGTCGCACGCTGCCGTCGCTCGAAGATGTGTTTCTCGCCGCTACGCGCCGCAGTTGGGATGCACGCCTGCCCGACCAACCTGTCGTCACGGCGCGACCGCCTCTGCCGAAGTTCTAACCGCACCACCGACCCTACTCTTTCGCGATGCGTCACTTTTTCACCATCCTCTCCCACGAGATTCGCACGTTGCTCTTTAATCCGAGCACCTACGTTGCGGCGGTGCTTTTTCTCGGCGTGATGGGCTTTATCTTCGCGGGCATTCTCGATTCCTACAGTCGCACGCCGCAGGAAACGCCGCCGGCTGCCGTGTTCTTCCAACTGTTTTGGATTCCCGTCTTTTTCATGGTGCCGCTGTTGACAATGAAGAGCCTCGCGGAGGAACGGCGACTTGGCACGCTGGAGACGTTGCTCACGGCACCGGTCACGACAACGGAAGTGGTGTTGGGTAAATTTGGGGCGGCGTATTTTCTCTACTTGTTGCTCTGGGGTTCGACGGCGGGTTTTCACTTCGTGCTCCATTACTATGCGCGGGATATCCGCTTCATCGACGCGGGGCCGCTGCTGGGCGGCTATCTTTTCATCGCGTTGAGCGGATTGCTTTTTGTCGCCGTCGGTATTCTGGCCAGCGCCCTCGCGCGCACGCAGGCCGTCGCGGGAATTCTGAGCTTCACCGCGTTGTTTGGTTTGATCATCGGGTTGCGTTTCTTCGGCGAGTCCGCGCTCTTGCAACAGGACTCTTTTCTCACCCTCAAGAACACCGTCGAATCGTTGCAAATCTTTCGCCACTTGGAAGATTTCACCAACGGCATCGTGGATACGCGCCAAGTGTTTTTCTACCTCACGGGCTCCATCCTCGCCCTCATCTTCAGCATCCTCGGGGTCGAGGCTAAATTGTTGCAAGGCTGACCGATGAAACACGTCGATAGTTTTCGCACCGCGCGCTGGATCCGACTGATCAATCTGCTGCTGCAGGCCGTTCTTTTTCTGACACTTTTTGGCGGGCTGAACTATCTCGCGCTGAACAATTCCTGGCGCTTCGACCTGACAAAGAGTCGCCGTCATTCGCTGTCCGCCGAAACCGAGTCCTACCTCAAGCGCCTCGAACAGCCCGTGCGCATCGTTGTCACGTTCACGGACGATGCGGAGAACCATGAAGTCGCCCAAGCTTTTCGCGATCTCACCGGCTTGATGCGCGAATATTCCTACTCTTCGCGCAACAACGCGACGGCGCAAATCACGGTGACGTTTCTCGATGTTTACCAACGGCGCAAAGAAGCCGAGGAACTCGGCATCGAACAACCCAACGCGGTCGTCGTCATCAGTGGGGAGCGCCGCCGCACCGTCACGATCGAAGAACTTTATCGCATCAAAAACAAAGTCACACGGGAAGCCTTTCGCGGCGAGTCGGCGCTTACCGCCGCGATTCTCGATGTGACCTCGACGGAGCGCAAAAAAATCTACTTCGTGCAAGGGCATGGCGAATTGCAACCGGACGACGTAAGCGAGCGCGGTATCTCCGTGCTGCGCGATGCACTGCGCCAGCGCAATTTCGACCTCGCCGCACTCGACCTCGCCCAGTTGCGCCGCGTGCCCGAAGATGCCGCCTTGGTCATGGTGATCGGCCAGCAGGGCCGCTTTCAGCGTTTCGAGGAAGAGCTCTTGCGCGACTATCTCCAAACGCGTGCCGGTCGCGTCGTGCTCATGCTCGACCCCATGCGGCAACACGGCCTCGACATGCTGCTCTTCGACTGGGGCGTCATCGCCTACGACAATTTGATTTACGAGCCCGCCAGCGATTACAGTTCCGAAACCGGCGAGTTGCTCCTGCGCAATTTTCTCCGTCATCCTATCACGGAAACACTGATCAATAATCAACTGCCCGTGCTCGTGGGTTCGGCCCGCGTCATCAGCGCGGATCCTGGCGCACCGATTGAAGACGGCATCAGCGTGCAGACGCTCGTAGTTACCGGCTCGAGCGCATGGGGCGAGACCAACTACCGCATGCGGATTCCTCCCCAATACACGCCCGGCCAGGATTTGCGCGGCCAACTCGGCGTGCTCGTCATCGCCGAACGCACCAAACCCGCCAACAACCTTCCCCTCAGCGTGCGCGGCGGCCGCCTCGCCGTCTTCGGCACCTCCGACCTCGCGACCAACAATCGCATCATCAACGTCGGCAACCTCAACCTCTTCCTCTCCACCGTCAACTGGACGACCGACCGCGACACGCAACTCAACATCCCAGCCCGTCCGATCGAGCGTTTCCAACTCACACTTTCGCAGGAGGAACTTTCCCGACTCCGCCTCGGTCTCCTGCTCATCGTGCCCGGCACAGCTGCCCTGCTGGGATTACTCGTTTATTGGACTCGCCGCAACTAACCGTTCCCACCATGCGCTCCAAAGTCACAGTCGTTCTTCTTTTCCTCAACGTCGTTCTCTTCTACTACATTTTCCAATTCGAGCAGAAGTGGCGAGCAGAGCGCGCCCAACTTGAAGCGCGCCGCCGGGTGCTGCCGCCCGAAGCCGCCACGATCGAACGTTTCGTCCGCACCAGCGTCAACGCACCGACCCTCGCCGCAGAAAAGCGCACCGATAATTGGTGGCTTACCCAACCGATCGAGTGGCCCGCCAATCCCAACGCAATCTCGCGCATCCTCAACGAACTGCAGTTCCTCGAACACGAAACCAGTTTCGCCGTCGCCGATCTGGAGAAAGGCAGCCAATCCCTCGCCGACTACGGTCTGGCCGAGCCCGCCCTCGTCTTCACCTTCACCTCTGGCAGGCGCGAATTCTCACTCAAAATCGGCGACCGCACCGAGATTGGTAATCGCCTCTACATCCTCTCGCCCGACGGTGAGCGCATCCATGTCGTCAATCGCAGCGTCGCCGACAGTCTCGGACTCGCTACCGCACAATTACGCGCCGAAACGATTTTTACGGTGCCAATTTTTGAAGTGCGCTCGCTCGCCCTGCAAACCGCGCCGCCCGCCAACTTGAAAATCCGCCTGCGCCGCGAAGGTGCGCGCTGGGGGTTTGAAACGCCGATTCTCGCCCGCGCCAACAAGAACGCCGTCGAAGTCTCCCTCAACGCCCTCAACAGCCTCACCGCAAAACGCTTCGTCGAACCGCGCGACCCCGACGCCGACCGCACCGGACTCGATTCGCCGCAACTCCGCGTCACTCTCGAAGGCAACGCGCGCCGCGAGACATTGCTCATCGGCGCACCCACCGGCCAGATCACGCCACCGCGCGAGGGCGAAAGCGCCGGCACCGCACTCGTCGAGGTCTTCGCAAAATTCGAAGACAAACCAGCCGTCTTCGTCACCGCGTTGCCTGCCGCCCTGCTCGATATCCTACGCAGTGGACAAGAAACCTTGCGCGACCCACGCGTGTTGGAATTTGAAGCGTCCACGGTCAGCTCCTTCACCTTTGCCGCGCCCAATCGCCCCGAGTTCAACCTCCAGCGTCTCGAATCGCCCACTGCCCGCGAAGCGTGGCAACTGATCGTGCGCAACGGCGCCGGACAAGCGCCCCTCACGCTCCCTGCCGATACCGCGGTGGTGCAGGATTTCCTCAAACGGTTGCACTTGCTCAGTGCCACGAGTTTTCTCAGCGACTCTCCTTCCGCTGCGGAACTCGAAAACTATGGCTTCAATCGTCCGGAACGCGAAATCACTTTGAGCCTTACCACCGGCGGTGGCCCGCGCGCCAACGAACCTTCGAGCGTGACGTTGCAAATCGGCGCACGTCCCGGTGAACGCAGCATGGCCTACGCGCGCGTGACGCATGCGCCGTTCGTCTATCAAATCGCGCCCGATTTGCTGACCGATATTCCGACGGTTGCGCGTTACTTCCGCCAACGCCTGCTCAGCGAGTTGCCCGAAGGCACACTCGTCACGGCAATCACGCTGACCGACCTTTCCACCAACGCGGTGCTGCTACAAAAAGCCGCACCACCCGAGGGTGCCCTCACCGCCGAGACCATCGGCGCGGATGAATCCACCGAGAGGCGGCCACAAGTCGTCAGTCTGCTCGGCCACCTGCGCGCACTACGCGCCAAATCGTTTAACTCGCCGAACTTCGACGTCGCTGGAGTCGAATTCAACAGTGTCACGGTGCCGTGGCGCTATCGTCTCGATTTTGCGCTCACCTTGACCGGTGGCACCGCGCAAACGGTGACCTCGGCACTCTACTTCACTGAACGCATCGGCGGCACGACGCAGCTCGCCGGCACGGCGGACTTCGGCGGGGTCACTTTTGAACTCACGCAGGAGTTGCTCGATGTCCTCTTTGCTTTGACCTACGCACCGCAGCATGATCCCGGTCCGCCGATCATCGCCCCGGCCCCCACGCCCGAGCCGGCCACAGGCAAGAGCGGTAATCCGTGAAGCCGCCGCGCCCACTGCCTGCTCCATCTCTCGCGCGATTTTGTCTATCGTGCGCGGGCACGCTCGCGTGTTGGTGTGTGTGGTTGGTGCTTGGTGCGCTGCTTGCTGTGCAGGTATTTATCGTCAGCGCTCAAAAATTGCCTGTGCCGCAATTCGTGTTGAAGCAGATGCAGGCCCATCTGGCCGCAGCTAATCTCGCGATCTCCTATGAGCGGGCGCACTTTGATCCGACCGGGAAAGTGCTGCTTGAAGCTGTGCGCGTGCGGGTCTTGCCCCACACCGATCCCGTGCTCGTTGCGCACAGCGCCTACGTGCACAAAGGTATTTGGGCGATCTTGTCCGGATCGCCGATTCCCGAGGAAATTCGCCTCGATGGCGCGACGTTACAATTACCGGCACCACTCTCGCCCACCGGCATCGCCGCCCCGCTCCTGCGCGATGGGGCAGTGACCGTGCGCATCGAGGGCGCACTGTTACACATCGACCAACTTACGTTTCGCGTCGGCAACCTCACCGTCACGGCACAAGGAGATTTTCACCTGCCGCCAACCCCATCCGGCGCAGCCACCAATTTCGCCGCGAGTCTGACCAAATTTCTGCTCAACGGTCGGCTGATGCTGCGGCAAATCGAGGCCCTCCAAGCCTTCGAGCATCCTTCCCTTGCCGCGCGTTTGGAATTTGTGCCGGGGATCGGCAATCTGGCCGAAATCACTTTCTTCGCCGACGCCGTGCAGCGGCCTTTCGGGGAAGCGCTGACGCTAGGCACCATGACCGCAAGCACGACTGTGCGCCTCGACGTCACTGAAAAGCGGCCCGTGCGAACACTGCTCGAATTCGCCTCGCTCGATTATCGCAGCACGGTCGTGGCCGGACGAACTGCGGCGGTCGTGGCGACCGAATTGAGCGCAGACCTTGGCGCGTGGCCAGCAGCCGTCTCGTTGCGGCTCGCCGCGTCGCGCGTCGATGGTTGGGAGCAATCGCTCCTCGCCCCGGTGCTCGCTCTCGAATGGGAGAAAACAGGCAGCGTGACCGCGACCCTCGCCACGATGGTGCACGACGAGATTTTCGGATTCGAAGCCAAAGCCGACCTCGGAACGGAGCGGGCCGAGATTGCATTCGATGGCGCTGTTTCGCCGACGCTCGTTAAAGCGACGCTGCCGGTTTACGCACCGCGTTTGGCGCCCTATTTTCGTTTCGGTGATCCGGTAACAGTGCATGCGCAGGCGGAGTTTGGCCCCGCTTGGAAATTCCGGGAATTACACGCCCGCGTGAGAGGCGGCCATCTCGATTCCAACGGCGTCAAGGTCACCTCCACTCGCGGCACCATCACCGTCGATGCGGCCGGCAATTTTCTGGCCGAAGACGCTTTCGTCACGGCTGGGCAAAACTATGCGAGCGGTTCGTATTGGATGAATTTTAGCTCTCTGGATTTCCGCATGCTCCTCCGGGGAGGACTGCAACCACCGACTATCGCCGGTTGGTTCCGCAGCGATTGGTGGTTGGATTTCTGGGAACGCATTCAATTCCCCGGGTTGTTGCCCGTCGCGGATGTCGCTTTGGAAGGCAACTGGCGCCAGACTGCAGGCATAACCTATTTTGGCAGCACGGAAGCGACTGAGGCGGTGGTGCTGGGCGTCGATTTCGCAAAGGCCCGCACACGTATTTTCCTGCGGCCTCACTTCGCCCACATCTTCGACCTGCAGGCCAGCCGCGCCAATGGCTCCCAAAACGCCGCTGGCTGGTTCAAGCGAGTGGCCGATGCCGAGTCCCGCGACTTGAGCGCGCTGGTGTTTGACCTCGCTGGCAATCTTGACGCGTTCGCCTTGGAGCGTCTCGGCGGCGCGACCGCGCGGACATTGCTGCAACCATGGCAGTTTGAGCAGGCACCCGCGCTTTCGTTGGCAGGACAAATTGATTTTCCCAACGGTCTCGCGGTGCCCAAGTTGAGTTTCCGCGGCCACGCGAGCGGTAAACTTTCTTACGCCGGCTTCCCCATCGAGTCAGTCACTACCAGTGGTAAAGTCAGTGGGGACAAGGTTCGACTCGACCAAATCGAGTTACAAGCCCTCGGCGGTATCGGCACGGCCAAAGCCGATCTCTCAGGTGCGGGAGAGGCGCAACAGCTCGGATTCGATTTTTATCTCAAGGACGCCGATTTGGCGCACACCATCACCGCGCTCAACAATTGGGAAAAAGCCGAGGTGAACAGCGCACCGGCCAATGACACGAATAACAAGATGTTGCAGCGCGCCACCGGTGGACGACTGAATTTTGCCCTCTCTGCCCAAGGTCATCCCGGTGCTCTCGCCAGTTTTCTCGGCAGCGGCAATCTGGAGGTTACCCGCGCTGATCTGGGTGAGATTCATTTGTTCGGCCTGCTCTCCCAAGTGTTGAGCGGCTTGTCGCTCAATTTTTCGTCGCTGAAACTAGATACGATGCGCGGCAGTTTTCATCTAGCCGACGGCAACGCGACATTCTCCGATCTCCGAGTCACTGGTCCTTCGGCCGCAATCGAGGGAAAAGGAACTTATCGGTTAATCGAAAAAGACCTGAATTTCACCGCCCGACTGCGGCCCTACGAAAGCTCGCGGGGCTTAATCACGGGGTTGGTCGGCATCGTCGTGAATCCGTTGGCCAGTATCATCGAGCTCCGCCTAGTCGGCCCCGTGCGCAAACCGGCGTGGTCATTCTCGCTCGGCTCCAGCACAACACGAGACGCCCCTAAGAATCAACCAGACCCGCCCCCAGCCACTTCGCCGGAGAGCGGATTGCCCGCAAAGCCCGCGCAAAAGCCTACGCACTAGCAGCAAATCGCGGGCGGGCCGTTTATGCCGAAAGCACGCCACCGTTGGATACTCCGCGCAGGCCGCAGCAAGTGACCGAGTATCTAACCGCGATGCCAACTCAGGCAGCCTACCCGCCAACAAACAACAGGCGAGGCGGCGGGGTAGAAAACAGGAATCTGGATCGCTAATTTACTAACCATTACGATCCAATTCCACTGACAAGGTTTCTACCTAAAACAGCGATACGAGGCTAAAACAGGCGGCAGCCCGCGGCGGCCCTAAAGACTCGTTAAATTATTGATCGTCTAAAAACAACGCCCACTCCGGAGAAGAATGGGCGTTCCTAAAACTGGCGGGATGGACGGGACTCGAACCCGCGACCTTCTGCGTGACAGGCAGACGCTCTAACCAACTGAGCTACCACCCCAAAATGGGAAAGAGGCCGAAACGTAGATTTGGTGAATTCCAAGTCAAGCGCTCATTGGAATTTCTCTTGGCGAAAGTGTCGACAATGCAGCGAGCGCCGCTTGCCGATCACTCGCAATTTGAGCGCGCAACGCGTCCACGGTGGCGAATTTCTGCTCCGCTCGCAAAAACCGGAGCCATTGCACCGTCACCTCGTCGCCATAGGTCAGGGCCGTCTCTTCCAACACGTGCACTTCCAACAACGGAGCGGCCGGATCGGCGTCCACCGTCGGGCGCACGCCATAATTGGCCACTCCCGCATAGCTGCGGCCATCTCGGCCGATTGCACGCACCGCATAGACACCGAAGCGCGGCATCAGCCCCGGTTGCCATGGCAAATTGAGCGTAGGAAAACCCAATTCGCGACCCAGGCGGCGACCTGCTGCCACAATTCCTTTCGAAAAATAAGAGAACCCGAGTAACTCGTTCGCTTCCTCCAGTGCCCCTTGGGCGAGCAGGTCTCGCAGACGCGAACTACTGATCGGCGCACCGCTGTGTTGCAGACGCGGCGCAGTCACGACGGCGAAACCCGCCGCCTCAGCCGCGCTCTTGAGCAAGGCGATATCCCCTTCCCGACCGCGGCCGAAGCGAAAATTCTCGCCCACATAAACCGCTTTCAGTCCCGGCACAAACCGTTGCAACAAGGCGACAAATTCGTGCGCACTGGTCGCGGCGAATTCCGGCGTGAACGGATGTTCGACAAAAAAACGGATACCCAATCCCGAGAGCAGTTTCCGTTTCGTCTCCGCATCGAAAACCAAACGCGTCGGACTCTCCTGTCGCAAAATCACACTGGGGTGAGGACAGAATGTCAGCACTCCTGCGCACCCGGCGTCGCGGCGCGCGGCGGCCACCGCCAATTGAACGACGGATTGGTGCCCACGGTGCACGCCATCAAACATCCCGATCGCCAAATGCGTCGGACCGTCCGGCAAGGTGACCCGCTCCAACGCAGTAAATTGAAGCACTGCTCTCACAACGCCACGCTGGGCGCCGCATCGATCACCGGAATGAGGCGCTGTTCCAATTCCGGTAGCGGCATCGTTTCGATCTCCGCGAGGGGCAGACCTTGTTCGATGGTGAACTTCCCGCTGCCCGTCCGGCGCAGGGCCGACAAGTGGCCGCCGCAACCCAGTTTCTCGCCCAAATCGTAAGCGACCGTGCGCACGTAGGTGCCCTTGGTGCAATGCAACCGGAACGTGATCTTCGGCGTGTTGAACTCCACCAAGTCAAACGTCGCGATGCGCACAAAGCGCGGCTCGCGCTCAATCTCCTCGCCCTTGCGCGCCATCTTGTAGAGCGGCACACCGCCAATCTTGATCGCCGAAAACATGGGGGGCTTCTGGTATTGGTCGCCGAGAAACGTCTGCATTGCCGCCAGCACTTGCTCGCGCGTGAGCGGCGGCACCGGACGCGTTTCCATCACTTCGCCTTCCGCATCCTGCGAGTTGGTGTTGATGCCAAGCGTGAGCTCACCTTCGTAAACTTTATCTACGCTGATGAGAAATTGCGAAATCTTCGTCGCCTTACCGATGAGCATTATCAGCAAACCGGTGGCCATCGGATCCAACGTGCCGGCGTGGCCGATGCGTTGAATCTGAAATTTGCGACGCAAGCGATAGACCACGTCGTGCGACGTCATGCCGGTCGGTTTATCCACCAACAAAACTCCTTCAACGGGACGCGGTGGGCGAAGGCTCATTTCGTTACCTTTTGCTCTACTTCAACCAAACGGCGCGCACAAGCAGCGACGAGTTTGGGATAAAAATTGTCCAGGGTGTCGGGGAAATTCAAACCGGCGGCGCACGCGTGGCCTCCGCCATTGAACTGCGCGGCGATCGAATCGACGCGATACTCTGCGCATTGCGCGCGCAGACTGGCTTTCATCACGCCTTCGCGTTCCTCGATCAACGCGCCGATCGCGACGCCGTCGATCGAACGCGCGTAATCAACCAAGCCTTCGGTGTCTTCCACCGATGCGCCAGTCTTCTCAAAAATTCCCGCTGGCAATACGCCGAGGCAAACCCGCCCGTCGCACTCCAAGCGCAGCGAGGTGATGAAGTGCTGCAACAATTTCAATTTGCCGAGCGATTCGCGCTCGTAGAGTTCCTGGCCCGCGCGTGCGGGTTCGGCACCGCGCTCGAGTAATTCCCCTGCGATCGTGAAAACCCGTTTTGTCGTCGACGCGAAACGAAATTGGCCCGTGTCGGTCATGATGCCCGTGTAGAGCGCCTGTGCCGAGGTCGCGTCGATTTCAATGCCGGCATCGAGGAAGAGTCCCGTCAGCAACTCCGCCGTCGCGGAACTCGCGGTGTCGACGAGGTTGTGCTGCGCAAAACCGCGATTCGAAATATGGTGGTCGAAGCAGGCGAACGCGTTGGGGTAAATTTCCTTCATCCGATCACCCGCGCGACTGTGGTCCGCGCAATCAGTGTAGACTGCCGTGCGTCCGTCGTGCGCGATCGCATCGCGTTGGAAAAACGGCGTGTCCCCGATGAGAAATTTAATGCGCCGCGGCACCGAATCGGGATTGACGCCAATCGCGTCGATTCCGCGCGCGCGCAACACGCGGACCAAGGCTACTTGCGAGCCAATGCAGTCTCCGTCGGGACGCTGGTGGCCGATTACCACCACGCGCCGCCCCTCGATGGCTCCCAGAAATCGGGCAAACGTCGCCTTAAATTCCGGGTAATAGCTCATTCCTTGCGCTCCTTCACTTCGATCTCGTCGAGCAATTGCTCGATGCGCACGGCGCGTTCGCCCGAGGCATCATGGTGCACGGAGAGCAGCGGCACGTGACGCATCACGACATTTTTTGCGACCATGCTGCGGATTTCGCCGAGTTTGGAGCGCAGAAATTTTCCGGCGCGGGCAATCTCTTCCTCATCGTTGCCGATGATGGTGTAGAAAATTTTCGCTTCGCGTAGATCACCAGTCACGTCGGCACCGGATATGGTCAAACGCGTGGCTTCGCTGGTGTAGCGTTTGCGCAGGTAGGAGCTAATCTCCTGTTGAAGGAGAGCGTTAACGCGGAGGAGTCGGTTGGACATGGCGGGCTGGCGGGATGGGACCGAAAGCCAGAAGGTGAGAATCGCGGCTTAGAGCGATGCGCGGACCTTTTGGATTTCGTAGCACTCGATTTTGTCGCCGGGTTGATAACCATCGAAACCATCGAGGCGGATACCGCACTCGAGGCCGGCGCGAACTTCGTTGGCGTCGTCCTTGAAGCGGCGGAGTGTGCCGACCTTGCCTTCAAAGACGGATTCCTTGCCGCGACGGACGCGGGCGGCGATGTTGCGATTGATTTTGCCTTCGGTGACCAAGCAGCCGGCCACAAAACCGTGACCCACCGGAAAGACTTGGCGCACTTCAGCGACACCGAGCTTGTTTTCCTTGAGATCCGGCTCGAGCAAGTCGGCCATCAATTCTTTCACGCGATCACCGAGTTGGTAGATGATGTTGAAATGCTCGATCGTCACGCCGTGGTGCTTGGCGAGCGGCGTAACACCGTTTTCCTGCTTGGTGTTGAAACCGATCACGATGGCTTTCGCCGCACTGGCGAGGAGCACGTCGTTTTTGGAAACGATGCCTACCTCACCGGCGACAACTTCGAGTTTCACCTTGTTGCTCTTAATGCCTTCGAGGACATTGCGCACCGCTTCGACAGAGCCAAAGACGTCGGACTTCAGCACAACTTTCAGTGCTTTATCCTGAGTAGCGGCAATGTTGGCAAACAACGCGTCGAGCGAAGTATCCTTCGGCACGGCGGCGAGTGTGGAGGCCTCGCTCTTGACGCGATGCTCTTCGGCCTCTGCGAGTTTTTCGGCTTCGCGAGGATTCTTGACAGCGCGGAAAGACGCCCCGGAGTCCGGTGTGCTCGACCAACCGATCACGCGCACAGGCGAGGAAGGTGGCGCCTCTTTGATGTTGGCCCCTTGGTCGTCGAACATCGCGCGCACTTTGCACCAATGCGATCCGCACACGAGTGCATCGCCGACGCGCAGTGTGCCGCGTTGCACGATCACGGTCGCCAAGGCACCGCGGCCAACTTCGACTTGGGATTCGATGATCACGCCGCTGGCTTCTGCCTTCGGATTCGCCTGCAAGTTGAGCACTTCGGCACTGAGCAAAATGTAATCGAGCAGTTCCTTGATGCCTTGGCCTTTGATCGCCGCGACTGGCACCGTAATGACGTCGCCACCCCAATCTTCCGGAGCAATCTGGCGCTCTTGCATCTGGCCCTTCACGCGGTCGAGGTTCGCGCCTTTCACATCCATCTTGTTGACCGCGACCATGAGTGAAACATTCGCGTCTTGCGCATGCTTCAACGCTTCATCGGTCTGCGGCATGAAGCCGTCGTCAGCCGCGACGACGAGCACGGCGATATCAGTGACATTCGCACCACGCGCGCGCATTTTGGTGAAGGCGGCGTGGCCGGGCGTGTCGAGGAAAGTGATTTTCTTACTGTCGTGCTCGATCTGGTAAGCGCCAATATGCTGCGTGATACCACCGGCTTCACCTGCGGCGACGTCGGCCTTGCGGATTGCATCGAGCAGTGACGTTTTGCCGTGGTCGACGTGGCCTAAAATACAAACGACCGGGGGACGAGACGTGAGATTGGCGGCGTCGTCGAGCGCGGCTTGTTTTTTCTTCTTCGCTTTTTCTTCTTCCTTGTTAACCGGCACGGGAACGGGCGTTTCGCCGCGGTGCTTGATATCGAGCAGGAAGCCATGTTTCTCCGCTAGTTTGAGGGCAACCGCTTCTTCGATGGATTGGTTCATCGAAGCAAAAATACCCATCTCCATCAACTCGGAGATCAGTTTAAACGGCTTCAGCCCGAGGGCCATCGCGAAGTCGCGCACGACAACCGGCGGTTTCAAATGGATGATCTTGACGCCGTCTTCCTCGGTAATCGTGGCTGAGGTGACCAGCGCCGGAGTCGATGGTGGAAGCGGTGCCGGCGGCGCTTTCGGGCTTGCTGGCGCGGCCGAGCGCGGAGTCGGTGGTGGCGGCACAGGCGCTTTGGTAGCGGCCGGTGGCGGCAATGGCGCGGCTTTGGCGGGGAGAGGCAGGGGCACGACGCGAGTCACAGGCGCACTGGTCACTGGGGCAGGCGATGGCGGTGCTGCTTTCACGAGCGGCGGCGCTTTCGGCGCGGGAGTGGCGGCCGAAGTCGGTGTCGCGGCTTGCTTCGCGGCGTTTTGCTCGGCGATTTCTGCGGCACGCGCGTCGGCTACTACTTTGGCCGCTTCCTCTTTTTCGCGCACGACATCTTGCGCTGACTTCACAAACACGCCGGGCGGCAGCATCACTCTCGACGCAGCCGGCGGCGCCAGTGTTTCGACTGCGGCCTCGGGCACGGGAGCCTCTTCTTTTTTGGTGCCCCAATGTTTTTCGATTTCGTCGTAGTAGATCTTGCTGACGGTGCTTGAGACCGACTTGGTATCCGCCGAGACATAGCCCTGCTCCTTGAGCCAGGAAAGCATTTCCTTGCCCTCGATTTTATATTGCTTGGCGATCTCGTGAATACGGGCGCTCATTAAGTAATCGGTGTGTCAGTAGTGTTGTTTAAAGTAAGTGCGGTAATTGCGGCGCTCAGCCTTGAACGTCGGGCACCTTAGCGATGACGCTTTGCGCCTCGGCCTCGGAGAAGCCCATATCGAGCAAATCGCTCGCTTCCACGGCTTCGAAAGCACCAGGTGAGTTGATGCCGTTATCCACGAGGCGTTCCGCGATGGAACGGTCAAACTTGAAGGTGCCGACAAGCGTCTTGATGGCTTCGGCGCGCGGATCGACTTCGACGACTTTCCATTCCTCAATGTCGAGGCGCCAACCGACGAGACGCGAGGTCAGGCGCGCATTCTGGCCCTTGCGGCCGATGGCGACGGCGAGGTCCTCATTGGCCACACGCACAAGCATGCGTTTGCTCTTTTCATCGAGAATAATTTCGCGCGGCACCGCAGGCTTGAGCGCTTCGCAGAGCATTTCCTTCGTGTCGGCGTGATAGGGAATGATATCGATTTTCTCGCCGCCGAGTTCGCGCACGATGCTCTTCACGCGCGCACCACGCGCGCCCACGCAAGCTCCGACGGGATCCACTTTGGGATCCGTGCTGGTGACAGCGATCTTGGTGCGGTAACCGGGTTCGCGCGCGAAGGCTTCGATCTTCACGGTGCCATCGGCGATTTCCGTAACTTCCAACTCAAAGAGGCGCCGCACGAATTTCGGACTGGCGCGACTGAGAATGACCTCTGGGCCACGGCTGGAATTCTCGATCTCGAGTAGCAAGCAACGAATGCGCTCGCCCGGCGCGTAATCTTCGCCCGGGACTTGCTCTTTGCCCGGCATGATCGCTTCGGCCTTGCCGATATCGATATACAGATCGTTGCGCTCGCGACGGCGCACGGTGCCGCTGACGATGTCGCCGACGGTATCCTTGAAGTCGTCGTAGATGCGCTCCTTCTCAAACTGGCGGAGTCGCTGCATGATTGCTTGGCGCGCGGTTTGCGCGGCAATACGACCCAAGTAAGAGGGATCGATTTCTTTTTCAATCGAGTCGCCGACCACCACGCCTGCTTTGAAAATCTGCGCCTTCTCGACATGAATTTCGGTCTTGGGGTCTGCGACCGAATCCACGACCTTCATCATCGCCCACGCGTGCATCTGGCCGTTCTTCGGGCTGATCTCAATTTTGAGATCCTGACCTGAGTTCACGCCCTTTAACGCCGCAGTTTTGATCGCGTTGACGATGGTGGAGATCATATCGGCACGGGGAATGCCTTTCTCCTTCTCCATGTATTCGAGGACGGACAGAATTTCGCTGCTCATGATGATTGATTAATGTGAAAAAAAAAGCGGACCCGAGGGCCCACTCAATGAAAGTGAACTTAAATTGTTGGGGGACTAAATTACGGCCCAGCCCAAACGCTTGTCAAGCACGCCGCCCACGCGTCCTCAATCCCGTTGAATCAGGAACTTACGCGAAAACCTCCCGCCGGATCAACCAAGCCAGCATTCCTTGCGCGAAGCCCTGATTGGCTACGTGCGACTTTCCATCGCAAACCTGCAGATTGCGCAGCAAGCGTGGTATCACGGCCGGCACATCACCCGCCGGCCAATGAAACCAAAGGCCAAAGTGGTCATGGCCCGACTCCGCCGCGCACAACGGCAGAAATCCGTCGCAAATCAGTGTTTGCAGGCGATCTCCTCCCACCGCCCCCCCAACCACGCGCTCGACCAGGTCGGCGCGTAATTGCCCAAGTCGCGCACTGCGCCGGACCACCGACGTCCCTACTTCCTCACGAACCACGATTTTTGCCAACGACTGACCCCATCCCGCCAAGTCGCTTGGCCAATCAGGTTTTCGTTGCACCCACTCGCGATATTGCCGCAAACGAGTCGTCGGTTGATTAGCGGGACGCACGCCGTGCCGTGCCCAACGTTCCGCCACTGACTCCATGACGGTGCCGACGTCCAGTTGCGCGCTCCATTGCTCCAACGGCCACCGCTCTGCGACCGCGAGCATCGGCAACCGATTCCGCCGATAGCCGAGAATCTCCAACGCCGTGGCGTGCGCCGCGTTCGTCCAACCCACGCGCTCAATCCGCAGGCGGGCGGTCGCCCGCTTTTGTTCCCACCGCGCGCGCGCCAATGCATGCAATCGCGCCCGCAATTCCTCCGGCGGCACATCGGCCAATTCGAGCATCGCCTGGGAATCATCCCGATCGGTCATGCCCTCCAGCGCATCGTCGACCACATAATCCTCGAGCGCGCGGACCAACCACGGCAAGAGAACGACCGTCGCAATCTCGCCGCCATCGCGCCTGCGCGCCGGAACCTGTCCCTCATTCGGCGGGAACAATACCACATGCAACACGACGTTCGCGTAGGCCGGATTCTGTTCGTGCCCATGCGCGTGCCAGTCGCGTTGGTGAAAATGCACCTCCACGTCACCCACGACAATCTGCCCGTTGATCCGCAGCCGCGCGCCGTGAAAATCCGGTCCGCCCAACAAATTCCACCGACCGGGCGAGATGATTTCCAGCGATTGCCCACCGACGAGGGCCAAGTCGCGACGCAGAAAATCCTGTCGCCACCAGATTTTCTGCAACACGCGCTCCGCCATGGTAAACGGACCGTAGATTCCCTGCATTTCCGCGACACTTGCTTTGGATAAGGCCATAAAGTCAGACGACGCTTGGCCCAGCGCACGAGTTTGCAGGCTGGACACTGGAAAAAATCCGCTAACGCTGCCAGACGAAATCACGCGCACTCACGGAAGGGTGGCAGAGTGGTCTATCGCGGCGGTCTTGAAAACCGCTGAGCCCGCAAGGGTTCCGGGGGTTCGAATCCCTCCCCTTCCGCCATGCGTGATGCCCGTCGGAAACGATTAACGTCAGTCTGCGAAACGTTCCCGCAGTAAACTGAAGCGGAGACAACCGCGCGAAGAGCCACCGAACGACAGCCACGCCGCGACTCCGCTCAGTGCGACATTCTCCAACAATTTCGGACACACCGGCACCTCGCCGCTGCCGCAACCGCAGTCGAAGGAAATCGCGCAGAGACCCAGTTGCATTGCCGAACTAATCTCCATCGCCCGCGTCAGAATCAAGCCGGTAAAAACCAGCATCAACACTACGGTCGCCAGCGCGGTGCCGCGCACCGCCACGCCAAGCAACAACAGGCTGCCCAAGAAAATTTCGAGCCACGGCACGACGATGGCGGTGAGATTAAGTCCGAACGACGCGTCGAATACTCCGTATGCTCGCACTGCCTTGAGAAAATCTTCCGGCTGCGCCACTTTGCTCGCGCCGAGAAAAAGCAAAATCACCGCGAGCAGGCCGCGTGCGCCGACCGTCAACCAATCGGTCGGTGTCATTGAATCAGGTGTGCTCGCCTGCGTCTTCATCGGGAGATCGGTTGCAATTGACCGCTGTTGCGTTCACCGAGTTCTACTACCGGTCCACGCTGCATCCACTCCGCCATGCCTCCGCGAAAAACGTAGAGATTCTCCGCAGGAACGCCGACGTCGCGCAACAACAGCGCCGCAAATTCGCTGTCCTCGCAATCGTTTCCGCCGCAGTAAACGATTACCTTGAGTGCACCCAGGCACGCGGTCAAAATGGCGGCAAGTGACTCTTCCGCGCGGTAGTGATTAAACTGCCACGCGCCCGGAATGTGGCCCTGCCGATAAAGCGCCGCCGTCCGTGCATCAACAAAGACAATCAGCTCTTGCTCGCGCAGCGGGTCGCGAAACCACGCCAACGCGGCTTCGGTGCTGACAAGTTGCAAGCCTCTCGAGGTTAACCGCTCCGTCACTCCAGCAGCCGCCGGTGGCGGGTTCACCGCGGCATGGTCGCGCCGCATACTTTCCGGCCCGGGCATCCGCGCAATTACGGGACTCGATTGGTTTTTGGGAAAGTAATCGCGCCCCAACTCCAGTCCGCGCGGAGAGAGCGCGTTGGCCGCCAGCGCAAATCCCAAACCGAGCAATGTGATCAGTATACCTTCACGAAGATTGGCGAACATCGGCGACATCACGGCAGTGCCTCGCACAGTTATTCGTGGCCGGCATCTTGCGCCTCGCGCGACGCACGCGGGGCTGTGCCGACCACAATTGGCACACGCACGACGGGGAATTTCGGGTGCGAAGTCTTCACGGAAACTGACGCGTCCGGCTGCTCCACCGCGTTGTAGCCGCGCGGAAAAGCCACGTTGAGAAAAAATTGTTTCCCGGGTTCGCGCTCATCGACGCTGACCGACAATCTGTCGTCCGTCGCGACGACGTCGAAAATCCGCAGAGGCGTCGCGCTGTGATTGCGAATGAGAATGCGGTGAATGTTGTTGCCCGGCAATGGCCCGGCAGGGAGTCGAATCTCCGCCGGTAACACCGCGAGTGCCGGTTGCGGCAATGCCAGCGCGGAAATGCGGAGAATGGGCTGTTCGGGATGAGAGGTGCGAATGCTGATCAACGCATTCGGTGCGAACTGCGGCTGCGTCACATCGTAGGTAATCAGAAGCACAAACTCGCGCCCCCGCACGATCTCCCGCAACTCCGGGCGGAATTGTGGATTCGTGCTTTCGGGCGCTGCGAGAGTCACCAGCGCCGCGTCATTGCTCGTCAGGCGCACCAGTTTGGTCTCGTTGCGCGCTTCTCCCTCTACCGGCAGAAAACTCGTGATGGCCGGCTCGATGTCGAAGGGACGCCGCACCCGTGCGCGAATTTCCAATGACCGCACCGGTTGCTCGGGATCATTGGTCGTTACCACGACGGCCTTCGTGATTGCGCCATTGAAACTGACCGGATCAAACTCGATGGGAATCCGTCCCGTCTGGCCCGGCGCGATGACGCGATCCCATTCTCCCGAAGTGGTGCAACCACAACTTGCCGAAACGCTCAAAACCTGCAGTTCCGCATCGCCGCTATTTTTCAGTTCGAACTCATGGCGCTGCACCGCTGTTGGCAATACAACACCGAAATCAATCAACGTCTCGCGAAACTGCGCGCGCGGCGCGCCGAATGCAGCAGCGGATGAAAGCAACGCCCAACCGACTAGCACACCGGCGAAGAAACGGCAGACGCTCGTGTGAGTGAAAATAGTTGGTTTCGGGCCGCACTGCATCAGTCCCATCTTTTCGAATTTTTTGTGGAACGCACCCCAAACTTGCAAGCTCCTCCTCGTTTCCGACGAAATTTCCTCCCGCGCTTCCCAAGTCCTTTGAAATAGTTTGAGCGTCCGAAACCCATGCAGTGAGCTTGGGGTGCCAATCATTATGCATATCCCTTCCACGCTACTCGCGCTTGCCGCCATCGCCGCAACCGCTTCAGCGCAAGTAGCTCCACCAACACCTCCGACGACCTTGTCGGTTCGATTACCCCAGCTCATCGTGACCGCGACGGGGACGAGCACGGCGCGGCAAGACGTGCCCTATTCGGTCGAGCAAATCGACGAGGAGGCGATCAAAGCGTGGCGCCTGCCGCGCACGTTACCGGAGGCGTTGCGTGAGTTGCCCTCGGTGATGCTCCAAAAAACGGCGCATGGTCAGGGCTCGCCATTCATCCGTGGTTTCACCGGTTATCGCACACTGTTGCTCGTCGATGGAATTCGGTTGAACAACTCGGTGTTTCGCGAAGGGCCGAACCAATATTGGAACACCGTGGATGCCTTCTCCATCGGCGGGCTCGAGTTGGTCAAAGGGCCGGGCTCGGTGCTTTACGGCAGCGATGCCATCGGAGGCACGCTCAATGTCCTTTCACCGGTGCGCGGCCATTACGGCGCGGCGGCGCGGATGGACGGCGCAGTATTTTGGCGCGGCTCTTCGGCAGAGAATTCGCAAATCGCCCACGCCCGCGTCAATCAACAGTGGGACAACGGCATGGTGGCCTCGCTCGGTTTTACCACGAAGCGGTTTGGCAATTTGCGGTCGGCCGACTCGCCGGACCGTCAACCGACGACGGGTTACGACGAGCGCGCGGGTGATTTCGCCCTTGAATACCATCTGTCGCCAGAAGCCCGTCTCGTCGCCGCTTATCAATTTTCGCGGCAAGATGACGTTTGGCGCACGCATCGCACGGTTTATGGCCGCAGTTGGAGCGGCACCACCATCGGCACCGACCTCAAACTGGCGACCGACCAGTCGCGCGATCTTGGCTACATTCAGTATCACCAGACCAGCACGGGGCGCGCAATCGAAGCGATGCGCTTGAGCGTTTCGTTCCAACGCATGGCTGAATTTGAGGAACGCCTGCGCAGCAATCGACAAACCAATCTCCAAGGTGTCGAAGTCGGCACGATCGGACTCTCCGCACAGTTTCAATCGCCGAGCAGTATCGGCACGTGGATTTACGGCGTAGAACATTACCGCGACGCGGTGGATTCGTTTCGGCGAAACTACCGCGCGGACGGCAGTCTCGAATCGACTGCGATCCAAGGGCCGGTCGGCGACGAGGCCACTTACCGGCAATCCGGCATTTATCTCCAGGATACGATCGAGGCAGGACCGCGCACCGAGTTCGTGCTAGGCGTGCGGCATACCCAAGCGGCGGCACAGGCCGCGCGCGTGCAGCATCCGGTGACAGGGGCGGCGTTCACGGTGGCCGACGATTGGCGGGCCACGGTCGGCAGCGCTCGTTTCCTCCGAAAATTTGGCGAGCGAGCCAACTGGCGCGCGTTCGGCGGAATCTCCCAAGGATTTCGCGCCCCCAATCTTTCCGATCTCACCCGACTCGATATTGCGCGCAGCGGCGAGCTGGAGCTCCCTTCGCCCGACCTGCAACCGGAGCGATTCACGTCGTTCGAAGTCGGCCTCAGTGCCGATTTCGCACGCGGTCGCGCGCAAGTGGCCGTTTTCCACACGCGCATCAGCGATCTGATTGACCGCCTTGCCGCGGATAATCCCGCCACGCCGACCGTCTTCGAAGTGATCAAAGCAAACTTGGGGCAAGGCTACGTGCGGGGACTCGAAGTGGCGGCGGAGATCAAAGTTCATCCGCAATGGACGCTCCACGGCAACTTCACATTGATGAAAGGTGAAGTAGAAACAATGGTCGCGAACAGTCCGACGGTCTTCGCGCTACGTCCGCTTTCACGCGTCATGCCCGCGACGGCGAATCTCGGGTGGCGCTGGCGCAGCACCGATCAAAAATTCTGGTCGGAAATTTCCCTCACCTCGACGGTGAAGCAGGACAAACTTTCGCCCGGCGATGCGAGTGATACCCAGCGTATTCCACCGGGCGGCACGCCGGGCTATACGGTGTGGCACGCGCGCGGCGGCTGGAAGGTCTCCCCAACGCTTTCGCTTACCGCAGCGATCGAGAATGTTACGGATCAGGCCTATCGAATCCACGGTTCGGGCTTGAACGAACCGGGACGCAACGTCGTGGTCGGCGTCGATTTCCGTTTCTAGTCGCGCGGCTCAAGGCCCACAGAAAAATCCGGACTGTGGCACCAGACCGCAACCGCCGCACTCGGGCGCTCACACATGCGCAACGGTTCGCGCGTTCCGAGAATGCCTGCCCCACAATCGAGCGACAAAAAAAGCGGGCACCCGAAGGTGCCCGCTGGAGTTGAATTTCTGTTTAGGGTGCGTGCTTACCGCGGTGACGGAGCGACGCGGCACATGGCGACGACGGAGGTGTTACCCGCCGCGTCCACCGCGATGAGCATGCCGTCGCCCTTGAGTTGCAGATGGGCAACGATGACGCCCGACATCGGCTTGCTGTTTGGCGTTACGCCCGGCGCCTGCGTAATCTTAACTTTGTCGCCACTCTTGAACGGCGGCGAGACGAAGTTGCTGCCGGTATCCTTCACGTAGAGCGTGAGAGCGCTGGCGGCGTCGCAGTTATCGACGGCGAGCAATTGGTAGAACCCGTCGGGATTCTGGCCGCTCTTGCCGTTGGACTTCGCTGTCGGGGTGTTATTGCCAGAGGGATTTGTCGTTTCCACGCAAGTGGCGACGGGAGCCTCGGTGTCATTGACCGTCACCGTGAAGGTGCAGGTGGATTGATTGCCCGCCGCGTCGGTAGCGGTCACCGTGACGGCGGTCGTGCCCTTTTGGAACACGGAGCCGGAGGCGATGCTATAACTGAGGGTCACTGCGCCACAATTATCGGTGGCGGTGGCAGCATAGTTAACGACGGCGGAGCAGAGGCCGGCGTCGTTGCCGACGACGATGTTGGCCGGGCAATTAATGGCCGGGGCTTCGGTGTCGTTCACGGTCACGGTGAAGCTACCTGAGGATTGATTACCAGCAGCGTCCGTCGCGGTGACGTTCACCGTGGTGGTGCCGAGGGCAAATGACGAGCCGGGTGCGATGCTGTAACTGATGCCGACGGTGCCGCAGTTATCCGTGGCGGTCGCGGTGTAGCCGACTACGGCAGCGCATTGGCCGGGGTCGTTGCTGACAACCATGTTGCCGGGGAGCGACAGGGCTGGGGCTTCGGTGTCGTTCACGGTGACCGTGAACGAAGTAGATGACTGGTTACCGGCAGCGTCCGTCGCGGTGACGTTCACCGTGGTCGTGCCGAGACCGAAGGCGGAACCGGGTTGTGCGCTGTAGCTCAGCGTGACCGCGCCGCAATTGTCGCTCGCGTTAGCCGCGAAGTTGACTGCGGCGGAGCACTGGCCGGCGTCATTGCTGACGACGATATTGCTCATCCCGGCGAGCACTGGCGCGATGGTATCGGCGATCACAACGTTCATCGTGCAAGTCGCCGAGGCTTGGCCATCGGAGACCGTGAGAGAAACCGCGTGGGAACCGGATGAGGCGAAGTTGTGCGTCACTGAAACCACACCGCCGCCCGCGTCGACGACGCTGA
Source organism: Candidatus Didemnitutus sp. (assembly GCA_030681265.1). Taxonomy (GTDB): domain Bacteria; phylum Verrucomicrobiota; class Verrucomicrobiia; order Opitutales; family Opitutaceae; genus Didemnitutus. The sequence goes on along the minus strand of JAUXXD010000181.1, from coordinate 3,900 downwards.
CTGCGTTACCGTTAACCGTCGCTTGATACGACAGGCTGTCGCCGTCGGCATCCGCCACTTGGAAGAGCAAGGTTTGAGGACCGACACATTGCGCCGCCACATCTGCCGGGCACACCACCGTAGGAGCGGTGTTTGGGAGGATGGGTGAAATGGTCAAATCGTAGAGAATCGGCGAAGAGAGGGTTTGTCCTGCCCAAACACCGGCGAGGGAAACTTTAACTTCCCAGAAACGTCCGGAGACGCCGGTGGGAACGCTGCCGCCATTGGAAACTGCAGCGAATGACTTGGTCGCGAGGCCCGCTTGTGTGTCGGCGGCGCGCACTTCGACCAGCACGGTAGCGCCGGAGGGATTGAGTGCATTCCACGAAATGGTGCCCGCGGAAACGCCGACAAATCCGGTGTCATGCACCACGGTCCAGTTGCCCGCTGGATTCGACTGGAGGAAGGCCGAACCGGTCGCGTCACTGTAAGTGTAGGGGCGATCGCCAACGGGGAAGACGCCGAGCGACGCGCCATCGGTGCCGCGGAATTTCGAAACGTTATTATTCTGCACGTTGACCGTCCAGACGTCACCATTGGCATCGACAATGGCTCCGCGTTGGTCGCCGTTGCCCGCACCTGCCTGTGGGCCCTTCGTCCAAATGATGCTGCCGTCCGGGCGCAGTTTGGTCGCGCCACGCGCGTAACCACCACCGACGGTGCTGGTCGCCGCGCTGAGGAAAATATCGCCATTCCCATCGACCGAGATGCCAAGGGTGCCGGCTGTGCCAGCTACGTTAAGGTAACTGAAAGTGTTGTTCGCTGGATTAAAAACGGCGACCACATTGGTGCCTGCATCGCGGTTGGCGAGGTAGACGCGGCCGTTGCCGAGCGCGATGCCGTAATTGTTTCCGCTGTGGGTGTAAATGGCCGGGGAATAGGGCGCGGTGGTATTCATCCGCAACAGGCGATTCCCCAAATCCGCGCCGTAGAGGGTGCCGTCAGAATCGACCAGCGAGCCGTAGGGATTATTTGTTCCCACTGAAATCGGTCCGGCCAACACACTGCCGTCAACGCTGCTGACCTTGTAATAAGTTCGGCTGTTATAGAGACCGACCCAGAGGTGGCCATCCGTCCCGATGGAGAGTGAACGCGCCAAACCATTGATCGGGCCGACGCGCGCGAACCACGCAATGCGCTCGTCCTGAATTTCATTCTCGTCGACGTAGCCGTTGTTATTCGTGTCGCTGAGCGGAAAGATTTCCGCGCTCGGATTTGCGATGACGCCGTTGTTATTCAAGTCAGATGAGGTATCGATCTGGCCGTTGCCGTTGCGATCAATGCCGCCGGTCGCGAGAATCTTCACGATCACGCTTTGCTTATTATCGAAGTGGCGGTTCGCCACATAGACGTTGCCTTGCGCGTCGACCGCCGTGCGCGACGGCGCCGGACCCGCCCAAGGATTGCCCAGGTGGTTCATATGCCCGATCTGCCCGGCTGGCCCGAAGCCCGTGCGATAACGCGCGGTCTCCCGACCGGTGTTTGTATCGATTTTGGAAACGGTGTCTTCGCCACCATTGGCAATCCACATGACCGGCAAGGCGGTAATCACACTATTCAATTGAATCTGATCGGCGGGCGTCAGATTCACATTGAACAAACTGCCTTCGCCGAAATCAGCGTTGGAGGTATAAGTGCGGGAGTTCGCGTGGGCATTTAGCGGAATTATCGCACAGGCAAGTGCGGTGCAAGCGAGCTGCCCGAATCGGGCCAAGCTCCGACGGTGGATACGATCTGTTTTCATGTGGATCCTTCTGATGGAAGAAATCGTCAACGCGCGTCTGAAATTCGCGAAAGACCAAGTGGCAAACTTGGCATTCGGAGATTCAGGCTGACGCAATGTCGGTCGCCTTCTTCCTAATTTGTGTGTTGGGGTATCGCCGTTTAATTCTGTCCGGCGCGTGGAATTGATTTAATTCATCCGCACAATAGATGAGGGGCAAGACTCAAAATCTACTCGCATACAAAATGTCCCTTGTAGTGTCCTCCTGACCGTGCAAAAAAATCTGCTCAGAGTTTTGCCGCGCAGCCCCCTCAACCCCGCTCTTCATGCCCACACCTGCTTGTCTCTCAATTTTTCTTAGCCGTTTGCTGATTGCCTCGTGCTTGGTGATCGCACCCAGCGTTGGTGCGCGCGACACGGCGACATTGATCGACCTTTTGCAGAGCGAAAATGTCGAGATGAGACGCGCGGCCACCAATCAACTCGGCGAACACGGACCCGACGCCGTCGCCGCGCAACCGCAGTTGATCACGGCGTTGGGTGATGAAGACGTGCAGGTGCGCGCGAACGCGGCGTGGGCGCTCGGAAAAATACAGGGCCAATCGGACCTAGCTGCCCATGCGCTGATCGCCGCCTTTGCTGATGCCGATTGGACCGTGCGCCACAATGCATCGCTGTCGATAATTTGGCGTGGTCCCTCGATGTTGCCTATGTTGGATGAGTCACTAGTTGCGCCAAATCCGCTCGTGCGGCTTTATGCGGCCTATGCTCGTCTGCAGATTGCCCCGCAAGACCCCGCCCGCGTGATCCCGACCCTAACGGCTCTGCTCAGCGCCGAGCAAACGGAAGTTCGCCACACATCCGCCCAAATTCTGGGCGGCATCGGACCCGCAGCTGCCGCCACCATCCCCCAACTTATCACTCTGCTGGAGGACAATATCCCCGTAGTGCGGCAACAAGCCATCATGGCTCTCGGCGCGATGGGAAAGGCGGCCCGTCGTGCGATTCCACAACTTATAGCCCTCGTCGGGCCGGACCAAACAAGCGCCACCCGCATCGCCGCGGCCACGACGCTTGCCGCAATCAATCTGGACTTCGAGCAATGGATTCCTGCAGTGCTAACGATGTTCCAGCCCAATCGCTCCGAGAGCGTGCAAGCAGGCGCCGTTGCCGCACTTGTTAATGTTGGCGCACCCGCCGTCCCCTACCTCATCGACGTGCTCGGGGAAGCTGACGTCGGGGTGCTCCTCTTTGCAACGCAGGCACTGACGCAAATTGGGAAAGCTTCCGCCCTGGCAACCCCACGCCTCATCGCCCAACTGCACCACGACAACTGGCAAATTCGCCTAGCGACTATCGAGGCGCTCGGAGCGATTGGCCAAGATTCGGAGTCCGTGATGCAGGCCTTGCAATCAGCCAAGGAGGATTCCGAGGAGGTCGTGCAGCTAAGCGCCACTCTCGCGCTGGAGCGCCTCACCAAGGGACCGGCCGGCCCCTAACGCAGCCAGAACGCGGCATCGGCAAAACTTCGCTCATGGGCGCTTGCCCCCAAGCAAGTAGGCCTTGGTTGTATCGGAAATCGACGCCTCCTTGATCCACTGCGTCGCGCGGGGCGCATCTTTTTGCATCCACAGCGCGCCGATCGAACGGACCGACGCTTCGCGGACTCCAATATTATCAATCATCGACAGCCAGCGCACCGCCGCGGCCGGATCGCGTTGCGCCAAGGTTCGCGCTGTCGCCGACACCGCTTCGTCACGCAACCCACCAGTGGGAAATTGCGTCAGCCAGTTGCGGGTGGCTTCGGGATCGCTTTCCACCGTGATACTCGCGATCGCTACCACCGACGCCATTCGCTCCGCTTCCTCCGGCAGTTGCACGGCCCACGCAAAAGCTCCGCGCGCATCTCCTCTCGCCCAGAGCCGACTGATTGTTGCCGCATGCTCCATTGCCTCCGGCGAATCCGCCAAAAAGCGCGCCCACGCCAAGCTGCTGCTCGCGTCTCCATGTCCTTCGATCTCCTGACTGATGCGACGTAAAACCGAGCTGCGCAGACCGACGTCGTCGATGTTGCCCGCCCAGCGCGCCGCACCGGCCAAGTCGCTCTTCGCCCACTCCACCGCGACAAACCCAAAGGC
>JAUXXD010000172.1 GCA_030681265.1 Candidatus Didemnitutus sp. | reverse complement strand
ACCGGCGGCATGGGCACCTACTCGCCGGCTGAAGTGGTCACGCCGGAATTGTTAGTGCAAATCGAGCGCGACATCGTCCGTCCGTCCGTAAACGGCATCGCGGCGGCGGGCATTGATTTTCGCGGCACACTTTTTATCGGCATCATGCTGACGCCCGATGGCCCGCGCGTGCTGGAATTCAACACGCGCTTCGGCGACCCGGAAACGCAAGTAGTGCTGCCGCGTTTGCAAAGTGATTTGCTCGCGCTCCTCTGGGCCGCCGCCCACGGCACGCTGCGCGACTACACGCTTGAGGTGCGCGCTGAGTCCGCGTTGTGCGTCGTGATCGCTGCCGCCGGTTATCCGGAAAATTATACGAAAGGCGACGTGATCAACCTGCCCGCGCAGTTGCCGTCGCACACGACGATTTATCACGCCGGCACGGTGCGCAACGCGGCAGGAGAACTCGTGACCAACGGCGGTCGCGTGCTCGGCGTTACCGCGGTCGGATCGACACTGCGCGAAGCGGCCGACCGCGCCTACGCCGCGTGCGAGCAGGTCGCGTGTGCGAGTAAATATTACCGCCGCGACATCGGCGCCCGCCAACTTCGTCGTCCATGAAAAAATCCCTCCTTATCGTTTTGGTCTTTCTTGCATTCGCCGGACTTTGCTCCGCGCAAGAGCCGGTTGATCTCGGTCGCGGGCTGACCTATCTGCGGGTGGGCGATTTCCGTGCCGACGGGGCGACGTTGGGCGCGCAAGTTTCGACCAATCGTCCACTCGTGGTCGATTTGCGCGGGGCGACGGCTTCGGCCGGAGAAGCCGCCGAATTTTCCGCCGCGGTGGCGCGGCGGGCGGGTTCATTGCCGCTGATGATTCTCGTCGGCCCCGACACCCCGGCGACGCTCATGCCGGCGTTGGCGAAGCTTCCCGCCGGCGCGCTCACACTCGGCATTCGCACGGCGCAACCGGCGCCGTCGTTGGTGATCGAGCAAACCGAGGATGCCGACCGCCGCGCCTACGCGGCGTGGCAAAACGGGACGGCGTTGGAAGTGCTAATCAACGGGAAGTTGGAGAAATCGCGCTTCGACGAAGCGGCGTTGGTGAAGGAATTTCAAAGCGGCCACGGCACCGTCACGCCGCCGGCAGCGCCCAATCCGGCGGCGAAACCCGAAGGTGAGCCCGCGGCGTTGGCCGACCGTGTGTTGCAACGCGCCGTGCATTTGCATCGCGCCTTGATCGCACTGCGCCCCCGTTAAGCCCCGCCCAAAGGCTTGCAGCTTTCGCGGTTCTGACTTCCCCTCTCGTGATGCCAAAAATCGGTTCCATCATCATCGTGTGCACGGCGAATATTTGCCGCAGCCCGATGGCCGAAGGTTTGCTCGCCCACGCTTTGACCGGACAGGAGGAACCGTTGCGCTCGATTCGCGTGCTGTCGGCAGGTGTCGCCGCACGCGTCGGCGATCGCGTCTCGGAAAATTCCGTGCTCGCGATGAAGAAAGTCGGCATCGATATCGCGGCGCATCGCGCTCAGCCGTTGACGCAGGAATTGCTCGACGACGCGCTCGCGGTCTTTTGCATGACGGAGTCGCACCGCACCGTGATCGAACTCCAAGCCACGCCTCCACCCGCCGAGTTGCATTTGCTGCGCGATTTTCTGCCCCCGTCGGTATCGCGCGAGATTGCCGATCCCTTCGGTGGTCCGCTGCGGCTCTACGAGGCGAGCCGCGATGAGATGGTCGAAGCGATTCCCAGTCTGCTCGCGCATTTGCGCAAACTCGTCGCTGCGTCCGCCTCCTGATTTTCCGTCCGCTCCGATTCTATTTTCCCATCGCCATGTCGCTCAACTCCTCTCCCCTTGCCCAACTTGATCCTGCGGTGCACGCCGCCATTGCCGGCGAATTGCAACGTCAGCAGCAGCACATCGAGCTGATCGCTTCGGAAAACTTCACCTACCCAGCCGTGATGGCCGCGCAAGGTAGTGCGTTGACCAACAAATACGCCGAAGGTTATCCGGGGAAACGTTGGTATGGTGGCTGTGAATACGTGGACCAGATCGAGGCGCTAGCAATCGAGCGCGCCAAGAAACTTTTCGGGGCGGAACACGCCAATGTGCAACCACACTCCGGTGCGCAGGCCAACACGGCCGTTTATGCCGCGGTGTTGCAACCGGGCGACAAGTTACTCGGCATGAATCTCAGCCACGGCGGCCACCTCACCCACGGCAACCCAGCCAACTTCTCCGGCAAACTCTACAATTTTTGCCAATACGGCGTGCGCGAAGACAACGGCCTGATCGATTACGATGAACTCACCGCTGTGGCCGAACGCGAGAAACCGAAGATGATCACGGTGGGGGCCTCGGCCTATTCGCGCACGATCGATTTCGCCCGCATGGGCAAGATCGCGCGCAGCGTCGGTTCGTATCTGTTTGCCGACATCGCACACATTGCCGGGCTCGTGGCATCCGGCCACCACCCCTCGCCGGTGCCGCATGCGGACTTTGTTACTTCGACTACCC
>JAUXXD010000153.1 GCA_030681265.1 Candidatus Didemnitutus sp. | reverse complement strand
ACTGCGGTGAAGGGAAATTTGCCGATCTTGTAAGCGAGTTTCTGTTCCTTGCAGGCCTTCTCGGTGAGACCGAGGCTGGCGACTTGCGGTTGGCAGTAAGTGCAACCGGGAAACTTATCGACGAGCTTCGGCTTGCTGTGGCCGAATATGCCGTTGACCGCATTGACCGCGCGGAACGTCGCAACGTGCGCAAGCCACGGCGGACCTTGAATATCTCCCGCCGCGTAAATGCCGGGAACGCTCGTTTGGTAATTCGCATCGACCTTCACGAAGCCGCGGTCGAGTTCGACTTTCACTTTCGACGAAAACAATCCTTCGATCGCCGACGTAATGCCGATCGCGACGAGCACTGTGTCCACTTCGAGTTCGGTTTTGGCGTCGCCTTTGACGAGGTCGAGCTTCACCGATTTGTCGCCGACGCGGATGTTGTCGCTCTTGGTCCCCGTGTGAATCGTGATGCCCTGCTTCGCGAAACTGCGTTCCAGAGTTTTCGAGACTTCTTCATCTTCGATCGGGAGAACCTGAGGCAGCATTTCGATCAACGTCACTTTCGAACCGAAGGCGTTGAAGAAATACGCAAACTCCACGCCGATCGCGCCAGCGCCGATGATCGCAATCGACTTGGGCAACGTTGTCGACGCGAGCGCTTCACGCGAAGTCATCACACGCGTGCCATCAACCGGCAAGCCCGGCAACGGACGCGGCTTTTGGCCCGTGGCGACGAGAATATTTTTCGTTTTGAAAAACTTACCTTTGTGCTCGCCCTCGGTAATTTCCACCATGCCCGGCACGGTGACTTGGCCGCGACCGACGAAATAATCGACCTTGTTCTTGCGGAAGAGAAATTCGATGCCCTTCGCCATTTGCGCCGAGACGCTGCGCGAACGCTGAATGACCTTCTCAAAATCAAAACTCACCCCCTGCACGCTCAAACCGTAGCTCTCCGCCTTTTGGATGGTGCGGTAAAGCTCCGCGCTCTTGAGCAACGCCTTCGTCGGGATGCAACCCCAGTTGAGGCACGTGCCGCCCGCGCGCTCGAGTTCGATACACGCGACCTTTTTGCCAAGTTGTCCGGCGCGGATCGCCGCCGCGTAACCCGCGGGGCCGCCACCGATCACTACCAAGTCGTAATTTGCGTCTGCCATAAGTGTGGAAATTGATCCGCAAAGTCAGGCTGGCGTGACGCAGGGTCAAACGGAAACTCCGTCAAGCTCCCGAGCGTAAATTCGCTCGGCGTTTTTCTCGCCCAAAACGCCCCGTCGTCAGTCGGCCATTAAACGTCGATCACGTCGTCGGCCTTCCGGCTCGCCCCACTGCCACCACCGCCGTTGCGGGGTGGTTTCGGCGTCGACGCGCCGCGCAAAAGGCCCGTCAAAAATAGATTGGTTAAACTCACGACCAACGCCCCAAGCAGTGCCGCGCCGAAACCGGCCACGTGAAATCCTTCCACCAAGCGACCGACAAAAAAGAATATGACCGCGTTGATCAGCCAGACTCCGATGCCCATCGTCAGCACAATGAACGGCAGCGTGAAGAGCACGAGAAACGGCTTCAGCACTGCATTGAACAAACTCAGCAACACCACAACGAAGGCGAGTGTGGTGCCGTCGCTGTAATCGATGCCGGGCACGAGCGTCGCACTGAGCCCGACGCCGAGCGCCAGAATCAGCCAACGCACGAGCAGGTTGACGAACGGATGGTTCATAGAATGATGACTTTAACCCAATTTCAGTTGGAGCAATGAAAATACTTATCGTCCAAGACTACCTGCGCAGCGGCGGCACCGAACGCCAAGCCGTTTTTCTCGGCGCGGCGGCCGCCAAAGCAGGCCACGAAGTCACCCTGCTGACCTTTCGCCCGCGCGGCGCGTTAGGCGACGAAGCAGAAAATCAACCGTTCGCTTTCAAATCCCTCCAACCCTTCGATTTCCATCTCGATTGGTTCGCGCCAGGCCTGCGTCGTGCTGCGACAGAAGCCGCACCTGACCTTGTGCTGTGCATGGGTTGGATGGCCAATTGTTACGCCGGTTTTATCCAAGCCCGCCTGCCCCACGCCGCCGTGGTCTGCACCATGCAAACCGGTCGCGCGCTCCCGTGGCTTTACCGCCGCTCCTTGCGCCGCTGTCGCCACATCATCGCCAACAGTCTCGTCGCCAAACGCGTGTTGACCGACGACCACGACCTGCCCGGTCACAAAATTTCGGTGATCCACAATCCCGTGCTGCGCTCCCACGGCACCGACGCACCGCGCAACCAAACGCTCCGCACGCAACACGGTGCCAATCCCAGCACAGTCGTATTTCTGAACGTCGCGATGTTCCGTCCTGCGAAAAACCAGCGCGAACTCATCAAGATTTGCTCCCGTCTCCCCGGTTATCTTGATTGGCAACTCTGGTTCGCCGGCGACGGCGTTGCCCGCAAGAATTGCGAACGTCTCGCCCTCGATCTCGGACTCAGTGGCCGCGTCCGCTTTCTCGGATACCAATCCGACCCAACCCCGATCTATCAAGCTGCCGACGTCGCCGTGCTCACGTCCCAAAGCGAGTCGCTTTCCAATTTCCTCATCGAAGCTCAACTGCACGGTCTGCCTGCTGTCGCCTATAACATCGGCGGTGTCGGTGAGTGCTTTCTGCCCGGCGAATCGGGCATTTTGCACGACAACCTCGCGCAAACCGCATTCGTCGAGACGCTCGACCGCCTCATCCGCGATCCCAGTCTGCGTCGCCGATTCGGAATCGCCGCCCGTGCCCACGCGCGCAGTGCTTTTTCGGCCGAGCAACAAATTCGCGCGCACCTCTCGCTCTTCGCCGAACTCGTCAAAGTCTGATCGGTCCCACGCTCGCTCGTTGGCCACTCTCCTGACATAACGCTGTCATGAGATTTCGCGGCTCGTCGGCGGCGAGTTGCCTTTCCCACCAAGCTGTCCATTCGTGCCTCCGTGTCCCTCTCCCCGCCCGAGTTTATTCGCCTGCGTGGCGTCCGTCAGAACAATCTCAAAGGCTTCGACCTCGATGTTCCCCTCGGTCAATTCATTGTCGTCACGGGTCTGAGTGGCGCGGGTAAATCGTCGCTCGTCTTCGACACTCTCCACGCCGAAGGACAGCGACGCTACGTCGAGACCTTCTCCGCCTACACGCGCCAGTTTCTCGATCTGCTCGACAAACCCAAGGTGGACTCGGTCGAAAATATCCGCCCTTCGATCGCGATTCAGCAGACCAACACCGTCAAAACATCGCGCTCCACCGTCGGCACAATGACGGAGCTTACCGACTTCTTCAAAGTTTGGTTCAGTCACGTCGCAACCTGTTACGACCCTGCCACCGGTCAACCCGTCGAAGACGACAATCCGCAATCCATTTGGACGAAAACCCACGCCACGCACTCCGGCGCGACCATGCTTGTCGCCTTCACAGTCAAGCGACCGGACAATTTTTCGTGGGACGACATTATCACTCCGCTGCAAGGCCAAGGTTACACCCGCGCTCTGCTAGTCACAGAGGCTGACACGAACCCCTCATCCAAATCGAACGAATCCACCTACCGCGCGAAAACTCTCGACGAACTGCGCGCAGCTACTGGCGCACCGTTACTCGGCGACTCCAGCACTCTCGTCGTTGTGCAAGATCGACTGGCGATCACCAGCGAGAATAAAGCGCGATTCCTTGAGGCCGTCGAAACCGCGCTCCACTTCGGACAAAACGAAGTGCTGCTGTTCGCCCGCGCCGCCACTCGCGCAAAGTCCGCCACTGCAACGATTCAATCCGACAGTTTCGCCCTCGCCGAACATTATTCGCGCGGACTGCACTCGCCGGTGTCGGGGCGCACGTTCCGTCCGGCGACGCCCGGACTCTTTTCGTTCAATTCGCCTGTCGGCGCCTGTCCCACATGTCGTGGTTTCGGTCGTGTAATCGACATCGACTACCGGCTCGCGATTCCGGATCACACACTCTCGATCGAAGACGGCGCAATTCGCGCTTGGGAAGGCGCCATCTACAGCGAATCCAAACGCGACCTCATCAAATTCGCGCGCCGCGTCGATTTGCCGACGAATGTTCCCTTCGCGCAACTCACCGCTGCGCAACAAGCATTCATTATCGACGGCTCGCCCGGTTACGATGGCGATACCAAGGCGTGGCCCGAGTATTGGTATGGATTGAAGGGCTTCTTCCGCTACCTCGAGAAGACGACCTACAAGATGCACGTGCGCGTCTTCCTCTCGCGCTACCGTGCCTACAACACTTGCGCAGACTGTCATGGCACTCGCATGCAGCCGGAAGCGCTCTGCTGGCAGTGGCAAGGACACACCTTGCCCGCTCTTTACCAGATGCCGATTAGTGAATTGGTCGCACTCGTCGCGCAATCGCCGCACAACCCGCACAACGCTCAAGCTCCACGCAACGCCTCGCAAAATCACCAACGCGATTTGGCCCACGACTCGATCGTCACGCGCCTGCGTTACCTCGAACAAGTCGGCCTCGGCTACCTCACGCTCGATCGCACTTCCCGCACGCTTTCCGGTGGCGAAGTCCAGCGCGTCAATCTCACCTCCTGCCTCGGCACTTCGCTGGTTGATACGCTTTTTGTGCTCGATGAACCGTCGGTCGGTCTGCATCCGCGCGACATCGATCGGTTGATCGGCATCATCCGCACACTGACCGACGCGGGCAACACCGTGGTCGTCGTCGAACACGACGAGTCGATGATTCGCGCCGCCGATCATGTGATCGAAGTCGGCCCCGAACCCGGGGCACGCGGTGGCGAAATTGTTTTTCAAGGCAACGTCAGCGCCTTGCTCCGTCACGAAACCAGTATCACCGGACGCTACCTTTCCCGACGGGAGGAAATTGCGGTTCCCGCGTTGCGCCGTCCCATCGCCACAAAACCGCGCGGCACCCGTTCGGCACCAGTCGCATGGCTGCGTTTCAAGGAAGTCTCGAAACACAATCTCCGCGAAGTCACGTTCGAACTACCGTTGGCGCGACTCGTTTGCCTCTCGGGTGTATCCGGCTCCGGCAAATCGACACTGCTCGACAATGTGATTTACCAAGGCCTCCTCGCGCAACGCGGCCAACTCACCGACGACGTTGCCGAAATCGCTCACATTGCTGGCGCGGCCTCCCTCGGCGAAATCGTGCTCGTCGACCAATCGCCACTCAGCCGAACGCCGCGCTCGAATCCGGCGCTCTACTGTGAAGCGTGGGACCAGATTCGCGAACTCTTCGCTCGCACGCCTGAGTCGCAGGCCGCTGGTTTCAATGCTTCGAGTTTTTCGTTCAACAGCGGCGACGGTCGCTGCGATAATTGCCAAGGCCTCGGCAGCGAACGCGTGGAA
>JAUXXD010000152.1 GCA_030681265.1 Candidatus Didemnitutus sp. | reverse complement strand
TCAACATGTCTGTGAGGGAGATATAGTCGCCATCCTGGCCGGTGATAATCGCTATGGCTGTTCCGCGAACGGCGATGGTGCTAGTTTTGGCTTTGCTCATCGGATTGAAGTGGCTGGCTGCGGTGGTAGTGCAATGAGTCCCTTGGCCCCAGTCAATTCGCCCCACTTTTTGGCCGAGAGGAAGAAGCTGTTCCGGCCGGCCTCATTTTTAATGCCCTCGAATTCAAGGGAATTAAACGGCTGGGGATGGTCGCGGAAGCCGCGTTTGGCGTCGGCGTTTTTGTTTTTCGCGAGGAACCAGAGGCAGAAGGGAACGGAGCGAATATCGAACGTTGAGCTTCGAATGTCGAATGATGCGAATTTCGATTTTCGAATGTCGAAGTGGGGCAAGCGCGGTTCGTCGTTCGCACTTCGGCATTCGCCATTCCAAGGTCCCGGCGGATGGTGTCGGCCGCTTCGGGGCTGAAATCGGCCACGCTCCCGCGATTGTGATTATCGCGAATTCCAGATCTCGAATCAGGGGTGGCCATGGGCAGCGTCGAAACCGCCGGCAGGCCCGTTGATTGCCAAGCGGTTTACGAGATAAGTTGTCCCCTAGCCCGACGCCGCCGGCAAGAACTAAGAACCGCCCGACTCAGCAAATCCGCGGCAACTGTTCGCCGCTCAGGCGGTCAACGATGCGCTCGGACCCGATGATGCTGCGTTGCGTCACCTGCCCGGCCGGCCCGGCCTTCACTTTGCCGATCACCACGGCCGCCGCCTCGGGCGTCGTGCTGTTGATGATCTCCACGGCTTGGGCCGCCTGGGCCTCGGGCAAAATGCAGATGAAGCGACCCTCGTTCGCCACGTAGAGCGGATCGAGCCCGAGAATCTCACAGGCTCCACCGACCAGCTCGCTCACGGGCACTTTCACCGCGTCGATCGCCAGTGCGAGTTTCGCCGTCTCGGCAATCTCCACCAGCGCCGAGGCCAAGCCGCCGCGGGTCAGATCGCGCAGGCAATGCACCTCCAGTCCGGCCGCCAGCAAGGCCCGCACCGGCACGACCAACGGAGCGCAATCGCTCTTGATTTCACTCTCAAACGACAGATTCGCCCGCGTCGCCATGATCGCCATGCCATGGCGGCCGATGTCGCCGCTGAGCACAATCGCATCACCCGCGCGCACACTGGCCGGCGTGATGGCCAGCGACGTTTCGATCACGCCGATTCCGGCCGTGGTAATGTAGATGCCGTCACCCTTGCCGCGCTCCACGACCTTGGTGTCACCGGCGACGATCCAGACGCCCGCCTCGTCCGCCGCTGCTTTCATCGAGGCGACCACCTGCCGCAAGGTCTCGAAAGCGAGTCCCTCCTCAAGCACAAAGCCCGCACTGAGCCAACGCGGAGTCGCCCCGCACATGCAGAGGTCGTTCACCGTGCCGGTCACCGCGAGCTTGCCGATGTCCCCGCCGGGAAAAAACAACGGGCTGACCACATGCGAGTCGGTGGTGAAGGCGAGCCGGCCCGTGGTGGGCACACCGAGCGTCGCGCCATCGTGCTGCGCCTCGAGGGCCGCATTGGCAAACGCCGGACGAAAGACCGAGTCGATCAGGTCCTGTGTCAGCTTTCCGCCGCCGCCGTGGCCGATGGTGATCTCGCGTCGGTGCGACAAGGGCACCGGGCAGGAGGTCAAACCGGAGGTCGTGGAACCGGCATTCGGCATGAGGAAAGGCTACCCCGCTTCGCGCCAAAACCCGAGCCGAAACCTTGCGCGCCCACTCTCCGCTCATGCGCATTTCTTGGCAGGAACTTTCCCCACCAAGGCTCGAAAAACAAGCGGAGTTAACCACGAAAGAGACGAAACCCACGAAATGACCCGAGCCAGCAGAAAAACTCGCTGGGCGGACAAAACCCAGAACGGATCACCCCGTTGACGAATGCCGTGCGCCCAACCGTAGTCCCTTTCGTGTAGTTGGTGTCTTTCGTGGTGACCCTGCCTTAGCGCCGCAGCAATTCCTCGGCGTGCGCGAGGGCACTCTTGGCGCTCCGGTCCCCGAGCATGCGGGCGAGCTCGGCCACGCGCTCCTTGCGCTCCGCATGGATCGGCTCGATCGCCACCGCGGCCCGTTCGCCACTCTGATCCTTGGTCACCACGAAGTGATTCGCGGCCTGCGCGGCCACCTGCGGGAGATGCGTCACGCACAGCACCTGGTGCTTCTCCGCAATGTCCGCCATCTTCTCGCCGACGATGCGACCGATCTCGCCGCCCACATTGGCGTCGACCTCGTCGAACACCAGCAGCGGCACGTCGTCGATCGCCGCGAGCACCGTCTTGAGCGCCAGCATGACGCGCGCGAGTTCGCCACTCGACGCGATGCGATGAAGCGGCAGCGGGGCTTCGCCGACGTTGGGGGAAAACAAAAACTCCACGCCGCAATCGCCGTGCCCGCCCAACTCCGGGAGGGTCACCAATCGCACGCGGAAATCCGCTTTCTTGAAACCGAGTTGGGCGATGACCTTGGACGACGCCTTCTCCAGGCTCGACCCCGCCTGCTCGCGCGTGGCCCGCAATTCAGCCGCCGACCGGCGTGCGAGCTTGAGGGCCGCCGCGATCTGCTGGTCGAGTTTCGCGAGCGAACCTGCGACGTCGCTCTGCAATTCGAGGCGGCGTTGCATCTCGTCGCGCGCGGCCACCACCGCTTCCACCTTCGCGCCGTGCTTGCGCTTCAATTCCAACCACGTGTTCATCCGCGCCTGCAGCGCCTCGGCTTGCTCGGCGTCGAAATTCAGCGACGTCGCGAGTGAGGAAAATTCCGCATCGAGGTCCGAGAGCTCGATCGAGACCGATTGCAATCGCTCGGCCAGGGGTGCGCTCGTGGCATCCACCTCCGCCAGTTGTCGCGCCTCGCGCAACAAGTTGGCGAGGCGGACGAGCATCCCCTCTTCGCCGCTGAGTCCTTCGGTGAGGCCCGAGGCAAGCTGCATGATTTCCGCCGCACCTTGCTGGCGCGCGGAATCGCGTTCGAGCGCGGCGATCGCCTCCTCGGTGAGGTCGAGTTCGTCGAGCTTCGCGAGTTGTGTTTTGAGAAACTCGATTTGCTCCGGCGAAAGTTTTTCCGCGGCGAGGAGCTTCGCCCGCTCAGCGGTCAGGTCGCGCCACGCCCGGAAGTGACCGGCGTATTTCTCGAGCACGGATCCATTTTGCGCGAACAGGTCGAGCAATTCGCGTTGGCAGCCTTCCTTGAGCAGGCGCCGGGGTTCGCCCGGACCGTGGAAATCGATCCAGTGTTCGCCGAGTTCCTGCAGCGCGCCGAGCGTGGCGAGGCTGCCGTTGACCGAAATGCGCGGTGCTTTTTCGCGGGGCAGGCTGCGTTTGAGGATGAGCACGCCATCGTCACAAGCCGGCAGGTCGAGCGTTGCCAGCGCCGCGTCGAGTTTGCGCGTGTCCGCGAAAAACAAGGCCGCCTCCACTTCACAGGCGGCCGCGCCCTGGCGAATGATGGTTTTGTCCGCCCGCGCCCCGGCCAGCAGCGACAGGGCTCCGAGCAAAATGCTTTTCCCCGCCCCTGTTTCACCCGTGACTGCCGTGAAGCCCGCCTCGAACTCCAGTTCGACTTCCTCCAAGAGGGCGAGATTGCGGATGCGGAGACTCTGCAGCATGAGGCAGGTGTTTACCGCTCAGGGGCTTAAATGCACGCGAAAACAAAAAATCCGCCGGGAAAAGCGGCGGATGGTGGACCCTACTGGACTCGAACCAGTGACCTTTTCGATGTCAACGAAACGCTCTAACCAACTGAGCTAAGGGTCCGACGGAAAGCGAGGAGTGAACGATTCGGATAAGGCGGCGCAAGGATTATTTCCGAAACAGTGCCGCTCTCGCTGGGAGAGTTTCGTTTGCGCCCGACGGCCCGCGCCTCAGGAATGTCGCCGCCATGTGCACTCGCTACTCCCTTTCCAACATCGAGGCGCTGCGCCAACTGCTCGGCGAATTCGGTCTGGCGACTCCGGGCGAATTTTTGGCGCGCTTTAACGTCCCGCTCAGTTCGACGATGCCCGTGGTTACGCCAGCGGGAGGCGGCGCGGCGTGGGAGAAGCTGGCTTTCGGGTGCCGGCTGCCAGCGCGCGAGCCCGGCACGCCGCCGCTGTTGCTGGCCAATGCCCGCAGCGAGACCGTGCTGGCGAAACACACCTTTCGCGACGCCGTCAAATTTCGCCGCTGTCTCGTGCCCGCGGATGGTTTTTATGAGTGGCAACACGCCGGAAAAGTCCGCCTGCCCTACTATTTCTATCGCCGCGACCATGCTGCATTTTTCTTCGCCGGACTGTGGCATCCGGAGAGCGCGGTGACTCCGCGCTCATTCGTTATCATGACCACAAGTCCCAACGCCGTGCTCGAACCGGTCCATCATCGCATGCCGGTCATGCTCACGGCGGAAACCAGCCGCGCGTGGCTCGGCGATCAACCGCTCGCGGCGGCGCAAGTGACGGCGCTTTGCGCCCCGTTCCCCGCTGAACTGATGGCCTCACACCGCGTCGATCCCAAGATGAGCAACCCGCGCTACGAGGCGCCAGATTGCCTGCATCCCTATACGCCTCCGCCGCAGGAACCGACGCTGTTCGACTGACATTCCTCGGTTTGCTACGTGGAGTTACGCATTCCCCTACGAACCCATTTCTAGTAGTCTCTTACATGACCTAGCGCTCTGGAAGGACAACTGGAGCCCTATTGCGAGCCGCCTCGACCAAGGCGGCTCGCCTTTTGGAAGGGCCTCCCGTGGCGTGACACGAGTTTTCCATTTCGAGGCTTTACGCGACCGCCGGTCAGCCCCAAAACCACGAACTCGTGGGCACACGAACTCAGCCAGACGCCGCCAGCCTCCACGCCGCCATCGCCAGCGTCGCCACCGCTATTGCTCTGCGGCATCGCACTACACCGCAATTATTGCTCCTCGGGATTGCCAATGGTGGCATCGAACTCGCCGCGCGACTTGCCCGCCAACTCACGGCCGGCGGCGTCAACTCTGGGTGCGGCACGATCGATATTTCTTTCCACCGCGATGACATTGGCCGCCATCCGATTCCGAAAGAATTCGTGGCCACAATGATCCCCCAGGACGTCAATGGCGCGACCGTGATTCTCGTCGATGACGTGCTTCACTCCGGTCGGTCGGTGAAGGCTGCGCTCGATGAACTCTTCGATCACGGCCGCCCGGCCAGTGTTGAACTCGCCGTGTTAATCGACCGCGGCGGCCGACGTCTGCCGCTCGCGCCGACTTACTGCGGTCTCACGCTCGCCGTGCCCGACACCGATAAAGTCGTGGTGCGCCTCGATCCGCGGGCGCCGAAAAACGACACGCTCACCACTCACGCCTACGTCGCCGCCCGCCAACCCTGATTCCCCGTGCCCTGGAAGCGAAAACACTTTCTCACCATCGAAGAACTCTCGCGCGACGAGATTCAACAAGTCCTCGCGACCGCCGGTGCGTTCCGCCGCATCCTCGACCGCCGCGTGAAGAAAGTCCCCGCGTTGCGCGGCAAGACGATTGTGAATTTGTTCCTCGAGCCGAGCACGCGCACGCGCATCTCGTTCGAAATGGCGGCCAAGTTGCTCAGCGCGGAAGTTATCTCCTTCGACGCCGATAAATCGAGCACCACCAAAGGCGAAACACTCAAGGACACCGCGCTCAACATCCAGGCGTTGCACGCCGACATGATCGTGTTGCGCCACTCCGCCAGTGGTTCGCCGCGCTACTTAAGCGAGCGACTTGGTATTCCCGTCGTCAACGCCGGCGACGGCGCGCACGAACATCCCACGCAAGCGATGCTCGATGTCTTCACGATGTGCGAAAAACTCGGCTCTGTGGCCGGACGCAAAATCGTCATCCTCGGCGACATCGTCTTCAGCCGCGTCGCGCGCTCCAACATTCACGCGCTAACGAAACTCGGGGCGAACGTCACGATCGTCGGTCCCTCCACGCTCGTGCCGCGTTGGTTCGAGCCGCTCGGAGTGACGGTGTCGCATGATTTGCGCAGCGCACTGTCCGACGCCGACGTGGTGATGCTCTTGCGCATCCAACACGAACGGCAAGCCGCCGGGATGTTTCCGTCGCTCGGCGAATACACCAGCATGTTCGGTCTCAATCAGACCCGCGCCTCCTGGCTCAAACCCGGAGCGCTCATCATGCATCCGGGCCCGATCAATCGCGGCGTCGAAATCGACAGCGCCATCGCCGACTCCGCCCGCAGCGTCATTCTCCAACAAGTCACCAACGGCATCGCCGTGCGCATGGCCGTCCTCTATCTCTGCGCCGGCGGCCAACCCGACCACGTCGCGCCCGTCGCTTAATCACTCATGGGCCACCAAAAACACAAAAAGCACAAAAAGGCCGCCCCATGGAGACGAGTAACATCAACCAACTCTGCGACGTGATCCGCGAAACCAGTTTCGCTATTCATCGCTTCCACCGCAACGGACACTTGGAAAAGATCTACGAAAACGCGTTGGTTCATCGGCTGCGGCAGCAAGGTCTCGACGTCAAACAGCAGCACCCACTCGCCGTGCGCGACGAAGACGCGACGTTGTTGGGCGAATTCTTCGCCGATCTCCTCGTCGAGAATCGACTCGTGGTTGAGTTGAAAGCGGCCCGCGCCGTCGCCGAGGAGCACATCGCGCAATTGCTCGGTTATCTGCGTTCGGGTCGCATCGAAACCGGCCTCCTGATCAATTTTGGTGCACCACGACTCTACGTGAAAAAATACCTCATGACTCATGTGCAGCCGTAATTCCCTTTTTGTGCTTCTCGTGTTTTTCGTGGCCAAATCCTAATCATGTCCGCTCTCCTCCACATCAAAAACGGCCACGTGATCGACCCCGCCACCAAGCGGGACGGCCTCGGCGATGTCTTCGCGGTCGATGGTCGCATCGTGGCGAAACTTACCGGCGCCCAAAAGAAGGTGGCCCGCGTCATCAACGCCAAAGGCCTCATCGTGTGCCCTGGGTTAGTCGACATTCACGTGCATTTCCGCGAGCCCGGCCAGACGCACAAAGAAACCATTCAGACTGGCGCGCACGCCGCCGCCGCCGGTGGTTTCACCACCGTCGTGTGCATGCCGAACACGTCTCCCGTCGCGGATAATTCCGGCACGCTGCAACTGATCACCGCTGCGGCTGCCAAAGCCGTCGTGCGCGTCTACCCGACTGGTTGCATCACCGTCGGCATGAAGGGCCAGCAGCTCGCTCCACACGGCACGTTGAAAAACGCCGGCGCCGTTGCCCTCACCGACGACGGCGTCTGCGTGCAATCGAACGAGCTGATGCGTCGCGCGGTGGAATACGCGCGCATGTTCGACCTTACGGTGCTCGATCATTGTCAGGACGAAAGCCTCACCGACGGCGCGGTGATGAACGAAGGCAACGTCTCCACGCGACTCGGCCTCAAGGGTTGGCCGCACGCCGCCGAAGACATCATCGTCGCGCGCGACATCATTCTCTCGCACTACTCCGGCGCGCACATTCACCTGCAACACATCAGCTCCGCCCTCTCGGTCGAACTTGTGCGCCGCGCCAAAAAGGACGGCGTGCGCATCACGGCCGAAGCGACGCCGCACCACATCGCGTTCACCGACGACTCGCTCGCGACCTACGATACGCATTTCAAGATGAACCCACCGCTGCGCACCGAAGTGGATCGCCGCGCGATCATCGCCGGCTTGCGCGACGGCACACTCGATTGCATCGGCACCGACCACGCGCCCCACACGCCCGATGAGAAAGACCGCGAATTCGACTACGCGCCCAACGGCATCATCGGACTCGAAACCGCGCTGCCCGTTTGTCTCGACGTGCTGGTGAAGCGCAGCCGCTTCAAACTCGCCAAAGTGATCGACCTGCTGACGCGTCGCGCCGCCGAGATTTTGCGACTACCCGCGGGCACGCTCGCACCCGGTGCGGCGGCCGATGTTTGCCTTTTTGATCCGAACGAAATCTGGACTTACGATGCTGCGAAAGGATTCTCCAAGAGTCGCAATTCCCCGTGGCACGGCCAGAAACTGACCGGACGCGTCAAGACCACCCTCGTCGGCGGCCAAGTGAGATTCGATGGTGGCGCGATTATCGAGTGACACTAGCCTCGAACGGAAAAGTTAAGTTGGACAAGCAATGTCCCGTCGAGTCCACTGAGCGCGTCACCTCTTGGGCCCAATGAAATTACGCACGCTTTTCGCGGGCGTCGTCCTGTCACTGCTGTTGGTTACGGCATGGGCAGCCGATCCGCAGATTTATTTCTCACGCAAGGATCCTGTCTCACAGGTGCTCGTGCGCGAAATCAGTGCGGCGCGGAAAACAATCTACGTGATGATGTATTCGTTTACCGACGCGGAGTTGGCCGACGCGCTGGTCTCTGCTTCGAACCGCGGCGTCGATGTGCGGATTGTCTTCGATCGCACGCAATCGTCGGAGAAAAATTCCATCACGACCGGCTTGGTTGAAAAACTTGGTTCGAAGAAGGTCGTGTTCCGCTCCGGCAAAGGACGCGGCGTGATGCACCAAAAGATGGCGATTTACGATGGGCTCACCGTGACGCTCGGGAGCTACAATTGGACGAACAACGCCAAGAATAACAATTGGGAGAATTTGATCGTGTTGCGGGACGCCAAAATCGCGACCGAATGCACGCAGGAATTTCAACGGATCTGGAATTCGCCCGCGCCCGGCAGCGGTCGCGCGACCAAGAGCGAAACGAAGAAAAAGTAGGCCGGCCGACCACAGTAGGCGGTGGCGATTGCTGACGACGCAGGTCGCTACCGCGATGTCGGGTAATGACGGTGTCGCGCTTGCGGGCCAAGTTGCCCAGCCAGCGCGTAACTTGCCGATGAGTCCGTCCGACGCTTGTCCTATCCGCTTACGTCTAAAATTACAGTCTGGAGCGCAGGATTTCCGACTACGGGCTTCCCTCCTTCCGTGAAACCGCTTGATTCGGGACGAACATGTCTCTCACGCCCCTCCAAATTCTAGCGGCTTCGATCGAGCTTTTCCTGCTCGTGGTAGGTGCATGGATGTTGGCGCGCGCGCTCTCTTTCCCGCAGGCACGGCAGGCGATTTTTGGCAGAAACCGGATCTCCCCTTGGTCGCTTTCCGGACACGAGGTGGTGCTACTGATTCTCGCCATCTGTATGTGCGGTCTCATCGGCCAAGGTCTCGCGGTGAATCTCTTCCGTGCGGGTATCGCCGAATCGGCGGACCATCGTGGCCTCGAAGTCGTTCTCTTCGGATTTGGTTTTCATGCAGTTGCGCTGCTGGGTTGGCCGCTCTTTTTCCTGCTGCGGCGGATGCTGCATCAAAATTATGGCGCCGGTCCTCCCCCCATGGTTCCCGCGCGTAAACTCAGCCCGACGTCCCTCGTCAAACACAGCGTTATCACTTTGCTGCTGGTGTTGCCCACGCTCACTTTGATCAGCCTCGGTTGGACGGCACTGCTGCGCGCGTTCGATTTTCCGGACGCTCCGCAAGATTTGATCGAAGTCTTCGGCAACGTGCAGTCCCCACTCGTGTTGGCGGCCATGCTCATTGTGGCGTGCGTGATTGCGCCACTCAACGAGGAGTTGCTTTTTCGCGGCGTGATTTTCCGTTTCTGCCGCCAGCGTTTTGGTCGGGGCATTGCGCTGGTCGTCAGCGGCGTGCTGTTCGGTGCGTTGCACGGCAATCTGGCGGGCTTCGTGCCGCTGGCCGTCTTCGGTGCGGCACTGGCCATCGCGTATGAACAGTCCGGCGATCTCCGCGTCTCCATTGTTGCCCACGCCCTCTTCAATTTTAATACAACGATGCTCGTGCTGGCTGGTCTGCCCGGTGTATGAGCCCGTTTACCAGAATTCCTGCGGAAGCCGCCGCCGCGCTCGGGGAGAAGCGCCTGATTGTGGAAATCAAACGCTGGCTCGGCAAAACCTCGCCGCCGGCGCCATTCGGAATTGGCGATGATTGCGCCGTCGTGCCTTCGTCGGGCCGCGCCATGCTCATCACCACCGATCCAGTGATTTACGGGCTCCACTTTGACGACAGCGTTCCCGCTCGCGCGGTCGGGGCCAAATTGCTCAAGCGCAACCTGAGCGACATTGCCGCGATGGGTGGACGTCCGGTTGCCGCCGTGGTTTCGCTGGCTTTGGCGGCCAACACGAGCGTGGCGTGGCTGCACGAATTTTATCTCGGCCTCGCGGCGACGGCGCGCAAATACAAGGTGAGTATCGTCGGGGGCGACATCACGCAAAGCCCCACCGGTTTTCTCGGCGCGTTCCTCACTTTGCACGGCGAAGCGGCGGGCAAGCGCATCATCAGTCGGAGCGGGGCGATGCCGGGTGACCGCATTTACGTCACCGGCACACTCGGCGGTTCGTTGCTCGGCGGGCATTATCGTTTCACGCCGCGACTCGTGGAAGGCACGTGGCTCGCGCAACGCCAGGAAGTTTGCGCGATGATGGATGTGAGCGATGGTCTCGCCAAAGACCTGCATTCGCTGACGCCGGCCGGCCTGACACCGGCCATGCGCGAATCTGCCGTGCCCATCAGCGCCGCCGCGCGCCGCTGCGCGATGCAGACGAAGCAGACGCCACTCTTCCACGCGCTCGGTGACGGCGAAGATTATGAATTGTTGATCGTGGTGTGTTACCGCGCCGACTGCACCAAATTCGAACAAGCATGGCAGCGCCGCTTCCCCCGCCTGCGCCTGACGCAACTCGGCACTTTCGTGCGCCGCGATCAATTGCCCGAAGGAGCAATCCAATTGGCCAACTTCAGCGGCTACGAACACCTGAAGCTCGACTGAGGTCGCCACAGCAACCGTGAACATCACAGAACAACTACGCGGCGGCGTCACGACGAGTTCGGCGGAGGAAACCCGGCGACTGGCGGCGGAGTTTGCCGCGACGTTGCCACCCGACACGACGCTGGCGCTGCACGGCGACATGGGCGTGGGGAAAACGACGTTTGTGCAAGGCCTCGCGCAGGGACTCGCGGTGCGTGAGCACGTGACGAGTCCGACGTTTGCGATCTATGCGGTTTATCGCGGCGGCGCGCGCACGCTCGTGCATCTCGATGCTTATCGTTTGGAAAACGAACGCCAGATGGCGGAACTGTTGCTCGAAGAGTTTTTGACCAGTCCGTGGGTGCTCGCTGTCGAGTGGCCGGAGCGAATCGCGGACTGGTTGCCGGTAAATACGGTCCATCTCGACTTGTCGCTGAGTGCCGATGCCGCCGAAGCGGGCGCGCCCGCCTCGTGTCGTCATCGTATCGTGTTGCGCTAGTGGCCGAGTGGCTCGCTGCTTCATCGGCTGCAGGGAGGCTCCCGCCTCCAAACCCAGCCGAAGCGAGCTACGGTATTGGATTCACTGGAAGTAAAGATCCTCGGAGCAAGCTCAGGGGCATTTGAGCGAGGAAGTTTTGTCCGTATTTTTGTGGGAGCGACCTCGGTCGCGACTGTCGCGCTTCCACAGATTCGATCCCAGCCGAAGCGAGCTTCGCGGCATTGGATCCAATGCGCAAAAAAAAGCCCGCTCGATCGAGCGGGCTGGGAAAGATTAGGCGGAACCTTCGGATTTCGGCGTTTCGTCTGCCGGAGTTTCCTCAGCGGCGGCGGGTGCTTCGGGTGCGGCGTCCGATTCACTTGGTGCTTCCGCTGGCGTTTCCACAGCAGAAGCGGCGGGTGCCTCGGTCGCTTCGTTCGAAGTTTCGGCGGCCGGCACTTCAGTTTCAGCGACGACCGGTTGGGCGGCGGCTACTTTAGTGAAAGTTGCTTTCGGCGGAGTTGCTTTCGCCGGAGCTTCTGCGGGCGCGTCAGGGAAATCGACCGGGTCGTGTTCCTCGCCATGCTCGTCCGCTTTCTTGCCCGATTGCGGCACCACTGGTGGCGGCGCAAAAAGTTTTCCGTCGGAGAATTCCGTGACGTAACCCTCCATAACGAGCCAACGCAGATCGTTGTTCATCTTGCGCAGGCGCTCGGCATCGGCCGGAGCCAACGTTGCCACGGGAGCCGGAGCTGGTGCAGGTGTCGGTTCGGCATTTTCCGCGTTTTCAACGGCAGGAGTCGGTGCAGGTGCGGCCGCGACAGGAATTTCGATTTCGAGGAAACGCTTCGGCAGATCCCGCAGGTGGATCATTGGGTTCTTCTCCACGAATTCGATTAATGTCGAAATCGATTCGGAGAAAACCTGACCCGGCACGCGGAAACGACGCTTCACGGCGCAGACGTAGGAGACGCCGCGCGAACCTTTCTTGAAGATCGTGAAACCTTCGCGACGCAGGCGACCGCGCAATGCATTGGCAGTGTCCAATGGGAAACGACGCTGACGTTCGACGTGACCTTCGACGGCGCGTTTAATTTCGCCGGCGGGGAGCGTCTCAATCAATTTACCGTGGAAACGGACGTTCTCGACGGCGCGCACGACGCGTTCGCGGGCGTTGGACAGCAAGTAGGCGCGCGCTTCTTCGAAACTGTCGAAAGTCGGCAAGACGGGCGCTTCAGCGACGGGTGCGGCTTCACCGGGAGTTTCGGTCGGAGCTGATTCCGCGGCCTCTTCAGGGGCGGGAGCAGCAGGCGCAGCGGCGACTTCGGTGGCGGCAGCAGGAGCCGCAGGCTTAACCGGAGCGGGTTGCCACGTGTAGCGCGTGGCTTTCTTCATCTTGTCTTGCCACGCTTGCACAACTTCAGGTTCGCGCGACGAGATGATGCTTTCGCGGAAACGCTCAAACGTCATGCGGCCCAGCTTCGTGGCATGGTGCTGCTGAATGAGCTGTTGATACTTGTGGTAATTCGGTGGCCCGAGGAGTTCGCCCGTGATGCCGCACTTGTTGATGATGGGGAAATTCCCCTTCGGTGCTTCGACTTCGACATCTTCGGACGAGAAGAATCGCGCCAAATGGTTTTTCAACACGTGTTGGATCGCGGCCTCTTCGGTTTCGAAGGGCATGTGATCCGGCATCGCCATGAATAACGGTGCAGGTTTGCCGGATTTTTCACCTTCAACGGCGGCCTCATCGCCTTCGCGGCGTTCGGACGGTTTACGTTGGAGCACGACGACGAAGCGGTCGTTCTTCTCCAACACGGCCTTGGTGATTTCGAAAAGTTGGAAAGTGCGGCAGGAAGTCCGCACGGCTTTCACCATCGCGGCGAAGCCCACATCTTCCGGATAGCAGGTCGCGTTGAAATACGGGCTAATATACGGGCCGCGCTCCATCGGTGCGCCACGCTCATTGCGGTCACCGCCGCGAAAGTCACGGCGCGGACCACCACGGAATTCTTCGCCACGTGGCGGACGCTCGCCTTGGCCACGGTCACCTTGCGGAGCGCGTTGACCTTCGGCGGCAGGAGCGCCCTCGCTCCCCGGTGCGCCGGCTGGCTTGCGGAAACCGCGCCGATCGCGCGGCGGGCTGCCGCGCTGGCCGTCGTCGCGACCACCGCGACGGTCGCCGCGATCGAACTCGCGCTCGCGACGGCCACCTGGGCTGACGGGTTTTACCTCGGACCACTGTGTGCCGAAGGTGAAGGCTTGCAACTGGCCGAGGTCGATTTTGTTCAAACCTTGGTCGTTGGTTTCGTTGGCGGGCTTAGGGTCGTCCATGAAAGGGCGGGAAACGGGCGTGAACACCCGGTGTTAACAAGTTGAAGGCGGAGAATTTCCCACACAGCGAGTTGCGAGCAGGAAGATGTGAGTCTCCCAAGGTGAAAGTTCAACGCAAGCGCATTTCAATGCTTTACAAGCCGCGCGCGATTTACCTAATTCGCCCTTCCTTCTAGTGAAATGCTCAGGTGGTGGAATTGGTAGACACACACGTTTGAGGGGCGTGTGCCGTAAGGCGTGGGGGTTCGAGTCCCCCCCTGAGCACCACTGGAACTGAGTCTCCCACGGATTCTCTGTGTGCGCTAGGCATGGCTGATCTATTTGGTCCAGAAATGCAGAGAGAAACGAAATGACGGAAATATCGAAGAATATTTTCTGCTTGGGATTCGAAATCCCGTTCCGGTTTTCCGAATGCGCGCAACAACGATATCGGATCGAATCAACTTTTGAACGGGTTCGCTCAGTCAAAGATGTTGCGGCCCTCCACGAGAATTCGATCCACGTATTTGTGCGCCCATGAGTTCTGTCGGCAAGAACCGAGAAGTCGGTTCCTTTCGCTGGCTCGTTCGTCGCATGCGCCTCTCACAATTGAAGGGTCGCTTTTATTCGACGCGCACCGATGCGTAACAGACAATAGTGCTTCTTACCTTCGCTTGACCACTTATTGGCAGACTGCTTTCGTCTTGTCCGTGCGTGTAGCAGACGTCCCTGCTGCCGTGCGGTTCTTTGGGCCACCATTCGGGACGCTTATCTGCTGAGCCGCCACCGACTGTCGCGGAGGGCAGATGTGCATGTATTGTTCTCCTAACCAAACGAAAGTGACCCATGAAGCCCCTCCCAAAGAATGTATCGTTCGCACTCGTCCGCATCCTCACGCTCGCAGGATTGCTCGCCATCGCGCCTCTCGCGCAGGCACAGACCGAAGCCGACGCCGTTCCTGCGGAACCGCCAAGCACGATGCCGATGTTCGACTCGGACGGAGATGGTTGGGATGACATGTGGGTCTCGATCTACCCCGAGCTCATTCACCGCGACAAAACGAAAGACACCGACGGGGACGGCATCTCGGATTACCAAGAAATGCTCCGCGGAACGAATCCGCTCATCCCGAACGAGCCTATTGTTCCGCCGACGCCCGAGGAGCTGGCCGAGATAGAGCGCGACGCGAAGATCGCCGAGGATGAGCGCAAGGAGGCGTTCGCGCAGAGAAAAGCCGAGCTTGCGAAATATGTGGTAAAGCCGAGGCGAACTGCTGAAGGCTCTGCCGCTACTCAGCGTGAACTGAGCAAGGACGCGAAAAAACGGCTCTCGCGGGTCGCGGAGAAGCGCGCAACGACTGAGGCAGCAAAGCGCGCTCGGGCGCTTGAACTCGCGCAACGCTCCGAAATCGCGCGTGCCGCGCGAGCCGACGGCACCAGAATCGACATCGTGGACGTTGAGAACGGATTTCCCCGCTTCTACACTCCGCACAACGTCGCTGCCGCAGATACAATCTCGACCGATGAAGTGCGCTCAGGCGGGAGCCTCGGACTTTCTCTTGACGGAAGCGGAACCATGATCGCGTTCTGGGACGCCGGCGATGTTCGTATTTCGCATCAGGAATTCTCAACCGGCGGCACGCGAGTAACCGACAAGGACGGAACGAGCACGCTCGACCCGCACGCCACGCACGTGGCAGGGACGCTAGTCGCCAAAGGCGTCTACAACCTCGCGACCGGCATGAGCCCAAACGCGAATCTCCACGCATATTTCTATGTCAACGATCTCGCGAAGATCGCGATCTCTGCTGCGAACGAAGACATTCGCGTTTCCAACCACAGCTACGGCCTTCTCATGGGTTGGCAGAATACCACCAGCGGCTGGGTTTGGTATGGCAACCCGAGCATCAGCCAGACGGAAGACTACTACTTCGGCTACTACGACGCCAACGCTCGCGCCATCGACGAAATCACCTATGTCGCTCCGTGGTATTTGCCCGTTTGGGCTGCTGGAAATGAAAGAGGCGCAAGCGCCCGAGGTCCAGCATCGCAGCCTGTAGGCCACTGGGTTTGGAACGGCTCTGCATGGGCTTTCTCCACGGCGGTGCGTTCGCTCGACGGCGGTTCGCTTGGATACGACACCATCGGCGCGGCAGGCGTTGCTAAGAACACGCTTACCATTACCGCGGTCGATGACATCGCAGGAGGATATACCGTCGTCTCTGGTGTTCAGGTAGCAACGTTCAGCAGTTTCGGCGGACCAGACGACGGGCGGATCAAACCCGACCTCGCCGCCAACGGCGTATCCGTCCGTTCGACCTATTTCGACACGGATTCGAACTACGCCGATGCATCAGGCACCAGCATGGCCGCTCCAAGTGTGACCGGCTCCCTTAACCTCCTCACCCAGCATTATCGAAACCTCTTCGGTTCGTTCGACGGACTGCGCGCTTCGACCCTGAAAGCTATTGCGATCCACACGGCCGACGAAGCGGGCGCGAATCCTGGCCCCGACTACGTATACGGCTGGGGTCTCATGAACACGAAGACTGCTGCGCAGCTCATCTCGGCGCATCATGTGACGCGGACCGCTCTCACATACGTTAAGGAGGTCACGCTTAACAACGGCGACTACGTCGAGTTTCCGGTGAAGGCGAACGGCACCGGGCCGCTAAAAGTGACGCTTTGCTGGACTGATCCTGCCGGAGCGGTGCCGACACCAGCGCTCAACGTGAACGTCGCTGCGCTCGTCAACGACCTCGACCTCCGCGTGGTGGCTGGCGCGGGGACGCACTACCCGTGGAAACTCGACCGCTCCTCTCCAACTTCAGCCGCGACGAATAGCGGAGACAACAACCGCGATACGGTCGAGCAGGTCTTCATCGCGAGTCCGATAGCTAACGATGAATACGTCGTGCGGGTTAGCCACAAGGGAACGATGGTTGATGAGACCGGAGCGCCGGCGCCGCAGACGATTTCCCTTGTTCTGAGCGGCATCGTTGAAGAGCCTGAACCCGAATTCGCCGTTCCCGAAATCGTCCAGACAGACGAAACCGAATTTACCCTCACTTGGTCCAGCGTCGTGGGCTCCACTTACATCGTCATGACCTCGACCGATCTCGATACGTGGACCGAAGCGGTGGACGTGTCGAGTGTCCCTATCGGTGAGATCAGCGCCACGAAAACCACAACCGCGGTTGTCGTGCCGATGGTGAGTCCTGATGACCGCCGCTTCTGGCGAATCAAGCGCATCATCTTGTGAGGCTTCGCCGGTATTTTATCGCGCTTACGCTCGCGTGCTGTGGATTCTCCGCGGCGCGCGCAGTCGTTGTCTACACTGACATTCAGGATTTCGGTCTCTTTACACTTAACGAGCTCGTCTATTATGGCATCGACTTCAACGGAGACGGCGTCGACGACGTAACGCTCAGAAGCTCGCGTGCTGACTTCTTAGCGTTCTCGCAAAGCGGAAATCGAATCGCAGGATTCGTGAACCCTCCGCCAAACATCGAAAGCTTGGCGTTGCCGTTCTCCACAGCCGCGCTGATTGGCTCCTCGGATGACACTGCGTGGTCTTGGAATGCAGGAGAGTCATACTTACTTGCCGTTGTCCTGTTCGGGGAGCAGGTGACAAATATCGGCCTATGGGACGCGGGCACGTCGTTTCTCGGAGTGGAGTTTCAGATCGACGGTTTGACCCATTACGGATGGATCGAAATCGAAGTGCCATTTCTCACGAACGGGGGGATCATTCGCGGCTTCGCTTATGAGACGACACCGAACTTGGCGATATCGGCGGGCGCAATTCCTGAGCCTGCTCATATCAGTATCATTGGCGCAGTTCTCTCGCTTCTTGGTGTCGTAGCTTTCCGTAGAAGACGCGTGGGAAATGCATAGAAACCCGTGGCGCGCACCAAGCGACGGTGACACGGAAGGGCTCGGCTGAACGCTGGACTGGGCCGGGCCACCCTACTCGCGTGACACGCGGCGCGTTTGACCCGCGCGGGTTTTGCAGAATAGTAATCGGCTTCATGCCGACGAACGCCCTCGCCCAAGCACTCTTGCAGTCCTACGTCCGTGACGGCGGCATCAACCACCTCGACGGTCCCAACCTGCCCTCGCAAGACACCGTCGCCGAACTCGCGCGCGATTTGATTCACGTGCTGTTTCCCGGTTATTTTGAGGCCGCGTCGCTGCAACAGCAGGACGTCGCGCCGTGGCTGGAGAAGAAACTCGAAAAAATCGAACAAAGCTTCTGCACCGAAGTGGAGAAATGCCTGCGCTTCGCCCGCGATCCGGAGCCGGTGGAAAACGCCGCGCGCATCACAACGCACACGCTCGCGCAACTGATCGAAGTGCGCCGCCTCGTGCAAACCGACGTCGCTGCCGCCTACACTGGCGATCCCGCCGCGCGCAGCGTGGAGGAAATCATTCTCGCCTACCCCTGCGTGCTCGTGATCTCGCTGCAACGCATCGCCCACGTGCTTTACACGCAAGGCGTGCCGTTGCTCCCGCGCATGTTCACGGAGTTCGGCCACGAACGCACCGGCATCGACATCCATCCCGGCGCGCGCATCGGTGCGCATTTCTTCATCGATCACGGCACCGGCGTCGTCATCGGTGAAACGGCGGTTCTCGGCGACCACGTGAAAATTTACCAAGGCGTCACGCTGGGCGCGAAATCCTTCGAGACCGACGCGAACGGCGAACCAATCAAAGGCGTCAAGCGTCACCCCGACATCGAGGATCACGTGACGATCTACGCGCACGCGACCATTCTCGGCGGCACCACGCGCATCGGCGCGCACTCCGTCGTCGGTGCGAATGTCTGGCTGCTCGAATCCATTCCCGCGCACAGCATCGCGTATTATCAGGACACGAATCTTGTCGTGCGTCCGCGCCGCGCCAAGGAAGCCGCCCTCGCCGGCGCCGACGGGTTTGACTGGACTATCTGATTTACTCGCAAAAAAGGCGCACCGTGGAAGGTGCGCCGGAAATTTTGCGGAGGTGAACGCTCTCGCCGAGTGATGTTGCGTCTTTAAGTCGTGACTTCCGCGCGTGCTTTCTCGGCGAGCGGCGTCGAGAGGTAGCGTTCGCCGAAGCTGCAAGCGACTGTAACGATGATCTTGCCGGCCATCTCGGGGCGGCTGGCCAGTTTCAGCGCGGCCCACACGTTTGCGCCGGTGGAAATTCCGCCGAGAATACCTTCCTGCGTCGCCAACTGGCGTGCGGTTTCGAAAGCGTCGTCGTCCGCCACCGTGATGACTTCATCGACAATGCTACGGTTGAGATTCTTCGGCACAAAGCCCGCGCCGATTCCCTGAATCTTGTGCTTGCCCGGTTGTCCGCCCGAAATGACGGGACTGGCGGTCGGTTCGACTGCGACGGTCAAGAGGGTGCGGCGAGATTTAATCACTTCGGACACACCGGTAATGGTGCCGCCCGTGCCGACGCCGGCGACGAACGCGTCGATCTTTCCCTCAGTCGCCGCCCAAATTTCTTCCGCCGTCGTGCGGCGATGCACTTCCGGGTTCGCCGGATTTTCAAATTGCTGCGGCATGAATCCGCGATCGCCGTGGCTTGCCACGATCTCGGTGGCGCGCGCGATGGCGCCCTTCATGCCCTCTGCGCCGGGCGTTAGCACGATTTCCGCACCGAGCATGCGCAACAGCACTCGGCGTTCGAGGGACATCGTTTCCGGCATGGTCAAAATGAGTTTGTAGCCGCGTTGCGCCGCGACGAAGGCCAGTGCGATGCCCGTGTTGCCCGAAGTCGGTTCGACGATAACGGTGTCGGCCTTGATTTTGCCGTCGCGCTCGCCCGCTTCGATCATGGCGCGGCCGATGCGGTCCTTCACGCTCGCCAAGGGATTGAAAAACTCCGCTTTCACGTAAACCGTGCCCGGCAGACCGGCGGAAAGCTTGTTGAGACGGATGAGCGGCGTGTTGCCGACGGTGGCGACGATATCGTTAAAGGCTAGTGAGGACATGACCTTTAGCATTACCTACCCATGCGTGCGGGTCAAATGGAGATTCGTGGTTATTATACCAATGTCCGCTAGCTAATAGACTTTAGATTGGAGCGCCAGAGTTTACCTGATCGGCGAGCCAGCGGTGGATCAGGCCGGCGACTTTGGCCGGTTGGGTCCATTCCCGGGAAGCGGCGAAGAGGTGATCTTCCAAC
>JAUXXD010000149.1 GCA_030681265.1 Candidatus Didemnitutus sp. | reverse complement strand
ACCACGACGCACAAGACGCTGCGCGGTCCACGCGGTGGACTCATTCTTTGCCGCACGGCGCACGCCAAGGCGATCGATTCCGCAGTGTTCCCCGGCACGCAAGGCGGGCCGTTGATGCACGTCATCGCGGGCAAAGCGATTTGCTTCGGCGAGGCGCTCAAGCCGTGCTTCAAGGAATACTCCGGCCAAGTGGTGAAGAACGCCCAAGCACTCGCGGCGGCGATGACGGACCTTGGTTACAAGATCGTCTCCGGCGGCACCGACAATCACCTCATGCTCGTCGATTTGCGGGCGAAGCTCCCGAATTTGACCGGCAAAGTTGCTCAGGAAACGCTCGATCGCGCCAACCTCACCTGCAATAAGAACACCGTGCCATTCGAGACCCGCTCACCGTTCCAAGCCTCGGGTATCCGCCTCGGTTCACCGGCGATGACCACGCGCGGGATGAGGGAGACTGAGTTCGGCCAGATCGCGACGTTGATCGATAAAGTGCTGGTCGCAATCGGCACCGATCAAGAATCCGCCGCCATTGCCGAGGTAAAGCAACAGGTCATCACACTCACCAGCCGGTTTGCCCTGCCCTACCATGCGTAACAAGCGCATCCGGACAGGTGTGCGCCCAATCGCGCGGCCGTGAAGAACGAAGCCGCTGACGGCAGCGCAGCTCTGCGCCAACTCCGCGCACCAGCTTGGCGCGACCGGTCGTTCTGATGAGAAGCGACAACGAACACGCAATTCGGGAGCGCGACCTTCCTCGCCAAATCATTGGAGATCAAACAGCTCGTCAGTCAAATCCGTGACCCTTGGCGCTAATGCCAAATGGCCGCGCGGTTGCTTCGAGCACCCGCGCACGGGGCTGGAGACGGAAGGCTTGCGCTGACTAACAGCGTCTCCAACGGTGGATTACGCGTGACGAAGTTGAAATCCAGCCAGCGCATCGCGTCGCTTTCCCCCTATCGCCCATGGATACTCGGTGGCATGGCCCTCTTGGGTCTGCTACTCTCCCTCTTGTTCGGCGGCTTCGTCCGGCAAAGTGAAGAGGAGCGGCTCATCGCTTCCTTCCAGCGGCGCGCCGAAGCGCAAACCCGCATCATCCGCGAGCGGATCCGACTCTACGAAGAAATGACGCACAACCTGCGCAGCCTCTTTCTCGGCGCCCAGGGCATCTCCCGACTCGAATTCGAGCGCGCCTGCGCGGATCTGCTCGAACGCCATCCCGCCGTCCAAGCCCTCGAATGGGTCGCCTATGTGCGCGACACTGAGCGCGACGCCTTTGTCGCTGACGCCCGCCGCGAATACGCCGACTTCACCGTGCACGAGCCCGACGGGCAAGGTGGCTTCAAGCCCGCCGCGCGCCACCCCGACCACACCATCATTCGTTTGGTCGCCCCGCTCGCCTCCAACGAGGCCGCGCTCGGCTACGACAATTCGCGCTCACCCATCGGCAGCATCCTCGCTACCGCACGCCGCGAACGCCGCTTCGTCGTCACCCAGCAATTCCGGCTCGCCCAAGCCGCCGGGCCCGGCACCGAACTCGGCGTCGTCTTCGCCAGTCCGTTGTTCGCACCCGATCCTGCGCCAGGCTCCGACGGCTTCCTCGGCTTCGCGCAATACGTGTTTCGCGTTAACACGATGCTCTCCGAACCGCACCGCGTGCGCCCCAGCGATGCGCTCCTCGTCTACTACACCGATCTCGACGCGCTCGGCCCCGCCAACGCCATTCTCTACACCAACCGTGTCGGCGACGACTCTTGGCCGGCACCGTCGCGCCTCGGCGTCGCGCCGCAATACACCTTCCGCGAAATCATCAATCTCGGCGGCCGACGTTGGGAAGTCTTCATCGAAATGAGCCCAGTCTGGCGCAAGGCACAGCTTACGTCGCTCCCACTCTTAGCCCTGCTCGGCGGCCTCGTCAGCACCGGCATCTTCGTCCTGCTCCTCCAAGTTGTGCTCCGCCGCACCGTCGATATTGAAAAACAAGTCGCGCGACGCACCGCCGAACTCGAACAAGCCAAGGCCGAGCTCGAGGATGACATCGAACGCCGCCACGCCGCCGAACAAGCCCTCATCGCCAGCGAGAAGCGGCTCGAAGCCATCCTCGACAATAGCCCCGCCGCCATTTTCGTCAAAGACCTCGACGGCCGCTACACCCACGTCAATCCCCGCTTCAGCCAGCTCTGCGCGCGCCCCCGCGCACAGATCATCGGCCACCGCGACGCCGAGATTTTTCCGCCCGAAATTGCCGCCGTGCTCGAACACAACGACCGCACCGTCCACGCCGACGGCTGCGCCCGGGAATTTGAAGAAATCTTTACCTCCCACGCCGGTGTTTCCACCAGCATTGTGCAACGCTTCCCGCTACGCGATCCGCAGGGCGCTATTTATTCCTTGTGTGGCGTGGCGACCGATATCACCGAACGCGTCCACTCGGAACGCTCCCGGCTCGAATTTGAGCGACGCCTGCAACAGACGCAAAGGTTCGAAAGCCTCGGCGTGCTCGCCGGCGGCATCGCGCACGACTTTAACAACATTCTCACTTCGGTGCTCGGCAACGCTTCGCTCGCCCGCCTCCAGTTGCCCAGCAACAGTCCCATCAATCCCCAACTGCACCAAATCGAACAGGCCGCCCGCCGCGCCGCCGACTTATGCACACAGATGCTCGCCTATGCTGGCAAGGGCAACCTCATCCCTGCTCCGATCTGCCTCTCCGACCTCGTGCGCGATACCGCCGCCTTGCTCGAAATCTCCGTCAACAAGAGCACCCGGCTCCACCTTGATCTCGCTCCGCAGTTACCGAGCGTGCAAGCCGACGCCACCCAACTGCGCCAGATCGTGATGAATCTGATCATCAATGCCGCCGACGCCATCGGTGAACGCGCCGGCGAGATTCACCTGCGCACCTACGCGCTCGACGCCACCGCCGAACTACTCCATCGCGCCGTGCAAGCCCCCGAGTTGCCCGCTGGCCACTACGTCGCCGTCGAAGTGCGCGATACTGGTGGCGGCATCGCCCCCGACGCACTCGTGCGAATCTTCGAACCCTTTTTCACGACCAAATTTGTCGGTCGTGGACTCGGCCTGTCCGCTGTGCTTGGCATCGTCCGGGCGCACGCTGGCGCCTTGTTTGTTGAAACCGAATTGGGCCACGGCTCCACCTTTCGGCTCTTACTGCCGACCAATGCCTCTGCCCCCCGCCGCGATATGGAGGCAATTCCGCAGAATGCGAGCGTTCGCATCAGCGACAAACCCCGACTCACCGGCACGGTGCTCGTGGTGGACGACGAATTGCATGTGCGCGAGATCACCATCCTCGCCCTACGCACCACCGGACTAAAGGTCGTGGGAGCAACCGATGGCCGACATGCCGTCGACCTCTGCGCTGATCCCGCTGTGGTCTTCGACCTCGTGTTACTCGATCTCACGATGCCGAATATGTCCGGTGAAGAATCTTTCCGCGTATTGCGGCGCGATCGACCAGATTTGAAGGTCATTTTGATGAGCGGCTATAGCGAGCAGGAGACCGCGCAACGCAGTTTGGCGCTTGGCGCTGTCGCCTTTCTGCCCAAGCCGTATGAAGTCGAGCACATGCTCGAGTTGGTCACCAAGCATCTCCCCGCTTAAGTCTCCCCCAACCTCGCTTGGGCAGTCGCACCGCGCGGTGCGGCAAAAATCGCCACGAAAGAGACTTTGCGGCGCTCCTGTTTTCCGCCAACGTGCGGCTTCACGTGTCCACGCCCGCCACTTCGCCTAAACCGCTCTCCCTAGGTGTCATCTTCCTGACACTCTATATCGATCTGATCGGATTTTCGATTTTCTTCCCGCTCGGTCCGGAGTTGCTGCGGTTCTACGTCGCAAACGAACCGGCTGGCGGCCTCTTCGCCACGCTCTTCGCCCAACTGCAATCCGTCGCCCACACGACCGAGGTGCCGGAGATGGTCATCGGTGCGCTCTTTGCCGGCCTGCTCGGTTCAGTCTATTCGTTCATGCAGTTTCTGTTTTCGCCGGTGTGGGGATCGCGCTCCGACCGCCTGGGTCGCCGGCCTGTGTTGCTGATTACGGTGGCGGGTAATGCGCTGAGTTTTCTCGTCCTCGTGTTCAGCGGATCGTTTACCGTGTTCCTGATCGGCCGTGTTTTCAGTGGCATCATGGGCGGCAATCTCGCCGTCGCGATCGCCGCTGTGGCTGATGTCACCACGCGCGAAGGGCGCGCCAAAGGCATGGGCATTGTCGGTGCGGCCTTCGGACTCGGCTTTCTCACCGGGCCCCTCATCGGCGGTCTGACCGCGCACCTCAATGTGCTCACGGTATTCCCCGGACTCTCTGCCGTGGGCATCCATCCGTTTAGCGTGCCGGCCTTCATCGGCTTCGCGTTGTGTCTCGTCAACTTCGGCTGGGTCGCGTCGCGTTTCAGCGAAACGTTACCTCCCGAAAAGCGCAACGCCGCCGCCGCGACACTACGCGAACGCAATCCGTTGCGCGCGCTCCTCACGTTGCCCGATCGTGCGATTCGTCGCGTCAATGTCGTCGGATTTCTCGTTACCTTCGGATTCAGTTTCTTCGAGACGATTATCAGCTTTTTCACTGCGGAGCGACTCGGTTATACGCCGCGCAGCCTCACGCTGATCTTCGTGCATCTCGGTCTGGTTTCGATCTTCACCCAAGGGGTGCTCGTGCGCCGATTTGTGCCGCGCATGGGCGAGAAGCGCGCCGCACTGTTCGGTATCAGTGCGATCGCTGTTTCTTTCGTGCTACTCGGTTACACCATCGGTGTCGCGCAATCCGTGCCGTGGATGTTTGTTACCCTCACGATTTGTGCAGTCGGTTCCGGTTTTGCCAACGTGGGGTTGTCGTCACTCATCTCGCTCTATGCGGGAGTAGAAGAACAGGGCAAAATCACGGGCCTTTACCGCTCCATGGGATTTCTCGCGCGCGCCTGTAGCCCTGCCGTGGCGGGCATCGTCTTCTTCAAGGCGGGGGGCACAGTCACGTTTATCGCCGCGGGTTGTTTTCTACTCCTGCCGGTCGCCCTTGGGCTGTCTTTGCCGCAACCAAAAAAATGAACCAGTCACCCCGCTTCACTTCAGCGCGTGGATTAATTTCGCGACTTTGCGAGGCCCGCGCTTTGGGCGCGATTCTCTGGCTGATATGCATGGCGGGGTGCGCAACCACGCCTGCGGGTTCTGCCCCATCCGTGCGCCTCGTGCAGACGCGCAACGTCGAACTACCGGCCCGACTTATTTCCAATCTTTTTCTCATCGAGGCGAAACAGCCCGATGGGCGCGTGCGCCGTTTCATCATCGATACCGGTTCCAGCGCCAATTTGATTTCGCCGGAATACGCCGCGCGCAATGGCCGGCGTGATCGGACTGCGACCCCACGCGCGGTGCAAGTGCGCTCCGCCACCGGGGTCGAAGTCTCGCTCGATTCCGTCGTCCTGCGTCGACTGCAACTCGATGGCACTCTTTTCGCCGACGTGCCCGCACTGATTTACGATTTCTCCGAACTCTCCACGCACCTCGGCCTGCCGATTGATGGTTTGTTGGGGTTTGCGCTTTTTCGCGAGTTGTTGCTCACGCTTGATTATCCTCGGGCGCAATTGCGTCTCGTGCATCGGCCCATCGGCACGGGCCGCCCTGCAGACGGAGCGAACACGATCACGTTTAACAACGAGCGGCGCACGCCACTCATCCCTGTGCAGATGGGCCATGAATCCTTCATGGCACTTCTCGATTCGGGCAGTGACGGAGCCTTGATTTTGAACCCTACCGGCTTGCACCCGCGCTTTCGTTACGGTCCGCGTCCCGGCACAGTAATTTCCTCCATGGCCGGTGATAGCCATCAAATGGCGGGGCGACTTGGTCAGGATATTTTCCTCGGTGGCCACACGGTGAAAAATCCCATCGTCGATCTCACGGATCAGCTTTCTTCGATCGGTGGAGAGATCCTGCGCAATTTCAGTCTCACGTTCGACCAGCGCTCCAACACCGTCGTGTTTGCCCGGACCACGGAGGGCGATATTTTGCTGGAGCCACGGCGCAGCACCGGCTTGGCGATTGCGCGGTCGCCGATTTATTGGCGCGTGATGGCCGTCATCGACGACACCCCCACCGCCAAGACCGCTATTCAACCCGGCGACCTCATCGTGCGCATTAATGGCGAGCCGGTAGCGAAGTGGAATTTCGAACGCTACGCCACGCTCCTCGCTTCCGCCGCCAAGGTGACTTACACCTTCCTCTCCGGCTCGCGCGAATTCGATCTCGAAATTGTCGTGTTTGAATTAGTGCCGTAGGCGTGCTGGACGCGTCACAGGGTGTAGCAACAGATGCGCAGGTTCGCGCAAGCCGGGCTCAGCCAATCAGCAGCCCGAAGCGCATAATCGCGCCACTCCCCCATCGCCATGAACCTGCAACGCGATCGTTCTGCCTGGTTGCACGGTCCGCCATTGGTTTGTCAGTCGCAACCGGTTCATCCCACCCATTGCCGCCGTCTCGTGCTCCTAGGCCCGCCCGGTGTTGGTAAAGGCACCCAAGCCGCATTTCTCTCCGCAACCTATGGCGCGTGTCATTTGTCCACCGGCGACATCTTCCGCACGGCCAGGCAATGCCACTCCAACGAGCAGTCGCCCGCCTTGCACGAGGCGATCGCACACATGAACGAGGGGCGTCTCGTGACAGACGAAACCGTGCTGGAAATCATACGCGAGCGCACCACGTGCTTGTCGTGCCGCGGCGGGTTTATCCTCGATGGTTTTCCTCGCACGGCGTTACAGGCCGAAGCACTGGAAGCCCATCTTGGTTATGAAGGAGTCTCCCTCGACGCCGTGATCAATTACGAACTCCCCGTCGACGAACTGATTGTCCGCATCAGCGGACGGCGGCTCTGCCCCGATTGCAAAGCGGTTTACCACGTGACCTCGCGTCCGCCGCGAGAAGAGGGTCGTTGCAACACTTGCGCCGCCGCACTCATCGTGCGGGAAGACGACCAGCCTGACGCCGTCGCGGTGCGACAACGCGCTTATCAGGAAAGTTCAGCTCCACTGCTCGATTTGTATGCCGCACGCGGCATGCTCGTGCCCGTTGCGGCACACGGACTGCCCGAGGATGTGTTTGCTCGCACCATCACCGCGCTCGCGGTGTGGCACTAGGCGCTCACTTCTTGTCGACGCTGAACTTACCTGCGCCCGCGACGAGGATCACGACATAACCGGCGAGATAAATGAACGCCATCTCTCCGTTGCCTTCACCGGAGAGCTTGGCGCCGTGCGCCATGAAGAAAGCAACACCCATCGTCGCAACGAGGAAGAGTGCCGCCATGCGCGTCCACAAGCCTATCACGAGCGCCGCCGCGCAGATCACTTCGGTGAAAATCGCCATCACAAGCACTGGCGTCCCGCCGATGCCGAAGAGGTCCGGAAACTTGGCCGTGCCGGCGATCAGGCCCATCAATTTGCCCCAACCGTGCAAGTAGAGCATAGCCGCACCGAGCCAAACACGCAGGGTAAGCAGCGCCAAATCAGTGCTGCGGGGAAGGAAGTCGAGGGTAAGGAATTTTTGCATGGAGATAGGAACGCTGCCAGCATCACCAAGTCCGATTCCGGTGCAAGCCTGCGCACGCCCGCCGGCTCGTCGCGCGGGTGGCAACTAATTTTGCACCTCGTAGCTCAATTGCACGAGTCCATCGGGAAACGCGTGGCAATTGCGCAAATGCCACTGCGTGCGCACCGGTTGCGGTAAAAAAAGCGGCAGCCCCTCGCCGAGTAATACCGGCGGAATCGAAAGAATAATCTCGTCAATCACCCGTGCACGCAGACACGAGCGCACGACCTCGCCACCGCCCACCAGCCAGATGTCGCCCCCCGAAGTATCGCGGAGAGCGCGCACCGTATCAGCCACGTCACCTTGCACAAATTCAACCGGAGCCGCACTCCGAGCCTGACGCGTCCGACTAAAAACGACGCTGCGCCGGTCGCCATAAGGCCACTCTCCGCCACTCACCGCGTGGTCATACGTTTTGCGTCCCAACACGAGCGTGTCGACGCGTCGGAGAAAATTGGCGTAACCGTAGTCTTCGCGCCGGCTCGGCACAGGCAACCAGTCGACCGAGCCGTTGCGGCGCGCGATCTGTCCGTCGAGTGACGCGGCGATGTAGAGTGAAACTTTGCGCATAAATAAAAATGATTCTGCAATCGTGTTGAAGGGGCCCGTTCAGTTGGCGCCCACTTCGGCACGCTGGGGAAAAGCGACCGGTTCGTGCAATTCACCACCTCCGAAACGACCGGCGAGGCGGCCCAACTCTCCCGACAACAAATTGCACTGCCGTTGGTAAACTGCCGTCGACTGGTCGGGCGTTTGATAAAACACGCAATTAACCAGCGTGCCGCCACCCGGCAGACCGAGCACGCGCAACGGCAGTAAGCGCACGCGTTGCAACTCATCGCCGGCGTGCAAATCAATCACGCCCGTTTGCACGTCGGATTCCATTTCCAAAAACAAGTCGCCCTGCGTGGTGAGGCCCCGCCAACGACCGCAAGAAAGATCCAAACGTTCGCAAAAACCCGCCGCCCACCGCGGCAGATTTTCGATGTCGGCGAGGTAATTGAAAACGGTGTCACGGGCGGCGGGCACGGTGAGACTGAAAGTGCGAACATGCATATAGGTCAGGGGTAATAAGTGAAAATAAGTGAGACGATACGGCT
Organism: Candidatus Didemnitutus sp.; assembly: GCA_030681265.1. Classification (GTDB taxonomy): domain Bacteria; phylum Verrucomicrobiota; class Verrucomicrobiia; order Opitutales; family Opitutaceae; genus Didemnitutus. The sequence goes on along the minus strand of JAUXXD010000149.1, from coordinate 8,643 downwards.
GGTGATATTTCGCCGCGCTCACCGCACGGTGGCAGGATTAAAATCAGGATTGTCGATCAGCCCGATGATGTTGCCAAAGGGATCGAGCACTGACGCGACGACGATCTCGCCGCCGACATTCTTCGGCTCTTCGTGCGCCGTCGCGCCTTGCGCGAGCAATTGCGCAAATGCCTTCGGCACATCGTCGACGCCCCAATAACTCAACACACCCGACGGCGCACTCGCCACCGGCGCATCAGGCAACAGGCCCAGTTCAAAGCCACCGACATTAAAACCGACATAGAACGGCTCATCAAAATACGGCGCGAGACCAAGCGCCCGGGCATACCATTCCTTGGCGCGCGCCAAATCAGGCGCTGGATAAATTACCGTGCGAAGTCCCTTGAGCGCTGGCGTTGTCATGCCCCAACTCTAACACCTCACCCTGACAGCCCTATGTCAGGAGTCTTTTCGGAGGGTTACCTTTCACTTTGAACGTGCCCTACGCGCCATGACGACGGGCAATTTCCGCTGCTTCCTTCCGCACAAGATCACGCAATTTCTTCGGTGCTACGGCCTCGGCCCTCACGCCAAACGAAAGGAGCCACCGCGCCATCCACGCCAATGAAACCGTATATACGGAAAACTCCGTGCCGCGGTCGCGTGTCGTTTCCTCGACCAACGTCGCGTAGCTTTCGCGGCGCGCCCGTTCCTGCACCTCTCGCGAAAACCACACCCGCGCGCGCACCGCGTCGCGTTGCGCTCCGTGATCATCCAGATGACGGGCAAGGTTGAAATCCGGCCGCGGCGCATATCGTTCGCCGCGCAATTCCAAGCGGTGAATCCGATCAATGCGGAAGTGCCGGTAATCCTGTCGCAACCGACACCACGCCACGAGATACCACGCGCCGCCGTAGAAAACGACGCCGAGTGGCTCGACATCCCGTTGCGTTTCCTCGCCGCGGGTCGAAGCGCGGTAGGCCATCCTGAGCACACGCCGTTGCGCTACTCCCTGTTGCACCGGCAAGAGCATCGGCTGACCATCCGGCTCTCCACCAAGCCCCAGCCCGCGACCGACAATCATCGTGCCGCGCACGAGTCGCTCGACTTGGTCTTGATGGTCGCGCGGCAACACGGCCCGCAATTTTTCCAGTGCCGTCATCATCGGTGCCTGCAGCGACGGATCGGTGAACTGCTTGACCAATTCGCCGCCGACGAAAAGCGACGACGCTTCTTCCGCCGTGAACATCACCGGTGGCAGATGATAGCCGCGCAGCAGGGTGTAGCCGACTCCGGCCTCGCCCGCAATCGGCACGCCCGCCTCGCCCAAAGCGGCGATGTCGCGGTAAATGGTTCGCTCCGTCACACTGAAATGTTCCGCCATCTCTACGGCGCGCACGACGCGTCGCCCTTGCAGGTAAAGCACCATAGCGACGAGGCGATCGGTTCGGTTCATTCTCCAGCGAGGGTGGCAAGCGCGGCGTGGCCCCGCCAGATATTTTGCGTCCTATTTGCCGTGCGTCACCCGCATGCTTGCCAACGGGCAACCCGCTTCGGCACAATTTGCCCGACCCACGCATGAGCGCCATCGAACTCCTGATTATCCTGATTTTACTGTTCATGGCCGTGCCTGACTTGTGCCGTTTACTGCGGCGGCCGGCGTTGATTTATCCGGCATTCGTCATTTTTGGCCTCCTGATCGGGCCTTTTGTGCAACTCGAAGTTTCGACGATGCTGCAGCAAGCGGGGCAAATCGGCTTTTTGCTGCTCCTGTTTGAAGTCGGACTCGAAATCGATCTGCCCCGACCGCGCCAACTCGCCCAGCCTGCTCTCTACACTCTGCGTTGGCTGCTTATCCAATATCCGATCGTGCTCGCACTGGCTCGCTTTGCCGGTCTGCCGTGGATGGAAAGTTTGGTCGGCGCTGCCGCCATTACGGGCTGCTCCGTCGGGATGGCACACAGCGCATGGAAAAGCTACCCGGGATTGGAGACGGACAACCGCACCTTCGTCCTGCGCGTGATGGTGTTACTGGAAATGGTGGCCATCGTGCTCCTCGCCGTGGAGACCCCTCTCATGGATACGAAGGCTGTTTGGTGGCAAATTTTACTCAAACTGCTCGGCACGGGCTTGGCTGTTTTCTTGTGCAGTCGCGCCGCCAGTCACCTCAGTCGTCTGTTTCAAAAGACGCTGGAGAAGACGACCCAGTGGCGAATCCATTTTGTCATTCTGCTCGTGCTCGCCGTTTGCGCAGCGGGTGAACGGCTCGGGCTTTCCGGCCCCAAGATGGCGTTTTTCCTCGGCTTGTTCATGAGTCGCGTGAAGCACGATGAAAAAAATCTCGAGGAATACCTTGCCCCGATCAGCCAGCGTTTTCTGATTCCGATTTTCTTCGTCGTGTTGGGCATGGAAATCCCCCTGCCGTTCTTGCTCTCGCGCGCTGGTCTCGTAGCCCTAGTCGCCGCCGCCACCCTCCTCATCGTGCGGGAAATCATGCACCGTCGCTGGTTGCCCACCGGAGGAGACGGACGCACGCATCTCCTGCTCAGCCCCAATCTCACTATCGCGGCACTCGCCGGCAATTCGATGCTCAAGGCCGACGCCGATCCGCAACACGCCGCCTGGGTTATTCTCACGGGCTTGTTCATGACCGTGATCGCGATTTTTACTCTCCCCGCGCCCAAGAAAATCACGGCCGAGTCCGCCGGTGACGCTACTCCCGTCCACTAACTGCGCCTTGCCGTCAGGTTTATTTTCCCAAAATCAGTCATGGCCAAAGTCTACTTCTACTACTCCGCAATGAACGCCGGCAAATCCACCGTGCTGTTGCAGTCGAGCTACAATTACCAAGAGCGCGGACTACGCACCCTGCTCTTCGTGCCAACCGTCGATACGCGCGCCGGAGTCGGTCAAATCAAGTCGCGCATCGGCCTCCATGCCGCCGCCATGCCGTTGCCGCCCGACGAAGATGTCTTCGCGCACGTCGCCACCTCCCATGGCGAACAACCGGTCGGCTGTGTGCTGGTGGACGAAGCGCAATTCCTGACCCGCGCCCAAGTCGAGCAGCTCACCGACGTCTCTGATCGCTTAAACATCCCGGTTTTGTGCTACGGGCTGCGCACTGATTTTCAGGCCCAACTCTTCCCCGGCAGCGCCGCCCTCCTCGCTCTGGCCGACAACTTGACCGAAATAAAAACCATCTGCCACTGCGGCCGTAAAGCGACGATGAATCTGCGCGTCGGCCCCGACGGCAAAGGGGTGCGCGAAGGCGCGCAAGTGGAAATTGGTGGCAACGAGCGCTACGTCGCAATGTGTCGCCGCCATTTCAAAGACGCCTTGGCTCCGAAATCCTAAATCGCATTCCGAAATCTAATGGCCGCCGCAATATCCGCGTAGTCTTCCCCATTTTTCGCTCAGGGAGCGCCGTTGCGAAGGATGGGCGGACGCAGTTGGCTTTGTGGACATGAACCACGACTGGTCTCTCCTCAAGCAACGTGCGATGTCGCCCGACGACGTCGTTAAACTTATACCGAGCGGCAGCCGCGCCTTTTTGCATGGCGGTGCCGCCACACCCTCCGCGCTCGTGGAAGCGCTTGCTCGCCGCACCGACGTCGAAGGCGTGCGCGTTTACCACGTGCACACCGAAGGCCCAATGCCGATCCTGAACCAGGAATGCGAAGGCCGCGTGCGCTCCGTTTCGCTCTTCAGTGGCGGCGCCACTCGTGGACCGATCGCGGAAGGCCGTGCGGATTTCATGCCGGTGTTCCTCTCGGACATTCCGCATTTTTTCCGGTCGCGCCGGATCCCGCTCGACGTGGCGATCGTGCAACTTTCGCCGCCCGACAAACACGGCCTCTGCACGCTCGGCACCTCCGTTGACGTCGCCCTCGCCGCTTTCGAAAGCTCGAAAATTATTCTCGCGGAAATCAATGAACAGATGCCGCGCACCCGCGGTGAGTCGTTCGTGCCGTTCTCGCGCGTCTCGGCCTTCATCGCCACCAACCGCCCGATGCACCAGCACCCGCCGGAGCCGGAAGGTCCGGTCGAAGGCCGCATCGGTGCAATCATCGCCAACCTCGTCGAAGACGGCTCGACGCTGCAAATGGGGATTGGCGCGATTCCCGACGCCGTGCTGACCCGTCTTCATCACAAGCGCGACCTCGGCATTCACACGGAAATGTTTTCCGACCGCCTCATCCCGCTCGTCGAGGCCGGTGCGGTGACCAACAAATTCAAAACGGTCTTTCCTGGACGCATCGTCACCGCCTTCTGCGTCGGCACGCAAAAAACCTTCGATTTCGTGCACGACAACGCGTTCGTTACCTTCGCCGGTTCCGACCGCACCAACGACACCGCGGCCATCCGCAAAAATCCCAAAGTCGTCGCCATCAACTCCGCGATTGAGATTGATCTCACCGGCCAGGTTTGCGCCGACTCGATGGGCCATCGCATTTACTCCGGCATCGGCGGCCAGATGGATTTCATTCGCGGCGCGGCGCTCTCACCCGGCGGCAAACCGATCATCGCCCTCCCATCGACCGCAAAGAGCGGCACGATCTCCCGTATCACGGCCGAGTTGAAACCCGGCGCCGGTATCGTGACGACACGCGGTCATATCCATTGGGTCGTCACTGAATACGGTGTGGTCAACCTGCAAGGCATGACCCTGCGTGAGCGGGCGGAGGCGCTCATCTCGATTGCCCATCCGGATTTTCGTGAGGAACTACGCCGCACGGTTGCAGGATTGCGCCACTTCAACTTTGGTGGTGGCACATGACACGCATCGCCTTTTTCGACACCAAACCCTACGATCGCGAATTCTTCGAAGCTGCGACCAACCGCAGCGGACTCGAACTGTGTTTTCTCGACCACCGCCTGAGTGAAGCGACGACCGTCACCGCGCACGGAGCCGATGCCGTCTGCTGCTTCGTCAATGACCGACTCGATCGCGCCGTGCTGACACAATTGCGCAACGCCAATGTGCGGCACGTGGCGATGCGTTGCGCAGGATTTAACAACATCGATCTGCCCGCCGCCAAGGAACTCGGGCTCACTGTCACGCGCGTGCCCGCCTACTCGCCACACGCCGTCGCCGAACATACGATTGCGCTGTTGCAAACACTCAACCGCCGCATCCACCGCGCCCACAATCGCGTGCGGGAGCATAATTTCTCGCTCGCCGGACTCGTCGGCTTTGATCTGCACGGTCGCACGGCGGGCATCATCGGCACCGGCAAGATCGGCCGCATCACGGCGGAGATTTTGCGCGGCTTTGGCATGCGCGTGCTGGCTTTCGATCCGTTTCCCTCCACCGCATGGGCGGCGGAAAATCGTGTGACCTACGTGGAGTTGCGCGAACTGTTCCGCGAGAGCCACGTTGTGTCCTTACACGTGCCGCTCACACACGACACACACCACTTCATCAACGCCGACTCTCTCGCCCAGATGCGCCGCGACGTTTATTTGGTAAATACAAGTCGTGGCAAACTCGTCGATACGGGCGCCTTGATCGCTGCACTCAAAACCAGCCATGTCGGCGGCGTGGCGCTCGATGTTTACGAGGAAGAGGAAGGCGTTTTCTTCGAGGATTTGTCGGGCGACGTGCTCGCCGATGATGAGCTCGCCCGCTTAATCACGTTTCCGAACGTCCTCATCACGTCGCACCAAGCGTTTCTTACCCGCGAAGCACTCGCGGAGATTGCCCGCGTGACAACGGAGAATCTCCACTGCCTAGCGCACGGATGCGCGTTTCTCGACGGCACGCAATTGGCCTAACCCACACGCGGCGTGCTCAAGCCACCGTCTCGTCTTCGCGCGGCGGCGGTGGCAGGCGCCAGGCCAGCACAAGGTAATAGCCGAGCGTGGCCAATACGGCACTGACGACGAGAAACCAGTCGCCATGCTGCGTATAAAAACTCTGGCGGTTCACCCAACGCAGGTCGCGCGTTAGGTTTGTCGTTGTGTGGCCGCGAAAATACACGCTGTCGTTTTCGTCGCGCAAATTGAGTCGCACGTAACCGAATTCATCGATCCAACCCGACCAACCGCCGTTGCCCACGCGCACGAGCGGGCGGCGATTCTCTACGGCACGCAGCACGGAATGCGTCGCGTGTTGGTAGGCTGCACCGCCTTCGCCAAACCAGCCGTTGTTGGTCATGACGGCGAGGAGCTCCGCACCGTCGCGCACACTTTCACGGGCCAAGTGCGGGAAAACATCCTCATAACAAATCAACGTGCCCACTGGCACCACATTGCGACCCACTGTGACCGAGAGCAGACTGGCGTGACTGCCCGGCTGAAAATCGCCGCCGATCGGGACGAATTTCTCCAACCAACCAAGCAGAAAACGCAGCGGCACGAATTCGCCGAAAGGCACCAGCTTGCGCTTGGCGTAGCCGGACTGATCAAGACCCGTAACCGGATCGATCACAAATGCTCCGTTATACCAGAGCGCTGTTTTGACATAAGTTCCTTCCGTATAAATCGAGCCAGCCAAAACCGGTTTTCCGGTGCGCTTCGCCAACGATTCGAGCCAAGGTTGCACGTTGGGATCGAGAAAGAGCGTCCACGGCACGACCGCTTCCGGCAGCATAATCATCTCGGGCACACCAACGTCGTTGGCCTCGAAGGTGACTTTTTCGATCGCTTGCAACACCGCCTGAGAACGGGCGGCGTCCCATTTTTCGTTCTGCGGGATATACGGCTGCACCAGCGCAATCCGCGCCATTTTGTGGCGCTGTTGATTCATCACTTCGCCCAAAAACGGAAATGCACTAAAAACCAGGAGCAGGAGCGCCCATTTTAATTCCGGTCCGCTCTTGCGTAAATTGGGCGCACCGGCGGCAAAAATCCGGTGCACGTAGGACGCCGCCCCGAGATTAAAACAGACGAGCACAAACGAAACCACCCACGCTCCGCCCACCGACGCTGCCTGGAGCACGAGTGGACGTTCCCACTGCGACGCCGCGAGTGGCAGCCAGGGAAATCCGCCAAAAATAACGCCGCGCAACCACTCTCCCATAACCCACAAGCCGGCCAGCCCGAGCATCACCATCATGAGCAGAAACACGCGGTGCCCTTTGAGTCGCGGAATCGTCCACCACACCGCGAGAAACCACGCGCCGTTGAGCAATCCGATAAACGTGCCCAAGGCGAACATACCGAACCAAGTCACGTGATGCAGCCAGCTCAGCAAGCCGATCCACGCCACCACTTGCGCGCCCAACATGACGCCGGCGTAAAGCTTGAACGACGGTTCGCGATACGCCCACATGACGGCGGGTAACAGCATCACGTAGGCTAACTCACCAATGCCTATCGGCGGAAACGTCGCGTAGGTAAACGCCACCGTGAGCACAAAGACCGCTCCGGCCCAGACCCGAGAGGGATTCCGCTGCCAAAATGATGGCGCGCTCGACGAACGATCAACCGGCAAGGATGAATTCATCGACCGAGCGTGCTCCATTTTTCCACCACGGTGCTCAAGCGCCGTGGCAATTTTTGAATTTCTTGCCGGAACCGCAATGACACGGGTCGTTGCGACCAACTTTCGGCGTTTCGCGACGGATCGTGACGCTCGGGAGCGTGATTTCGCTTGCTCCACCACCACCGCCGGATTCCGTCGTGCCGCTGCTCGTCACCGACGTTTGCACGGCGGCGCTGAGCGCGGTTGGCGCTGAGGCCGGGCCTTGCATTTTGGCGGAACGTGCGAGGATCGCGAAGAGGTTTTCGAACGCCTCGCGATTCGTCGCCGAGCGGAAGAGACTCGTGCAAATCTGCAGGCGCACGTTGTTCATCAGCTCTTCGAAGAAACGATAGGCTTCGCCTTTGTATTCGGAGAGCGGGTCTTTTTGACCGTAGGAACGCAGACCGATCGAGCGGCGTAATTCTTCCATCTCCGTCAAGTGACCCTGCCAGTGGTGGTCGATGGCGTTGATGATGATGTAGCGTTCGAGGCCGCCTAGCGCGAGTGGGTCTTCGACGGATTCTTTGAGCGCGTAGGCCTGCTTGATGCGGGCGACCAGTTTCTCGTGCATCACCACGGCGTCGCGTTCTGCTTCCAACTCCGCGAGCTTGGCGCTGATTGGGAAATGCGAATTCATCCAGCCGACCAAAGCTTCGAGATTCGAAGTCGAGGCGCGACTGCTGTCGCCAAAGCCGGCCGTATCCAGCCGCACTTCAACTTCCTCTTCGATCATGTCGAAGATGATATCCTTCGCGCGTTCCGCGTGGAGTGCGCCGTTGCGGATACCATAAATAACTTCGCGCTGCTTGTTGAGCACGTCGTCGTATTGGAGGAGGCGTTTGCGAATCGAGAAATTCTGTTGTTCGACTTTCTTTTGCGCGGATTCGATCGAGCGATTAAGCCACGGATGTTCGAGCTCTTCGCCTTCCTTCATGGAACCTTCCATGATTTTGGAAGCGAGATTCCCCTGCAAAAAGAGACGCATAAGGTCGTCTTCGAGCGAGAGGAAGAACTTCGTCATGCCTGGGTCACCTTGCCGCGAGCAACGGCCGCGCAACTGGCGATCGATCCGGCGCGACTCGTGGCGCTCGGTGCCGACGACGAGCAAGCCGCCGAGTTCGCGCACCCCTTCGCCGAGTTTAATGTCGGTGCCGCGACCGGCCATGTTGGTCGCGATCGTCACGGAGCCGCGCTGACCG
>JAUXXD010000142.1 GCA_030681265.1 Candidatus Didemnitutus sp. | reverse complement strand
TGCCGGCACTGCGCGAATGGCTACTCGCGGAGCAACTCGCGGTGCTCGACGACTACCTGCCCGAACGATTGGTCATGGCGAACGGTCGCAAGGCAAGGCTTCGTTACATTGCTGACGGTCCGCCAGTGCTCAGTGCGCGCATTCAGGAACTCTACGGTATCGACTCGAAATTCACGCTCGGTCGCGGCCGTGTGCCGGTGAAAATCGAAGTGCTCGCACCGAACCAGCGTCCGATTCAAGTCACCGATGATTTGAGCAATTTTTGGCAGGAAATGTATCCGAAGGTGAAAGCGGAACTCTCGCGTCGCTACCCGCGCCACGAGTGGCGCTGAGCTATGACGACGAAACGCATTGAATCGCGGCATACAGCGACGCACGCTCATAGCAGTGCCTACTTCCATGACCGCTTCTCGCTCCACCTCTCGTCACCGTTTGACCGGCAGTGCCATTGACGAGTTGCCCGAACTGCGCGCGAGTGTCCGGACACTGGGCGCGCGTCTCGGTAGCATTATCGAGCGACTGGAAGGTGCGCCAACATACCGCACCGTGGAGCGCTTGCGCGTGCTGGCCAAGGCCAGCCGGGCAGGGGACAAGCGTGCCGGTCGCACGCTCGCGTCAGTCGTGAAACGCCTCACGCCAGCCCAAGCGTTGAACCAGGCGATGGCGTTCACGATGTTTTTCGAGTTGGTCAATTTGGCAGAGGAGAATTTCCGCATCCGCTTGTTGCGCGCCCGCCGTGGCGCGCCGGCGCACCGCAAGGAATCGATTTTCGCGGCGGTGGCGGAACTGAAGCGCCGCGGCGTGCAACCGAGTGCAGTGCAAGGGCTGCTCGATCAACTCGCCATCGAGTTGGTTTTCACCGCGCATCCGACCGAAGCGAAGCGCCGCACGTTGCTCACCAAACTCTCCTCGCTCGCAGAAATTTTGCGCGCGAGTTCGGTGAAGCAACTTGCCACGAGTCCGGAGATAGCGCGCGAGATTGTTTCGCTGTGGCTGACCGATCGCGGGCGTCCGGCAGCGCCGACCGTGATGGACGAAGCGCGCACGGGTTTGTGGTATTTTCAACGCACGCTCTACACCGTGCTCCCGCAGTTGCAGCGTGATCTCGTCGCGGCGTTGCAGGTGCACTACCCGAAGGTGCGGGCACCGCGTGGTTGGCTGCGTTTCGGTTCTTGGATTGGTGGCGATCGCGATGGCAACCCTTACGTCACTGCCAAAGTGACGACCGACGTGCTGAAGCTGTTACGGCAACATGCCGTTGCGGCAATGGAACGCGGGCTGCAGCGTCTCGCGTGGTCGTTGACGGTGTCGGATTTGCGCGAACCGGTCCACCCGAGTGTGGCGCGGCTGGCGGCCAAACTCGGCGTGCAGGCGGCGGTGTGGCCGGAAATCAAAGCGCGGCACCGCTTCGAACCCTATCGGCAACTGGTGTTCGTGCTGCGCGCGCGCATCGCGGACAAAGTAAAGCCGCTGACGGTGCAGGAAATGTCGCAAGCGTGCGCGGTGATCGAGCGGGCGCTGGCTGGCAGTCGCGCCGAAGTGCTCGCGGAAGGGACTTTGCGTGACATCGAGTCGAACATCGCGACGTTCGGTCTGCACACGGGCAAACTTGATTTGCGGCAACACTCCGGCGTGCACGCGCGGACGGTGGCGGGACTGCTCGCGTCACCGAATTACCCGGATTTGCCCGAAACGGAGAAATGCCGTGTCCTAGCACGCGCACTGCGGCGCGGCACAAAATTTGCCACCGACCTCACGCCCGAAGCGCAGGCGGCGTTGGAGGCGTTGCGCGCGGTCAGGGCCGCACCGCCCGAGGCGTTGGGCATCTACATCATCAGCATGGCGGCGGAAGTTTCCGATGTGATGGAAGTGGTGCTGCTGCAATCGGTCGTCGGCACAAAGCTCCCGGTGGCACCGCTGTTTGAAACACTCGCGGATCTGCAAGCTGCTCCGCGCATCTTGGATGAGTTGTTCGCGAACAAAACTTATCGTCGGTGGTTGAAACGCGACGGGGACAGCCAGCACGTGATGCTCGGCTATTCCGACAGCAACAAAGACTGCGGATACCTCGCGGCGAATTGGGGCCTGAACCAGGCGCAGGCGGCAATCGTCGCGGTGTGCAAGCAGCACGAAGTGCGCGTGACGTTATTCCACGGACGCGGCGGCAGCATCGCGCGCGGCGGTGGTCCCGCGGCGAAGGCCGTGCTCGCGCAGCCGATCGGACTTTATGGCGGCGGCATTCGCATCACCGAGCAAGGCGAAGTGCTTTCCACGCGCTATCACGATGTCGATATTGCGCATCGTGTGCTCGAACAAATGACCTATGGCGTGCTGCTCGGCAGCCATCTCGCGCAGCGGGATGAAGCGCCGATTCCGCGCGCGTGGGTTACAACGATGGAAGCGATGAGTGCGCACAGCACCGACGCCTACCGGACTTTAGTTCGCGACGACGATTTTCTCGCGTTCTGGCAGGTAGCGACGCCGATCGATGAGATCGGCACGCTCAAACTTGGCTCGCGTCCGACTTATCGTAAGGAAGGGCCGCGCACGCTCGATGATTTACGCGCGATTCCGTGGGTGTTCTCGTGGATGCAGAGTCGTTTTAATTTGCCCGGTTGGTATGGTCTCGGCTCCGCGCTGGAAATGGCGGCGAGCAAAACCGGCGGACTGGCACGGCTCCAGACGATGTATCGGAAATGGCGACCCTTCCAACTGCTGGTGGACAACGCGCAATTGACGCTCTGCAAAGCGGACATGAGCGTCGCCGAAATCTACGCAGACCTCGACGCCAACGCGCGGCGGCGGAACCGGATCTTCGAGATTGTCCGCGCCGAGTTCGCTCGCACGCAACGCTTCGTCCTCGCCGTGTCGGGACAAAAGGAATTGCTCGGTGCCGAACCGGTGCTCGCGAACTCGATTCGTCTGCGCAATCCCTACATCGATCCACTGAACTATTTGCAGGTGGAAATGCTCCGCCGTCTCCGCAGCGGAAAATTGACCGCAAAAGAGAGGGACGATGCTCAGCGCGTCGTCGAACTCACCGTAAACGGCATCGCGGCTGGATTGAAAAATACCGGATAAAGCTAGGCCCGACCGGCCCTAAATAGTGTAAGAAAATGCCTGTTTTTAGTTGGTGAAACGAATGGATTTGACGGAGTGCCTGACGCTACGATTACAGTCGCAACTACCGATCCCTGTAATGATGCGGCGCCGTTTACGGGCACGTCACTTGGAGCCGGTAATCAACCCCATAAATCAAATCCCCATGTCAGTCCTGTCGATTAGGCTACTGCCTACCCGTGCGGCTCTTGTTAGCTGCTTCCTGCTCTGCGCTAGTTTCGCTACTAGCTTTGCTGATGCCAATGCCCCCGAATCTACCCCGGCACCCGCGCCGGAGTTGCCCAGCCTCGCGATTCAGGGCGATGCCTCTGACCAAGTGGAGACCGTCATCACCGACGAGGAAATCGCGGCGGTGGAGATGCCCGAACATGGCACCATCAACGTCATCGTTGAGTTGCACGATGCTCCAGCGGCGATCGTGCTTGAACAAGTCACTGCGGTTGAAGGTCGCGTCATGGGTCTCGCCAAGGGCAAGGCCCGCGTCGAGAAGTTGAAAGGAGACCAGAGCGAAGTGGCGCAGAAGATTAAGGAAAAGAACATCAGTGGCCGCGAAATCTACCGTATGCAACGCGCGTTCAACGGCATCGCGATGACGATCAATCCCTCCGATATCACGGCCATCGCCTCGATGCCTGAGGTCAAATCCGTGATGCCGATCGTCGAGCACTATCCGGATGCCGCCTCGAGCAATCCGTTGATGCGCGTCGAGTCGTTTTGGAATGCATTGCCATCCGGCCTCAACATGCGCGGCACGGGCGTCAAAGTCGGCGTGATCGACTCTGGCGTCGACTATTTGCATGCGACGTTTGGCGGCCCCGGCATCACCGGCGCCGCTGCGGGCGTGACCGACACCAACGCCAACGGCTACTTCCCGAACGCCAAGTTCCCCGGCGGGTGGGATTTCGTAGGTAATAACTACACGGGTTCCGCGACGGTTCCGCAACCAGATGCGAATCCGTGGGAAGGCGTCAACGGCCACGGCACTGCCGTCGCCAGCCTCATCGGTGGCCGCGGCACGAATGGTGATGGCACCACCTACACGGGCACCTACAATTCCGCCACCAACTATGCGGCGATGCGCACGAGCCCCGGCGTAGCTCCCGATGCATTGATCTATCCGCTACGCGTTTTCGGAAACTCAGGCAGCACGGCCCTCACGCATCTCGCGATCGAGTGGGCGATGGATCCGAACGGCGACGGTGACATGTCCGACCGCTTGGACGTGATCAATCTCTCGCTCGGTGCGTCCAATGGTCACCCTGATGACCTGACCGCACGCACGGCAGACGCCGCGACTAAGGCTGGCGTCGTCGTCGTGATTTCGGCCGGCAACGCCTTCAACATTTACTACATCACGGGTTCGCCGTCTGTCGGCGATGGCACCATGAGTGTCGCCGCGTCGATCAACAACGAGCTCTACCAGACGCTCAAGGTCACCGCGCCGGCGTCGCTGGCCAAGGATTACGCGATGATTCCGTCGGCCTTTGGTCCGGCGTTCCCGCTGGCCGGTTTGACCGCCGATCTCGTCGTTGCTGATCCGCTTCGCGGCACGGGCGTCGGCACCCAGCCACTGACGAACGCGGCCGCGGTCGCGGGTAAGATCGTCCTGATGGAACGCGGTGCCACTGCCGGTCCGTCCGCGGCGTTTACCGACAAAGTTCGCAATGCCCAAAATTCCGGTGCCATCGGCGTCCTGATCGTCAACAATATTGCCGGAGCACCGGCGACGCCGGGCGGTGCCGATCCGTTGGTCACCATTCCGTCGGCGATGATCTCCCAGGCTGATGGTGCCGCCTTGATCGCTGCACTTGCTTCACAGACAGTGAGCGGCAACGCGTCTTCGAAGACCGGTGCCGGTGCTGACACCATCGCAGTCTACTCGTCGCGCGGTCCGCGTCGTGGCGACTCGATGCTGAAGCCTGACATCACCGCGCCCGCCGAGCTCGTCTCCGCCGCGTTGGTCAACTCGGGCAATGGCAATCGCACGTTCAACGGCACTTCGTCAGCTGCGCCCCACATGGCCGGCGCGATGGCGTTGATGCGCCAAGCCAATCCCTCGTGGAATCAAGACGAGTTGAAGGCTCTCGCGATGAACACCGCGAAGTTCGATCCGAACGAAATCTTCGTGAATCCGGTCGCCAAGTGGAGTTCGGCCCGCGTCGGTGCTGGCCGCGTCGATTTGGACAGCGCAGCGCGCTCCAAGGTCATTGCGTTCAATAAGGACCGTCCTGATCTGGTGAGCGTATCCTACGGGCAGGTTGAGGCCGCGGAAACCTTGAACTTGGTGCGCCACATTTCCGTGCGCAATAAGAGCAACGCCAAGGTGAGCTACAAGATCTCGTGGGTGCCGCTGATGGACCTCCCCGGCGTTTCGATCGACCTCGACAGCCGCAAGGATATTTCGCCTCCGGCCGGTTCGACCAATCACTTCCCCATCAAACTGCGGATTGATCCGAGCCAGATGAAGAATGTGCGCGATCCACTCATTCCGGCGACCCAGCGCGTTTCTTCATCGCCGGGGTTGGAGAACCAACCGCGCCACTTCCTCAACGAATTCGCCGGACATGTCGTGCTCACGCCGACGACGGGAAATGCTCCCGTCCTGCGCGTGCCAGTCTGGGCCGCCGTCCGCCCGGCCGCCAACATGACCGCCGGTGCCTCGACGATCACGATGGATGCCGCGTCCGGCCTCACCAATGTGGTCGTCTCCGGCGCGGAATTGAACACCGCCGGCACGGCCACCCCGGTCTTCCCGAACGACATCGTCGGCCTCGTGAAGGGGTATGAACTCCAATACGAAGGCACGGCGAATCCCACTGCGACCGGCTACTTCGCCGGTGCCGACATTCAATACGCCGGTGTCTCCAGCGATTTCCGCACCCGCGGCAACAACTGGGCAACCACCGTCCTGAACTTCGGTGTTTCGATGTTTGGCAATTGGGACACGCCCAGCCTCCATGGCGTCGAAACCCAAATCCAGATCGACAACAACAACGACGGCGTGGCCGACTTCACGGTCTTCACCCGCAGCCCGAGTGATCTTGATACCGGCACGGCGGCGTCGCCTTCGAATGTCTACGTAACCTACTTCACGAAACATTTCGCGCCGAGCGCGGGCACATTCCTGTTTGTCGCTCGTCCCGTGAACGGCATCGCGCCGACTTCGATCAATACCTACGCGTTGAATAACAGTGTGGTGTCGATCGATATCCCGGCGGGCAACGTCGGTGTGACCTCCGCGGCGCCGAACTTCCGCTACCGCGTGCGCGGTCTCTGGCGCGGCGTGCTGGTTTCGCAGACCGGCTGGCTGGCCTACAATCCGTCCACTCCGGGTCTTGATGTGGCCGGCACGA
Organism: Candidatus Didemnitutus sp.; assembly: GCA_030681265.1. Taxonomy (GTDB): domain Bacteria; phylum Verrucomicrobiota; class Verrucomicrobiia; order Opitutales; family Opitutaceae; genus Didemnitutus. The sequence continues at coordinate 5,119 of JAUXXD010000142.1, read as the reverse complement.
GCAACCTCGAGCCGTTCTGGTATCTCGACACCAATGGCAACACGGTTCCCGTGCGCTGGAATGCCACCAACTACACCGCTCGCGGTTCCCTCGGTCTCCTGCTGCTGCACCCCCACAACAAGGCGGGCACACGCGCGGAGAAGGTGGCTGTGGTGATTCCCTAACTAGGTTCACCCAAGCTTAATTCAAAGCCGGCACCGCGAGGTGCCGGCTTTTTTATACGCGTGAAGCACCGCGTGCGATACGCACTCGCTCAACGAGACGGACCGACAAACACGAGATACATGTTTCCCGCCTGCGCGCTGCTGTCTTCGGTATTCGGCCCGAAGGTTAAACCTGTCGCCTCGGAGACGCTTTGTTCGAACACGGACATCGTCACACCAAGCACTGTGAGTTGTTGCTCGGTTTGACGAAAGGAACGCAGCAACCAAGGCGGTCGCGCAAGCCGGTCATCGTGGGCGATGAGGACACGCGCCGCACCGCTGGCGGTCAATTCCATCAGATCGACTGCGTGATACAGTGCATCGCGGTTGCTCGCTTGCACCCAATCCGCCCCCGCGAGATTTGTCGGCAACGCGCCGAACGGCGCATCGACATCGACGTAGGCGCTGCGGCCTTCGCGGGCGTTGGTTTCCACATGCACAATGTAGGACGCGGGACCTGAGTAGTTGAACGAGCGGGTGAAACGCCCCGCAAATCCGACTGGGGGCGGTGCCGCTTCTTCTTTCGTGAGCGGCGCGGGTTGGGGCTGGTGCACCAGCACGGTCGGTAAATCGTAACGCGGCCACGCGGGTGGCTCGTTTGCAACTGCCCGTGCAGCGAGCGTCTCTGTTGCCGTCGTCAGCCCCGGCGCACGAACGGTCAGCGTCACCGCACCCGCCTCACGCGTGCTGCGTAGGGCAACGCGATTGATGCCCGCCTCCAATTCGAGGGTGGTATGATTGATCGAATTGATCCTGCCACTGTTGTAACCGCCGCGCCAAATCGCCGGCCCTTCCACCGCGAACTCAACGCGCTGCTGAAATGTCGGCACGCGGTGCCCCTTCGCGTCAACAGCTTCGACGTCAAAGAGGGCGATATCCGCCCCGTCGGCACGCCAGCCGTCGGGACCGAGCAGGGGCGTGAGGCGCAACGCGACCGCGGGGCCAGTCGTGTGCACGGTGGTCGTGGCCACGATGCTGCCATTGGCCTCCCGGGCTACCGCGCGTAATTCGCCAGCTTCAAAGGCCACGTCGGCGAATTGATAGAGAAAGCGCTTTTCCGCTTTAGCGCGGCCAAGGGATTTATCGTTAAGGAACAATTCCACTTCACCACCACTGTTGCCGACGACGTAGACTGTCTTGCGGGTGCCACTCGGGTAACTCCAGTGGCCGATCACGTGCACGGCCGGTGTGTAACTGAACATCACTTGACAGACGTAGTAGGCTTCCTTCGGCAACCGCACGCCGTCCACTTCACCGCTGGTGCGCGCAACTTCCACGCCGACTCGGCCACCGCTGGTCGAGTCGGAGAAAATCCAGTTGGCCCCGCCCGCATGGTGCGTCGGCAGGAGCTTGTTGACGTAATGCGTGACCTGATTGACGGCGAATTGCTCCGACGTGAGTTGGTAGGTCTGGCCCTTGGCCTCGGGGTAACCGAAGTTGGGTGGCGAAAAATTGTCCCACACCCGCCGCGGCGATTCTTCGCGGTTGTATTCGCCCTCGATCACCGCGAGCCGCGCAATCTCGCGACCGCCTTCGGTGCCGATGCCGACATCCATGAACTCCGCAGTGACCGCGTCGGCGCGGCGGTGCGCATAGGCGCGGCCGCCGTGGGGGTCGTAGCGATCCATGTAGCCGCGCAATTCGGCCGCGTGTGCGCGCGACACTTTCTGGTTTCCGCCTTCCCAAATGAAAATCGACGGATGATTGCGGTAGTAAATGATGACATCGCGAAACGTCGCCGCCCGCAGCGCCCACGCGCCGCCCTTGGTGTCGTGCTCGCCATCGACGCCAGGTTGCAGGGTGACGAGCCCGAGCTGATCAGCGGCGGCGATTTGCGCCGGGCCGCCGGGCACGTGGCCCCAGCGCACAAAATTTCCGCCCGCCTCGCGCATCAGTTGCAACGTGTAGGCGTGCAACCAATCGGGCAGCGCCGCCCCGAGCCCGGGCCACTCGTTGGTCGATTTCTGGCCCCAGCCGTGCAATTTGTAGTAAGTGCCGTTGATGCGCAGACCGGACTGCGCCGACCACGCAATCTGCCGCACGCCGAGCGGCACGCTGGTGCGGTCGATGACTTGTTCGCCGACGACGAGGGAAATTTCCACGCGGTAAACATGCGGGGTGGCGGGTTCCCAGCGCCGAGGATTGTCGAGGGGTTGCTTGAGCGAAATCTTCTGGGTTTCGCCCATTGCTAATTGCGCGGAGTGGGAGGTGGTGAAGATGAGCGCGTCGTCGGCATCGAATAGTTGCACGTTGACGGTCACGGCTTGAGCGGAGTTGCGATCATTTCGCACCGGCACTTCGATTCCAATTTGTGCTGCCGCTTCGCTGATTTCCGTCGCGTAGGCATACGGACCTTCGGTCTGCAAAAAACTGTAGAGTGGCAGCGTGATGTGCAGCGGATCGACGACGTGCAGGCGCACGTTGCGGTAGAGTCCGCCATGCGCGGGATGCCAGTGCGGGTTGTTCCAGGGGATCTGATCGGCCTGGAGTTCATCCAGCGAATCGGGGATCGCATCCATCATCTGCTTGGAAATCTGCGCCAGATTCGGATGCGTAGCGGCCGTGGTCGCCGCTTGCGCCGCCATACCCGGATCCATCGGATCGCGCATGAAACGATTATCCACCATCACGGCGAGCAGGTTGGCTCCATCGTGGCGGAGGTGGGGCGTGAGATCGAAACCGAAGGGCGTGAATCCACTCTTCGCGACACCGAGCTTGGTGCCGTTCAGGTAAACTTCGGCAATCTGCCGCGCCGCCTCGAATTCGATGAACACTTTCTTGCCCTGCCATGCGGCGGGCGTGTTGAACGTCTTGCGATACCATGTGCGGCCGCTCCATTGCTCTTGTTCACCGCGATGACCCGGCAGCGACCAATTGTCGAACGTATCGACGTCGTTGAAAGTGTGCGGCAGCGAAACGCGGCTCCACTCAGCGTCGGGCAATGCCGGCGCGGCCGCATTTGCAGGATCGTTCCGAATGAAGCGCCAATCGGGATTGAAGTTAATCGTTTCGCGAGCGGAGAGGGTGGCCGACATGACAGCAAAGAGGAGGGTGGAAGTAGCGCGCAGGGGCATGGTAGATTACGTTTCGGAGCGGACACGACGCAGTCGGAGCAACGCTTCGAGAAAATAGTAGTCGGCGTAATTCAAGGGCACATCGATTTCTTTGCCCGCAGGAAAATTGCCCGTGCTGTGCTTTAAGATGAACCCGCCGTTGGAGCCGATTTCGGCGAGGTAGGTCGGCGAGGCGAGACTGCGCAACTGCGCTTCGGCGAAGTTGCGGTAGCGTGCGGCAGAATCGGCGGCGACATAGTCGGCTAACTCCAACAGCGCCGACGCAGTGATCGCGGCCGCCGAAGCATCGCGCGGCGCGTGGGGAATCTTAGGCGCGTCGAAATCCCAGTAGGGAATCTTGTCTGCTGGCAGGCGCGGATGCTGCATGATAAACTCCGCTATGCGCCCGGCTTGCGTGAGGTAGCGCGCGTCCTTCGTTTCGCGATACATCAAAGTGAATCCATAAAGTCCCCACGCTTGCCCGCGGGCCCAGGCCGAGTCGTGCGACGCGCCTTGATGCGTCTCGCGCTCACGCATTTGACCGGTGCGCGGATTGTAATTCACCACGTGCACCGAGCTCGCGTCCGCGCGGAAGTGATTGCGCAATGTCGTGTCGGCGTGACTGACGGCGATTGCTCGCAGATTTGCGTCGGGTGCTTCACGCGCGGCCCAGAGGAGCAATTCGAGATTCATCATGTTGTCGATGATGACCGGAAACTCCCAGCCATTGCGTGACTCCCAAGACTGAATGCTACCCACCTTGGCATTGAAACGGGTGGCGAGCGTGGTTGCCCCTTGCAGCAGCACTGCGCGATAGCGAGGATCTTGCGTGAGGCGGTAACCATGGCCGAAGCTGCAGTTGAGCACGAAGCCGACGTCGTGCGTGCGGCGGTTGTGTTGCGCAGGGGCGAGGAGCGCGGTGTAACGCTCTGCGGCGACGCGCCAATGGGTCTGACCGGTTACTTCATGCAATTGCCAAAGCGAGCCGGCGAAAAATCCGCTGGTCCAATCGCGCCATGCCACCGTGGTGAGTCGCGTCCCTTCCAAGGAGCGTGGAGCGTGTTCCTCGGATTCCAGTTTTGTTAGCAAATACTCATACTGCCGCGCGGATCGCTCGAGGGCGGCTTCGAGCCAGGCGGGTTTCTCCGTCTCGGAGAGCTGGCCGCCCCAGGAATTGCCCAAGGCGACGGCCGTGAAAAGAGAGATGAAACGAACTTTTCCAAAGGAAAGCGACACACGCTGAACCTAAGGTTGGCGCTAAAGAGAACAATCTAATAGCTGTTTCCACGATTGCCGGCCAGTGGCGCGAGCATCACGGCAAGTGAAAGGGGCACTGTTTTTACCTGAACGATCGCGCTTGTCTCGTGGCATTCACCGTCAGTGTGAATCAAGCCATTTTGCGCACGCTCGATCGTGAATTCTGCTTGCTGCATGTGATGGGTGCGTGAGCTGCGATCGCTCGAACCGCTAAAGAGACGGGCGCCAAAGGCGAACACACCAAGGCCGAGCCGCGGCACGGCAGCTAGGTCGAGTTGGCCGTCGTCCACACGCGCGGCGGGTGCGATCAGCGCGTTGTTGCCATACTGGGATGAATTGGCGACCGACACGAGTAACGCGTCGAATGTCTTTTCGATTTTCCCAGTGCGAATGCAGTAACGGTTTATGGGTGCGGAGAAATAGGCTTTGAGCGTGGTTAGTGCGTAGGCGGCGAGACCGCGCCGCTGTAATTGATTGAAGCGCCAACTGAGTTCGGCGTCGAATCCGCAGCCCATGGCGTTGACGAAGGGATGCCCATTGGCCGTTCCCGTATCGATGCGAATGACGCGCCGATCGGGCGAGACGAGGTCGGCCAGCGCGCGGTCG
>JAUXXD010000136.1 GCA_030681265.1 Candidatus Didemnitutus sp. | reverse complement strand
CTTGGCCATGCGTGCGCGAGCGCGAGGGCCAGCGCCCCAGAGCCGGTGCCAAGGTCGAGCAGTTGCGCCGGACCGGCTGCGCCACCGCGTTCTTTCGCAAATTCCACGAGCAGTTCCGTCTCCGGTCGCGGGATCAATGCGCGGCGATCCACCTTCAATTTGATGTCCGCAAAATCGGTCGTGCCGAGGATGTATTGCAGCGGTTCGCGTTCGCTGCGGCGTTTGACGAGCGGTCGCAGTTGCGCGAGTTCCGGTTCGGTCAGCGGACGTTCGAATTGCAGGTAAAGTTGCATCCGCCCCAAGCCCAGCGAATGCCCGACGAGTAACTCGGCCTGCAGGCGCGGCTGTTCGACATGGTGTTTCGCCAGGAAGTCCGCCGTGCGCTTGAGAATTTCGAGCACCGTGAGCATGGGATCAGTCGTCGTCGGCCGCGTTGCCGCCACGAAACACCGGCATCGGTGCGCCCGTCAACTCCGCGAGGCGTTCGGCCAGCGCCGCGCGTTGCAAGTCGTGGAGAATTTGGTCGATGTCACCTTCCATGATTTGCGGGAGACTGTAGAGCGTGAGGCCGATGCGGTGGTCCGTCAGGCGGTTTTGCGGAAAGTTGTAAGTGCGGATGCGCTCGCTGCGGTCGCCGGTGCCGATCTGGCCCTTGCGTTGCGCGGCGTATTTGGCGCGCTCTTCCTCTTCTTTACGTTTGAGCAAGCGCGAGCGCAGCACCGCCATGGCGCGGGCTTTGTTTTTAATCTGCGAGCGATCGTCGGCGCAAAAAACAATCAGGCCCGTCGGTCGGTGGATGATGCGCACGGCCGAGTCGGTCGTGTTGACTCCCTGCCCGCCCGGACCGCTCGCGCGTTGCACGGTGATGTCGAGGTCTTCCGGATCAATTTCGATGTCCACCTCCTCCGCTTCGGGCAACACGGCGACAGTGACGGTGGAGGTGTGAATGCGGCCATTGGCTTCGGTGACGGGGACGCGTTGCACGCGATGCACTCCGCTCTCGAATTTCAGTTGTTTATAAACATCCGTGCCGGAGATAAGAAAAATAACTTCCTTGAGTCCTCCGCGATCCGACGCGCTCGAACTCATCGGTTGCACTTTCCAGGCACGATTTTCGGCGTAACGAGAATACATGCGAAACAACGACGCCGCAAAAAGACTGGCTTCGTCGCCACCAGCTCCCGCGCGGATTTCCATGACGGTGTTGCGCGAGTCGGACGGCTCCGGCGGGATCATCGCCTTCAACACCGTTTCGTGCAGGGCGGCGAGGCGGTGTTCCAATTCCGGCAACTCCATCTCGGCGAGCGCCCGCAAATCGGCGTCCGCCCGCGGATCCTTGAGCAAGGCGGCATGCTCGGCGTGTTCGAGCAGGAGGCGTTCGTGTTGGCGAAATTCATCAACGAGTGCGCGGAGACGTTGTTGTTCTCGCGTCGTTTCAGCGGCGCGGCGACCATTGGCATAAAACGACGGCTCTGCCATCTGCGCGTCGAGTTCGTCGAGGCGGCGTTGGAAGGGCGTGATGTCGGGCAGTTGGTCCATGCTGGAGCGCGAGAAGGAAATTGCGAATTGCGTCAGCCGCGGCATGCGGCTTGGTTGGCAGCCAATTAGGCTACGCCTACCCGCCTAATAAAATACTTCTGCGATGGCTTCTCCGCTTTTCACTCAAAACATCGTCGCCTGCATCTGGGACTTCGACAAGACTCTTATTCCGTCCTACATGCAGGCCCCGCTCTTCCAGCGCTACGGCGTGGACGAAGCAACCTTTTGGATGGAGACGAACGCGCTCGGCGAAAACTACCGTCGGCGCGGCTACCACATCGCACCGGAGATCAGTTACCTCAACCACCTGCTGACCTACGTGCTGGCCGGACCGATGGCGGGATTGAACAACAAGATTCTGCGCGAATGCGGTGCGGAGATTCAGTTTTATCCCGGGTTGCCGGAGTTTTTCAAAGATTCGCGGCAATGGGTGAAAGCCCGTCCGGAGTTCACCAAGCACGAGATCGTGCTCGAACATTACATCGTGAGCACCGGCCTGGCGGAAATGGTGCGCGGCAGCGCCATCGCGCCGTTCGTTGACGGTATTTGGGGCTGCGAATTTATCGAAAATCCCCTGCAGCCCGGCTTCCTCCGTCAAAAGGAGTTCGGTCTCGAGGCCTCTGCCGAGATCGCGCAAATCGGCGTCATGATCGACAATACCGCGAAGACGCGCGCGATTTTTGAGATCAACAAAGGCACGAACCGCAACGCCGCCATCGACGTCAACGCCAAGGTCTCGCCCGAGGACCGCCGCGTGCCGCTGCAGAACATGATCTACATCGCCGACGGCCCGAGCGATGTGCCCAGTTTTTCTGTGGTCAAGAAGGGCGGCGGCAAGACCTACGCCGTCTACAATCCCGCCGTGCGCGGCGAGTTTGAACAAAACGACCGCCTGCGCCAAACGGGCCGCATCGACCATTACGGCGCGGCGGATTACACTGCCACCGGTCCGACCGCGACTTGGTTGCACCTTCAGATCGAGAAAATCTGCGAGCGGATTGTTTCCGACCGTGAAGGCACGATGGCGCAACGCGTGGCCAAGCCCCCGCGGCATTTGAACGCCACGCCCGAAGAAGAGGCAGCCCAACGGGCAAAAACGCAGCCCAAGCAAGCCAGTTTCCTAGATTGAGTTTGTTCGACCAAAAAAGAACGCCGCCCTTGCGAGCGACGTTCTTACTATGGCCAAGGAAAAATCAGCTCAAGGCAGCAGTGCAAACTGCGGATAGGCCAGTGTGCTCAAGGCAAACACAGGCCTTTCCACCGGAAGCTTTGCCGGAGGTGCCGCTTTTTCCGTGAAAACGATTGGTTCGTAAAGTGGTTCGGCTGTGGCGATGACAAAACGCGGAGCCGACGGCTTCAATGAAAACGTCACGGCCGCAGATTTGCCCGGGCGGACCACGCTGGTGGCAGCGACGCTGGCGCGGGTCGCCGCACGCCGATTGCGCTGCATCTCGACCAAATTCTGGACCCGCTCAGCGTAATGGTAGCTGACCCTCGGAATGCGGCCTGACTTGACCGCACCGACGCCACAATTCCACGCCATCGCGATATTGTAGGGATTCGGGTCAATACCAGCTCCTGTCAATTCGCGCCGGATCCACTCATAATGGCGCACCGCAATATCGTCGGCATGCTCACGCACTACCGCGAGATTGAAGGACTTACGTGTGTGCAAGCTCCACGTCGTCGGCATGAACTGGTATGGACCAAGTTCCCCCTTCGATCCGCGACGTGCGTGGTTAGTGGGATTCTCAACCCAATTGATCGCCTGGAGGGTCTCGTAACGCTCCGAACCTGCGAAGGCCGACCCGAAGGTCGACAACACGAAGCACGCAGCAAGGACTGTATGGATGGGTTTAATCACTGAGAGTTATCGGACAAAGTCGCGATAACCTAACCTGACAAGACGCATTTTGTTCGGTGCCATTTACATACAGAGTCAGGATGTCCCAAACTTTACATCCACCTCCGCAAGTTGCTTGTTTGAAGCCCCCAAGGTGCGACGGAGTTGCCTAATCCTGAAGCGTAGTAAGTTTTCTTTTCTCTAATACCCCATTTTCGGCCAACCCAGCGCGTGGGTGCACGTTCAGCCAGCGACCTGCACTAATCCACAGAACCCCGGATTCACCGAATCACGTTCGCTCAAATCAAGCGCTGGATCGCCTCGCGACCGGCTTTGCTCGCGATCACAAAAATGTGCTGTCCGTCGACCCAGGCCGCCGCACTGGCACCGGTTCTGTCACGGAAAGTCGGCTTCAATTTAGCGGCGATTGCCGGGAAGTCGCTGGCGCGGGCCACGTAGCAGTGGAACCATTTGCCGTCGCGATTGAAACACACCTCCAGCACTTCGTAGCCGTTGAAGGAGATCGTTCGGCAACCCTGCTTTTTCAGTTCATCAAAATCGACCACCACGCCATTTCCTAATTGCAAATCGCTTCGGCTAAGCGTCTTTCGCAAATTTGCGGCTTCTTCACCGTGCCCGCCGTGGGCCATGCGGAGCGTGTCGTCTAACGCAAAATCGATCAACCCCGGCTGGGCTTCGGCCGTTTGCGGCCACAGGGCGACCGATACCACCAGTAGCACCGCCACACTCGCTGCGAGGCCCATCCACAGGGGCGAGCGCCACCACAAGGGGCGGGCCTGCGCTGTCTGCGTGCCGTCCAATTTGCCACCCGCGAGAATCGACTCACGCAAGCCCGTCGGCACCACAACCGAACCCAATTTGGCGCACATCGCACGATCAAAGGCTTGCTGAGCCGTAAACCATTGGTTGATAGACGGATCTTGCTTCGCCTGCTTCAACGCTTCTCCAAAGGTCGCGTCGCCCGCATCGCTGCCATTCGGACGATAGGCATGGAGAATAAACTTTGCCTCATCGTTTTTCATAATTGTTTCCTCGTTTTCGTATCAAAGGACACGACTTTGGCGGCGAGTCCGGAATCTTTGCGGGCAAGGGCTGCGCGCAATTGCGCTTTCCCGCGGGAAAGCCGCGACATGACGGTGCCGATAGGCACTTCGACTGTCTCGGCGATTTCGCGGTAGGACAGTTCTTCGAGATAGAAAAGTGTCAGTGGCACTCGGTAGACTTCGTCCACTTCCTGCAGTGCCTCGACGACCAACGTCGCATCCATCCCGGCCACGACATCCACTTCCGGCGCCGCAACGTCCGCCTCGCTCGGCGGTAAGTCCTCCAACGCTCGCACTTGGTCTGATCGCCGCCGCCCGCGCAGAAATTCCCGATAGAGCGTCGTGAACAACCATGATTTTGCCTTCGTCGCTTCCCGCAATTGATCCCCTTTCCGGGCCCAGATGAAAAAAGTCTGTTGCGTCAGATCGCACGCATCCGACGTGTTTTTCGTCAGGCTGAGCGCAAAGCGGTAAAGCGACGTGTAGTGCGTGTCGACCAGCTGGGTGAATACTTCGGCGGGCATCTACTAGTAGGAGTATGGCGACGTTGGAATATTCCCTCGGTCTGCGCAATCGCCGCCATTGCCTTGTGGCGAATTTTGCATTGGGCTGGGCGGGACTCTCATGTCGCACGTCGTTACCGCCATTCACGCCAACTCGAAGGCCGACTTCTACGCCTCGTTTAACCGCCAGTTGACAGCCGTGCTCCACGGCGAGCGCGATTGGATCTGCAACCTCGCGCAAGCCTCCGCGGTCTTGATGCAAGTGCTGCCAGACCTGAACTGGGCGGGCTTTTATTTGCTCAAAGACGGCGGATTGGTGCTTGGACCGTTTCAGGGCAAAGTAGCCTGCGGCCGCATCGGTCTGGGCAAAGGCGTTTGCGGCACGGCCGCCTCGAAGCGCCAAACGATCGTGGTGCCCGACGTGCATCAATTTCCCGGGCACATTGCCTGCGACAGCGCATCGGCCTCTGAAATCGTCGTTCCTCTCCTGCATCAAGGCCAACTGCGCGGGGTGCTTGATCTCGACAGCCCCACGGCTGGTCGATTTGACGCGGAAGACGCGCTCGGATTGGAGCGTGCCGTGCAAATCATATTGGCGGCGTCGGACGTCGCATAGGCGCTCATCCCGCGGGCGCGAGCGCCGTTTGGCGCCAAAAAAACGCCGCGACCATTTCGGTCGCGGCGTTTTAAAGTGGTGGCTCGGCCCGGAATCGAACCGGGGACACAAGGATTTTCAATCCTCTGCTCTACCAGCTGAG
>JAUXXD010000132.1 GCA_030681265.1 Candidatus Didemnitutus sp. | reverse complement strand
GTCGCACCGGTCGTGCCGGTGACTTCGTTGCGCGAACCGACGCGGTAGGTCACCATGAAGGTGAGCACGGGCGCCGAGTGATCGGGCATGAGGAGCACTTGCAGGCCGTTGGCGTCGAGGCGGAATTCGTCGATACCGCCGAGTGATTTCACGTGGGAGAAACCTTCGACGGCGGGCAGGGCAGCGTGCAACGCGGCGCTCGCGAAGAAGGCAGACAGAGCGAGGAGTCTTTTCATAGGGTGGGGTTAGTTTGCGCACGGAGGCGCGTGGCCTGCGTGCAAAAGGATGAAAGGCGCTAGCCAAGGGATGGACGGCGCGCGGGGCGAGTTCGATTCCATGCGCCAAAAGGACCAAGCAGCGCAAACAGCTTCCCTCGCCGGACGGGTTCCGTTTAACTCGGCCAACCTTTATGAGTCCCACGAATTGTCTGCGAGCGGCGTTCACTGGCGCCGTGTTTCTCGTCTTCTCGGTTTGCATCGTCTCGGCCGCCGTGCCGCGCGCGATGGAGTTGGCCGACATGTTCCAATTCAAACGCGTCTCCGATCCGCAAGTCTCGCCCGATGGCCAGCACGTCGTCTACGCGGTGTCGGAAGTGCTGATGGAGGAAAACCGCACGCAGTCCGACTTGTGGCTCGTCTCCACCTCCGGTGGCGAACCGCGCCGGTTGACTTCAACGCCGAAAAACGAACGCCATGCCCGCTGGTCGCCCGACGGCAAGTGGCTCGCATTCGAATCGAATCGCGAAGGCGATTACCAAATCTGGCTTCTCTCCCTCGCCGGCGGCGAAGCGAGCCAACTCACCTCGCTCTCCACCGGCGCGACCGGCCCCGTGTGGTCGCCGAGCGGTGACAAGATCGCGTTCGTCTCCGAAATTTTTGCGGAGAATTCCACGTTGCCTTTCGCCGAAGCCGACAAGGCCAACAAGGCCGAACTCGACCGCCGCACCAACAGCAAAGTGAAGGCGCGCATCGCCACCACGCTGCTCTATCGCCACTGGGATTCTTGGGTCGAAGGCAAGCGTCAGCATCTCTTCGTGCTCGAAGTTGCCAACGGCGTCGCGCGCGGTGAACCGCGCAACGTCACGCCGGGCGAAAACGACGCCGTGCCGACTTCCTCGACCTTCAGCGCGGGCGACGAATATGCCTTTTCGCCCGACGGCAACTCGCTCGCTTTCACCGCGCCGCCGCTGCCCTTGCGCGAACAAGCCTGGCGCACCAATCACGACATCTGGCTCGTCGATCTCACGACGCTCGCCCGCCGTCCGCTCACGACAAATCCCGCCGCCGACGGCTACCCGCGCTTCTCGCCCGATGGCACCAAGCTCGCCTACCGCGCCCAAGCCGTCGCCGATAACGAAGCCGATCGCTGGCGCCTGATGGTGCTCGATCTCACCACCGGCGAACACCGCGTCATCGCCGACACGTGGGACCGCTCCGTCGAATCGTTCATCTGGGCGCCCGACGGCACGCAGGTTTACTTGCTCGCGCAGGAAAATGCGCTGGAGCCGGTCTGGTCGGTGCCGCTCAACGGCGGTGCGCCGCGCGCCCTCACTGCCGGCGGCGTGGCGGGCAACCTCAGCATCACCGCCGACGGCGGCGTGCTCGTTTACAGCCTCACGCGCTCCACCGCGCCCGCCGAAATCAACGCGCTCAATCTCGCCGGGGCCGCCGACGCGCAATCACCCCGCGCCCTCACGCAGACCAACGCCGCGTTGCTCAGTCAGCTCGCGCTCACGCCGTTGGAAAATGTCGTCGTCAAAGGCGCCAACGGCGACGACGTGCAAATGTGGCTGTTGAAACCGCCGGGCTTTGATCCCGCGAAAAAATATCCGCTCGTGTTTCTCGTGCACGGTGGCCCGCAAGGCGCGTGGATGGACTCGTGGAGTTACCGCTGGAATCCGCAGCTCTGGGCCGCGCAAGGTTACGTGATCGCGTTGCCGAACCCACGCGGCTCGACCGGCTTCGGCCAGAAATTCACCGACGAAATCACGCGCGATTGGGGCGGCAAAGTCTACGAGGACCTCATGGCCGCGCTCGCGTGGTGCGAAGCGCAGCCGTTCATCGACAACACGCGCATGGCCTCCGCCGGTGCGAGTTACGGCGGCTACATGATGAACTGGTTCCAAGGGCACACCGACAAATTCCGCACGCTCATCACGCACTGCGGCGTCTACAACTTTGAGTCGATGTATGGCACGACCGAGGAAGTCTGGTTCAGCGAATGGGAAAGCGGCCAGCCGTGGAACACGCCCGACCAACTCAAGTGGTCGCCGCACCGTTACGCCGGCAATTTCAAGACGCCGAATCTGATCATCCACGGCGAACTCGATTTCCGCGTGCCGGTCAGCGAAGGCCTGCAACTCTTCACCGCGTTGCAACGCCAGGGCGTGCCGTCGAAGCTGCTCCTGTTTCCCGACGAAGGTCATTGGGTGAACAAGCCGCAAAACAGCGAGCTGTGGCACCTGACGGTGTTCGAGTGGCTCGCGGATTATTTGAAAAACTGACGCCGCGTCCCCGCAACATCGTCGTCTGAAAACGACGATGTTCGCCGGCCGCCTGCGTTGCGCTTTTCTCAGATCGTCATCGTGAAGCCACCGTCGGGTGTCAGCGTCGTGCCGGTGATGTAGCTGGCGTCATCCGAGCACAGGAAGACGATGGACTTGGCGATCTCCTCCGACAGGCCAGCGCGCTGCAGGTGGACGCCCGGGAGAATTCCTTTGTCGAAAATTTCGTCGCCGACCAGTTTGCGCGCGCGGTGATGCATCGGCGTGTCGATGATTCCGGGGCAAATCAGATTCACGCGGATGCCCTGCGGCGCCAACTCTGCAGAGACACTCGTCGTCAGGCCGACGAGCCCATGCTTGGAGGTGACGTAGGCCGAGCCGCCGGCAAATCCGAGGAACGAGTTGACCGAGCCGACATTGACAATGGCCCCGCCGTTGCCGCACTTGAGCATGGCCCGCGCCTGATGCTTCAGGCAGAGGAACGTGCCCCGCAGGTTGATGTTCATGACTTGATCCCATGCTTCGTCAGCCAGTTCGGTGATCGGGGAGAGCACGCCCTCGATGGCCGCGTTATTCACCGCATAGTCAAGGCGCCCGTAAGTCGTGATCGCGTGAGCTACCATGCGCTCCACCTCTTTCGGCGAGGAAACATCCGTGACGATGGCGGTCGCTTGGCCGCCGCTGGCTTCGATTGTGGCGACGAGTGAATCGAGTTCATCCTGACGTCGGGCGGCCGCGACGATGCGCGCGCCTTTGGCCGCGAACGCCTCCGCTGTGGCCCGTCCGATTCCGCTGCTCGCTCCAGTGATCAGTGCAACTTTGTCTTTCATGAGAATTTTTAAGGGTAGGGTTTGTGGGGTCTGTTTCTCCCGGTTGACGATGTTGATGTGGTGTGCGTCAGCGAGCAGCGAATGGGCGTAGCCGGTAACAATGCACTAATCCGGACAAACCGCCGCCAATGCATCCGGATCATGCCAGCATGTCCCCAATTCATTCCCCGCGCCGATCTCAGAGTGCGCCTGCGCAGAACCTAATGAGTGCGACTGAGAATCGCGCCTTGGCGCTGTAGGGCTGTAGGGGCGGACCTTGTGTCCGCCCGCGCGGGCGTGGACAAGCCACGCCCCTACGGATCATCTCAGTGGTCCGCCGCTTGCTATCGCATCCACGAAGTCGGCACGTGGTGCTAGCAAAGTTGAACGCCGTGCGACGGGAAAAGAGTAACGATTAAGACCGGACACCGTTTCACTCTTCGGCAACGTCAGGAGCGATCGGACGTAGCGTCCGCGCTTGCCGAGGGGTGGGCGGGGGTGTTAGCAACTGCGCGGGCCCCCAATATGCGTCACGCTATTACGCCCACGATTCCGCTTCCCCGCACCTACGCCGAATTACGCAGCGGGATCGTGGAGGTGCTCATCACCGGCCGGCGCAAAGTCGAAGCGGCGTGGGTCCTCACTTATCACGAAACCGGCCGGCTCATCCACGGGCATGTGTCGCACCACGGGAGCCGCGCCGACTACGGGGCGAAGATCATCGCGCGGCTGGCGGAGGAGACGAAGGTCAGCCGTCGCGCGCTCTACGAATGCGTCCAATTCTACCGGGAGTTTCCAATTGTGCGACCGGTCGCACAATTGGGTTGGAACCAGTGCCGCCTGCTTTGTCAGGTGAGCGACGCGGACGAGCGCGCCAGCTTGATCGAGGAATTGAAACGCGAGCGTCTGCGCACGGTCGATCTGAAGGCGCGCGTGCGGGCGTTCAACGCCGCCCAGCGGTTGGCCGGCGACGAAGCGCGTCCCAGTGACTCGCCGCCAACTACCGCTGCACCCTTGCGCTTCCTAAAACAAAAACGCGGCACGCCGGACATCTTTCGCATCGTCGCGCGCGGGGACGCCCTCGCCGTGGATGTCGGCTTCAAACTTTATCATCCGTTGACCACGGCGGCGCAGCGCCGACTGGAGGCCGGTGCTTTCGTGCGTTGGGACGATGGCGAATTTCTACCGGCGCGCGCGGCCACCAGTGCCGACCTGTTTACCTACCGCGCGACGGTGCGCCGCGTGGTCGATGGCGACACGTTGCACGTGAGCGTCGCGCTGCCGCATTACGTGATGGACGAAAAAATCCGCCTCCGTGGTCTCGATTGTCCCGAACTCGACACAGCCGAGGGCAAGGCCGCGAAACGCTACGTCGAGCTGCTCCTCCTCGATGCGGGCGAGGTCATGCTCACGACCTCGAAGGTGGACAAATATGATCGTTATACCAATGTCCGCTAGCTAATAGACTTTAGATTGGAGCGCCAGAGTTTACCTGATCGGCGAGCCAGCGGTGGATCAGGCCGGCGACTTTGGCCGGTTGGGTCCATTCCCGGGAAGCGGCGAAGAGGTGATCTTCCAAC
>JAUXXD010000128.1 GCA_030681265.1 Candidatus Didemnitutus sp. | reverse complement strand
CGCCGGCGCGCGACTGCGGTGGCCATTTTGATGGCCTCGGCACCACCGTGTTGCCCGGCACGCATGACAGTGACGGCTTCTACGTGGCCGTGCTGCGCCGCGTGGAATAAGCCCCCCGCCCCATCCGGACGATTAGTGGCGGGGCGAGAGCGCGACGCGCAGGGCGACCGGCATCGGTGCCGTGGCGAGTCATTGATTCGCGGCGGCGGCATCGGTGCGGTGCCAAGCATGATAAATTTGCCGGGTTTGCTCCAGCCGCGTGGTCACGTCAGAAAGTGAAACCGTCAGCGCCAATGCTTGCGCGGGATCTATCCGCGCCCAATGCCCGCCACCGTGACGATGGCGCGGTCGCGCTCATCTCCCGCCGGTTGCGCATCCGCCCACGCCGCCACCGCATGTGGTCGCGCTCCAGCAACTGCGCCAAAATGAGCGCGATAGTTTTTTCCCGGCGCACTCGGCTCAACCGACTCGTGCGCACGCATCGGAGCAGCCGCCGTCGCGGTCGGCGTGGACTCCACCGTCGCTGACGTCGCAGCGGGCCGCCTCAGCCACAGGGTCGCTCCGCCGAACGCGAGCGCCACCAGCGCGGGCAGGAACCAACGGCACCGGACGGAAATTCCCGAGGGAGAACTCAAGCGCTTGCAATAGGCCCGATAAGGCCGGCGAGCACAAGCCACGGCCGGACACCTCGTGCGAACACTTCGCGAAAGCCGGTTGCGCGACCCTACGTGCGCAGGATTTTTTCTATCGCGAGCACGAGCTCGTCGCCACTGAAAGGCTTCCGCAGCAACGCTGGGGCATTCTGTTTCGGCAGGCGGGCCATCACGTGTTCGGGACCGAATCCGCTCATCATCAACACGCGGATTTCCGGACGGATTGCGCGCAGCTCCGCCAGCACCATGGCCCCGTCCTTATCCGGCATCGTCAAATCCAACAACACCGCGTCGATTGCCTGCGGGTCGGCGCGGAATTTCTCCAGTGCCTCAAATCCATCGCGCGCGCGCACGACGATAAATCCCGCGCTACTCAACACCGATGCGGCGATGGCCAGCACCGCCGGTTCGTCGTCCACGACCAGGAGGCGGGCCCCACCGTCCGCTTCCGAGGGCTTGGTCGTCGGTAACGGGGCGGGGGCGGGTTGGCGCGTGCGCTGGGAGAGCGGAAAAAACAGGCGAAACGTCGTGCCGCTACCCTCCACGCTTTCGAGCGAAATACCTCCGCCAAACGAGCGCACCAGACCGACAGTCGCGGCCAGTCCGAGTCCGCGCCCGGTGGATTTGGTGGTGAAGAACGGTTCGAACACCCGGCGTCTCACTTCGGCCTTCATGCCGTGGCCGGTGTCGGTGACCGTCAGGCAGACGTGCACGGGCCCCGTCTCGCGCGGCTCCAACACGACTTGTTCGCCCTGTCGCGGCGTAGGCGGAACGCAACTGGTCGAGAGCCTGATCGTGCCCTTCGTGGTGCCGAGGGCTTCTGCTGCGTTGATCACCAAGTTCATGATGATCTGGCGCACCTGTGTGGCGTCGGCCTCGATCGCCGCCAAGTGCGGCTGTAGGTCGAGCGCCACATCCGCCGTGGCGGGCACCGAAATTTTGAGCAACTGCAAGGTATCGGTCACCGCGCTGTTCAAATCCACGGCTTCAAGATTGATCGTCGCGCGTCCGGCGGAGGCGAGCAATTGTCGGCACATGTTGGCCGCGCGCCGCGATGCCGATTCGATCTGATCGAAGTGCTTGTGCAGCGGGGACACTTCCGGTGAATCCATGCGGGCGAGTCCGATGCTGCCGATGATCACGGTGAGCAGGTTGTTGAAATCGTGCGCGACGCCGCCGGCGAGCAGTCCGACACTTTCGAGGCGTTGGGCTTCGAGCAACTTGTGCTGCATTTCCTCGCGTTCGATTTCGGCCAGTTTCGCTTCCGTTATATCGGTCACGGTGCCGGCGGCGCGGCGGGCCGAACCGTCGTCGTTTAGTTCAAGGACCTTGCCTTTGACCTGCGTCCAGCGCCACAGACCGTCTTTCGATTGCACGCGGTGTTCGAAAGTATAATTGCGCCGCCCCGCCATGAGGGCACGGGCGCGCGCCAGTCGCGCGATCGACCGATCTTCGGGGTGCACGCAGGCTTGCCAGGCCTCCGTGGTCGGCGCGATATCGCCAAGTTGATAGCCGAGGAGGGACATGGCCCGCTCGCTCCGCTCCACGTGCCCGGTGTTGAAATTAGTCTGCCAATAACCGTGGTCGCCGGCTTCGAGCACCAATTTGAGTTTTTCTTCGCTTTCCCGCAGGGCTGCCGTGCGCACGTTCAGGCGCCGCACGAGCTGGCGTTGCCAGAGCGCCAGCCCGAGCCCGATCACGGCGAGCAAGGCAAAGGGCAACACGGTCCGCCACACATCGCGCAATCGCACGGCCCGCGTCTGCAGCGGACCGATCCACTTTTCATACACTTCGGAATAGGTGCCATTATCGCGAATGCGCACCAGTCCCTCGTTGAGGATCGCGAGCCGTTGCTTGTCGTCCTCGCGCACACCAAAATACAAGCGGTAATTCATGCCCGGAAAATTCAGGGCGATCGGTTCTAGGTCTTTCCGGTCCCCGGCGGGCACGACATTGATGTCGGCGTTGCGCAGACCGAACGCGGCGAACGCGATATCCGCCTTGCCCGACCTCACCGCCGCGAGGCGATCCCCGACGCTGTTGGCATAGACGAATTCACCCTCAGCACCGATCGACCGGAGGTAATCCTCAAAGTAGCTGGCCCGTTGCACGGCGAGACGGAACCCTTTTAGATCGTGGATATCGCGCGGGTGCCGCGCTCCCTTGCGCACGAAGGCTCCGGGCTTCAATTCGAGGATGGTCGCGGTGTAATCGATGAATTCGTCCCGCGCCGGCGTGTAAGCCATCGACAGCAACACTTCGATGCGCCCAGCGCGAATCTCGCCCAGCAACTCATGCCACGGCTTAACCACCCATTCGATGCGCAGATTCATCTCCTGCGCCACGGCGAACATCAACGTTGGGCCGAAGCCCGTGGGATTGCCGTGATCGTCGAGTCCCGTCACGACGCCTTCGCCCGCCTCGATGCCGATGCGCCAAGTCTCCACTTCGGGCGCCGTGCTCGCCGCAGATGCTCGCAAACCGAGCAAGACGAGGACCACGCAGGCGAAAAGCACCGGAAAGCGAAACACAGGGAAAATGTGGTGGCGCGCCAACTGATTGGCAATCCCAAGCATGATATCGAGAGCAGGTTGCAGCAACAGCACGCGACCAAAAACGCGGTCGCGAGATTTTCCCATTGCGCGGAGGCTATCCGACCCATCGACTCAAAACGTGGTCGCTGAAGCAGATTATCGCATCAAACTCCCCGTCTTTGAGGGCCCGCTGGATCTCCTGTTGTTCCTCATTCGCAAGAATGAATTGGACATCTACGACATCCCGATTGAGTCCGTCACGCGGCAGTATTTGGACGTGCTTTACGCGTTGAAGGACTTGCAACTCGAAGTGGCGGGCGAGTTTTTCGTCATGGCCGCGACGCTGATGGAGATCAAAAGCCGTCTGTTGCTCCCGAAACACCAGCAGGCGATCGACCCCCATGTCGGCGAGGACGACCTCGATCCGCGCTGGGAACTGGTGCACCAACTGCTCCAGTATAAAAAATTCAAGGAAGCCTCTGCCACCCTCGGCGCAATGGCACGCGAAGCGCAGGACCGTCTCCCGCGCCCCGGCTCAGCTTTTGCCCCCGCCTCCGAGCGCCCGCTCAAGCATGTCGATCGCATCGATCTGTGGAACAGCTTCAACCTCGTGCTGCGCCGCCTAGCCGAAAAGCTCGTCGTCGGCGAAATCCACGCCGAACAAGTCACCGTGGCCGATCAAATGGAGTTTATTCTCCGGCACTTGCAGACGCGTCCGGAGTTCACCTTCTCTAGTCTCTTTCCGGAAAAAATTTCGCTGCGCCGCCTAGTGGCGACGTTCCTCGCCCTGCTCGAGCTCACGCGCCTGCGCAAACTGACGCTGCACCAGGACGAATCATTTGCCGACATCCACTGCACCAGCGTCGTGCAAAACACCCTTGAAACAGCCGACAACGTGACCACGGTCTCGCTCGACGATGAAGAAACCAACTCGCCGCCCGTCGCCTGACGCCAGAACCCCGGCCAAATCGGCGTCCCACCTAGTGGGCCTCGGTCTCGACCACACCGACGGTCACAAACGCCTCACGACTGCGGAAAAATTCACCATCGTCGGTGGCTCCGAAGAAACCCACGGGCGCATGGCCGAGACGGTGATCAAGACGTTTGAAGAACTCAAACAACGCGGTGAGCAACTCGAGACCGTGCGACCGCAAGAGCTCGTTGAAATTATCCATAAATCCACTCCGCGCTGAGCCGCACAGTTGAATTTCTACCAAAACCTCCTTTACTCCTCTTATCTTATGTCAGCGAACCTCGTCCAACTCGATTCGGCCAATTTCAAATCCACCGTCGCCGGTGCCACACCAGTCCTGGTCGACTTCTGGGCACCGTGGTGCGGACCCTGCAAAATGATTGCTCCCATTCTGGAGGAGCTCGCGACCGAATACAAAGGCCAGCTCACCATTGCGAAGGTCAACGTCGACGATAACGGCGAACTCGCCGCGCAGTTTGGGGTGCGCGCCATCCCCACGCTCTTGTTGTTCAAGGGCGGTGCGGTCATTGAGCAGTTCGTCGGCATGATGGATAAAGCCACGCTGAAGAGTAAACTCGCCGGCAAAATCTAAGCTCGTGCTGCGCCGAATGTGCGGCGCTAAATTTACACGCCGGAGCAATTGCTCCGGCTTTTTTCTGCTCGCCTCACGCATGCTCACGAGCGTCCAAAGGCAGCCCCGATCCCGAGCAGTATTCCAAAAAAGAAAAGTAAGCGGGCGCTCGCCCCGAGCAGCGCGATTTGCTCGCGCGCATCATTCGAGCGCGCCAAACGTAGCGTTAGCCGCAGAGCCCACGGCAATAGCCCCATCGGCAACAGCACCAGCCATCCGTAGCCTGTGCTAAAATAGAGCCACCCTCCTGAGCTTAGCGCGAACCCGGCAGACACGCCGTATTGCCAAACGGCAAATCGACGACCGAAACGCACCACGAGCGTTCGCTTTCCCGCGGCGGCATCAGTTTCGGCATCACGATAGTTATTCGCCACGAGTATGTTGGCGGCGAGTAGACCGATCGCGGCCCCACTGAGCCAAACCGCTCCAGTGACGAAGCCTGCTTGCACGTAAAACGTCACACCGACCGCAACTAGCCCGAAAAAGATAAAGACGAAAACGTCCCCAAGCCCGTTGTAACCGAGCGGGAAAGGCCCACCCGTGTAAGCGATCGCACACGCAATACTCGCAATGCCAACAGGCAGTAGCACCCAATTGCCATCCGTGACCAAGAATAAACCGACGCCGAAGGCTGCCGCCAAAACCAGCCCCGTGGCCCAGCGCATCGCGCGCGGTGTCACCAACCCCGCAGCGACCGCCCGGCGCGGACCGACTCGATTGGCTGCATCAGCCCCACTGCGGTAATCAAAATAGTCGTTGGCGAAGTTCGTGCCTATTTGCACCAGCAAGGCAAAGGCGAGGCACAGCGCCGCTTTGCTCCAGTGCGCTGCTGCATGCCCGAAAGCGAAAGCTGTGGCCACAGCGACCGGCACCACCGCAGCCGCCAATGTTTTGGGTCGCGATGCCTCCAGCCAGACCTGAAGACGCAGCGGCATAACTCACCACATCAAATTCCGTTTCCGAGTGAAAATGACCAAAGGACGTTTCGCCAGCAGGCTCATTAACGGAGGCAAGAGCACCAAAGATGTATTGACCATCGCCAACGTAAAGCCTGCCCCAATGAGGGTGTTAAACGGCAGGAGCATCAACGCGAAAGTCCCCATAAAAATCCGCGGCGTCGCCAACAATGGGTTCATGGCACACACAAAAAGAAAAGCGAGGGCCGCAGAGTAGAAATTCCCCATCCCGATACTCAACCCCGCGCAAAAGAAAATCGAAGCGAAGAACGTTACCTTTTCTCGCCAACGCGTGGATTGGATGATCACAGCGATTGCCGAAATCAAAATTTGCAGCCCGAAAGCGAGAGGCCTGAAGCTCCCGTCAGCGATAAAACTAAAATGCCACAGCGCCAGCGCACCCGAACATCCGCGGAGAAAATCGACATAGTTGCGGCCTTTCCGCAATTCGCGGCCTAACGGCACCGATTTGTTATCCGGATCGTTGGCCCCATCTTGCGCAAAACGCTCCAGCGACTCGCGCGGCTGACGCTTGCGACTCTGCAATGGCCCAATACGCATCCACGCGCGCGGGAAAAAGAGCATGAGTAAACCGAAGGCGAGATAGGCCCATTGAACTTCAAAAATATCTTCCATGCTGAGTGGCGTCACATCCAGTCGTGCCCGCGGGCGTTGTCAAAGAGGTTCTCCAAGTGAGCGAAGTTCGAGTTCGAGCTCCGCGAGGCGTTCGCCGACCAATTCGCGGTGCGCCAGTGGATCGTCAGGGGGAATCCGCGGCAGCCACTCGCGGAGCCACGCGAGGGCTTCGTGGCGGCGCCCCTGTTCGATGAGCAACTGCGCGTAAATTCGCCCCGCATGCCAGGGTGCCCCCGGTAATTGGGCAGCTCGATGAAAGTATGCTCCTGCCAGTTGGCGGTCGCGCCCCGCATATAGCGCGAGATTGCCCGCCTCAAGCCAACGCACTGGGTCCTCCCCCGCCGTTGTTAGGACTATCGCCAGCCCCTCGGCGGCGCCGACCCGGCGCCATTCCGCATGCACGGCGGCAGGTGCGTCTGGTTCAACGGCGATTCGCCAAGCCGGCAAGTCATACGCGAGGATTCGCGCCGCATTTTTCTGAAAATAAAAGGAGTCCCCACCAGCCGCGAGCGTGAGCTGAAGCCAACTTCGCACTGCGACCTCGGATTGCGTTTCCCAGGCGATGTTAGCGCGCAACCAAAACCAATCCGCGGCTAGATTCGCCCATCCACCCGTTGTCGCAAAAAATCCTGCCAGCCCCTGTGAATGCACGCTCGTCGCATGGCTTGTCCACGGTGATACGAGTTGGCTGAGCGCTGCACTCCCGCCCAGCCAGAGCAATCCGATCAACGAAATTTGTGCGGTCTTAGATTTCACGACGGGCGAAGCAAAGCACGGCCAATGCCCAATAAAGCACCGCGTAACCACCGGCATAAAGCGCGGCGATACTCGCGGGAGCGGTTTCGAAAATGGCAAAATTCGGAACCACGTAGGCCAACCCGCTCCAAAGCCACGCTACAAATCCCTCACTGCGCGTCTGCATGTGCTGGAGCACCGGCGCAAGTTGCCCGGCCACGGCCAGCGCCAGCGTGCCAAGCGTCGCAAGTGCCGGTCGGTGCAGTAAAATCGGCAGCAACACTGCCATGCTTCCGATGATCAATAACGGGCCAAAGCCTGTCGCAAGCAGCCGTAAACTGATACTCAACCCAGCGCCATGCCCATGACTCAACATGAGAAAACTCAGCGCTCCTGCATGCAGGAGCACCAACCAACCCAGCAACGTGACCATCGCGAGCACCGCGCCCGAGACGATTTCTCCGCGTCGAGCGCCTCGCGTGAGAAATAAGTGAGTAGTGCGCGATGCGAGTCCTTCGCAAAATAGCAAAGGCCCGAGAACTGCCGCTAGCAGCGTGCCACTGCCTAACAAACTAGCCTGCGCCAAATTCAAAAAGAAACGCGACTCTGCGTCGCCAAAATTGAAAACCCGCAGAACACTACCACCCGCCACGATCGCAACCGCCACGACCGCCAAGGCCCACGCCACGCGCTGATGGAGCGCCTGACTGAGCGTCCATTGCCACAATAGCCAAGTCCGGCGGAGGCTCGCTTTCATTGCGTCACCTCAGCGAGATAAAGTTGCTGGAGCCCGCCTCGGGCCACGACTGCCGCGCGCGACCCGACGAACAAGCTCCGCCCACGCTCCAAAACCACGAAGCAATCGCACAAATCTTCGACTTGCGGTAAAAAATGCGAAGTAAGCAGCACGGTGCGCCCGCGTTTCCGTTCGCCGTCGATGATGTTG
Organism: Candidatus Didemnitutus sp.; assembly: GCA_030681265.1. GTDB lineage: Bacteria > Verrucomicrobiota > Verrucomicrobiia > Opitutales > Opitutaceae > Didemnitutus. The sequence goes on along the minus strand of JAUXXD010000128.1, from coordinate 4,962 downwards.
GCCAGCGTCACCGCCGCCCGGGGATCCAGTCCCGCAGCCGGCTCATCGAGCAACAAAACTTCTGGATCTGCGAGCAAGGCGAGCGCAAGGCCGAGCCGTTGGCGCATACCTTTTGAGTAGGCGCCAACGCGACGGGTCGCCGCTTCACTCAATCCCACCCGTTCGAGCAACTCAGTCGCACTTCGCCCAGCGGCAGTAGCCGAAAGTCCCGCGATTTGACCAACCTGCTCCAACAGGGCGCGTCCGGTGACGAAGTCAGGCCACACGGTATCTTCAGCTTGATAGCCCAGTTTACCGGCGGCAGCCGCCACGGTCGGCTCGTGACCGGCGACGGTGCAAATGCCGCTCGTTACCTCACTGAGCCCTGCGCAGATTTTCAACGCCGTGCTCTTGCCGGAACCATTCGGTCCGACCAGCGCGCAAATCGTCCCTCGCGGCACCGAAAAGGAAAGTCGCTCCAAAGCCCGCCAACGCCCACCACGCCAATCAGTGACGTAATCCTTCGTCACGACCTCAAAAACGACGGCGAAATCTGCAGTATTGGCGCTCATCGGATGGTAAACCCGCGCAATTGTGCCTCGCGCGACGTCGCCGCGCGTTCGATTTTGCGGATAAAACCGTCGAGTTCTTCTTCGATTGCTTGCAGAAAAGCAGCCACTTCGGTCTGGCGGCCTTCCACTTCAAGTTGCACCCGGCCATCGGCGAGATTTTGCACCCACCCGTTCACCTCAAAGCCTTTGGCCACTTGCAGCGTTTGATAACGGAAACCGACTCCCTGCACCCTCCCCGTGAAGAAAACCGACTCATGATGAACGTCTGCCATTTTGCACTATGACATGACGCGTTGGGCCGGCCTTCAAATCCAAAGGTCGTCTTAACCAAGATTTTTATTTGCGTGCGCTCCGCTGCTGAGCACACTCCCCGTCCAGCGTCGCTTCTGACGCTCCTCTACATGACTAATAAAGATTCCGACGGAATGTTTGACAACGACTGGGAGGATAGCCCGGAACTCTCGTGGACCGAGGCGGATTGGGAAAAATATCTGACCGAGCACGAAGTTGCTGTGGGCGAATACCTCAAGCACTACGAGCAAATGTCCGACGCCGTTGAGCGCATCGATGAAATTGCCCGGCGGATGGGTTGGGACATGCAAAATGAAGCCAGTCAGTCCCCCGAGACCGACGAGGAGGAGGATGCTCCAGGCTTTGCGGATGACTTCGACCTTTACACGGTGCACCGCAATCCCGTGCACATCGCAACCAAAGCGATTTATCTGAGCTTGATCGCGAATTGGGAGAAGAAATCCGTCCACGCTGGACATATTCCCTCCAGTCACGTCGTCGATCTGTTGAGTTCTCTGTTCCGCGGTCGCGAGCACGCGCTGCAGGCGGTGCAGTCTCTCGACATGGGCGACTACGCGCTCGCTCTCTGCTTCTTCAAACGCGCTCTCCGCGAACTGAACGACACACTTTCGCTCCTTTCACAGCTTCCAGACGACAACCAAGGGGTGTTGCTGTGCTATCGCGAGTTCGCCACGCCACGCTTGTTTGATCTGCGAGAAATCTGGTTGCGCGTCATGAATGAATGCCGCTCCGCCGACGATAGCGACTAAGTCGGTCGGCCGATCCACAGGATAACGCGCCACGCTACTTGCGTGGCCGTTTGTTTTTTCCGCCCCGTGCGGTGGCCGCGCTTTTTGCGGCACCACCATCCCGCAGGTGTTTGATCTGATCGCGTAACAAAGCGGCGCGTTCAAATTGCAATTTGTTCGCCGCTTCCTGCATCTCGATTTCCAACTCCGCGATGACGGCAGCGACATCATCAAAGCCCTCGCCCACTGCGGCTGGTTCCTCGGTGCGATCACTCCCATCATAAACGCGCAAGCTCGCCTGAGCGCTGCGTTTCACGCCGCGCGGAGTAATTCCGTGAGCGGCATTGTAGGCCATTTGTATTTCTCGGCGGCGGGTGGTCTCTTCGAGCGTCCGTCGAATGGACTCCGTCTGCACATCGGCATAGAAAATTACGCGGCCCTGCTCATGTCTGGCGGCACGACCCGAAGTCTGGAGCAAACTCGTCGCGCTGCGCAGGAAACCTTCTTTGTCCGCATCCAGAATCGCCACCAAGGCCACCTCCGGGAGATCAAGCCCTTCGCGCAATAGATTGATGCCCACCAACACGTCGAAATTCCCCTGTCGCAAGTTGCGCAAAATCTCCACGCGCTCCAACGCGTCGATGTCAGAGTGAAGATATTCCACCCGGATTTTGGCTTCGCGCAAATAGCTGGTGATGTCCTCTGACAGGCGCTTGGTCAGTGTCGTCACCAGCACTCGCTCACCTTGCCCCACCGCAGTGCGAATTTCTGATATCAGGTCTTCAACCTGACCCTTGGTAGGTTTCAAGGTGATCAGCGGATCCAAGAGTCCAGTCGGACGAATGACTTGTTCGGCGACGACCGTGGAGTGCTCCATTTCGAACTTCGCTGGCGTTGCCGAAACATAAAGCGTTTGACCACTGATTTTTTGAAATTCGGCAAAACTCTGCGGGCGATTGTCGAGCGCGGACGGCAGGCGAAACCCGTAATTGACCAGCGTTTGCTTGCGGGCCAAATCGCCAGCGTGCATCGCCCCAATCTGCGGCACCGTGGCGTGACTCTCGTCGATGAAGAGCAGAAAATCTTGGGGGAAAAAATCCATCAGGCAAAACGGACGCTCGCCACGCTGCCGGCCAGTCAGGTGCAGCGAGTAATTTTCGATGCCGTTGCAGAAGCCCATTTCCTGCAGCATCTCGAGATCGTAACTGGTGCGCATCCGAACGCGTTGCGCCTCGAGGTATTGCTGATTGCTTTCGAAGAAGGCGACGCGCTCCTCCAACTCCGCCTTGATGCCGGCAATCGCTCCGGCGATCCGGGCGCGTGAAGTGACATATTGATTCGCGGGATAGAGATCGAACTGCGCGAGCTGGCGGAGAACTTTGCCGCTGATCGGTTCAAATTCGGTCAGGCCCTCGATTTCATCGCCGAAAAATTCAATGCGCAAACCGTGTTCGAGGTAGGCGGGCATCACATCGACCACATCGCCGCGCACCCGAAACGAACCGCGCTTCAATTCGTAGTCGTTGCGCTCATAAAGATTGTCGACCAAACGCTCCAACAATCGATTCCGTCCGAGTTCGTCGCCCTGACGAATTTGAATTCGCATGCCGGAAAAATCCTCCGGTGAACCGAGGCCGTAAATGCACGACACACTGGCGACGACAATCACATCGCGGCGACTGACCAACGAACTCGTCGTCGCGATGCGGAGGCGCTCAATCTCTTCGTTGATTGAAGAATCCTTTTCGATGAACGTATCGCTCGATGGCACGTAGGCTTCGGGCTGATAGTAATCGTAGTAGCTGACGAAGTATTCGACCGCGTTTTCGGGGAAGAAATTCTTAAACTCTGAGTAAAGCTGCGCCGCCAAAGTCTTGTTGTGCGAGATGATGAGCGCGGGCCGATCCAGTTGGGCGATAACGTTGGCCATCGTGAATGTTTTGCCCGAACCGGTCACCCCCAGGAGCGTCTGATGGCGATTACCCGCCCGCAGCGAATCGACCAGCGCGGCAATGGCCTGCGGTTGGTCGCCGGTGGGTTGATAATCAGCGTGGAGCTTGAACATGAGAGGAATTGGTGGTCGCAGTCGCGGGGCGAACGCTCACAAACCGAAGACGCGCAAAATCCCGTCGCGGAAACTACTCAGCGCCGCGCGTTGTTTTGCCGCCTCACCTTTCGCGGTAGTTTGCTGGCAGAGAAACACCCCGTTGCCTTCAAATAAATCGTCGAACAGCGGATTCTGCCCACGGAAGTAAGCCCAAAAAGTTTCGGCGCGCACGGGTCGATAAGACAGGCCCGGCGTAAATCCGATGGTAGCATCTTGATTGGTGCGACGTCCCGGGATCGGCCCGCCCGGCTGTCCGTCGAGCATCTCGGCGCGAACGCCGCGACTTCCGGCGAGCAACAATTTCGCGGGGCCGACGAATTCGAAATAGCGGAATTGTCCGGTGGCCCACGCTTGCAGCGTGAAGCAGCGCCAGTGTTTGCGGATCACAGCGGCAGGCCCATCCAAGGGCGCGGCCAAACCAACCAAATAACTGGGCCGCAACACGAGGCTCGCGCCTTTCGGTATGTGGACGATGGCGAGTTCCACGCTCGCCTCTTCCTGTGAGGAAAAAGTTGCGCACCGTGTCGCGTAATCGTCGAGATTGCGCAGTTGAATCAGTTCCCGAAGACCTGTGGCTAAACAGGTGAAAGGAATCCGCCAATCGAGCAACCAACGCGTGGATTTTGCCAGGCGCTCGTCGGACGCCTGCAAAAAAGCCTCCTTTACCCAGAGGACATCGCCGGGTGCGAGACCGATATCCACCGAGGCGCGACTCGTGGTGATCTCCGGCAAAGCTGCGCCCGCTGTCCCAAGTTGCACTGGTCGGCGGCTTGAAATGAACGGGGCTACCAGAAAAAAAGCGGCAAGGCGGGCCAGCGGCGGTCCCAAGAACCAAATCACCACGCCGATGCTCACCTGTAGACCGTAACTGGCCCATGCGGAACGCGCGTAGTGGAGAATTTTTGACTGCTGCTGCTCGGCCAATCGTAGCTGATCAGCGGAGCGCCCGAGGGCAATTTGCAGGCCATCACGCTCCCACTGCGTGCGAGTAATTTTTGTGCGAATCTCTTCTGCTCCAGCGCGCGCCTGATTTTCCATCGTGCGGAGGCGAACCAAGCGCGCTTCATTGAGTTTTTGCTGGTCGGCCGACGTGGTGAGGCGGTTCAAACCGCGGTTTTGTGCTTCAAGTTCCTCGGTCAGGCGCGCCGCTTCGGAAGCCCGCTTTTCCCAGTGGGCAAGGTCTGCGTTCATAGCCACTAAGCGCAATTCTACATCACCTAGCGCCGCTTTGATTTGGCGAGCTTCCCCACTCAAGGTGCGCAAA
>JAUXXD010000119.1 GCA_030681265.1 Candidatus Didemnitutus sp. | reverse complement strand
AGGTCGCAAACCCAGACTCAACGAGCGGTGGCCATCTTTGGTTCTCGCAGCCCCGGGTTTCTCATTTGTGTTCATTCGTGTTTATCTGTGGTTGAACTGCATTGTTACGGCTCAGTATTCATCCGTGGTTAATTTCGACTGAATGGTTACGGATCAGACAAGGCGGCCGTGCTTGATGACGGCGGCATACCAGTGGGCGCTGAGTTTCGGGGTGCGGCGCTGGGTCTTGTAGTCTACGTGGGTGATGCCAAAGCGGCGGGCGTAGCCATCCTGCCACTCAAAGTTGTCGAGGAAAGACCAGAGAAAATATCCTTTGACGGGAATCTTGTCGGGAACGGTGCGCTGGAGTTCACGGAGATAATTCCGGAGGTAGTCGCGGCGGTGAAGATCGAAGACCTCGCCGCCCCGGGGCTGGTCGTCGTCGTAGCCGCAGCCGTTCTCGGTGATGTAGATGGCCTTGATGCCGAAGACCTCGTGGCAAAAGCGCGGCCCCCAATAAAGCGCCTGCGGCACGAGCTTGAGCCAGGGTGAGTCGGCCTGCGGGTAGTTCGCGGGGAAGGGAATCATCTCGGGCTTTCCGCGGCGGCCGCGGCGCACGAAGGACGCGCTGTAGATGTTAAGGCCGAGAAAGTCCGTAGGCAGGCTGATGAGCGCGAAGTCGCCCCGGGCGACTTGCGGGCGGGCGGCGCCGCATTCGCGCAGGTAGCGCGGGGAGTAGCGGCCGCGGCAGATCGGATCGAGGATCGCCAGATTCTGGTCGGTGAACGCGGTGCGCGCGGCGGCGATGTGCTCGGGTGTTTCCATGACGGGGACGGTGACGGCGGCGTTGTCGGTCAACCCAACCCGCGCGCCGGCTCCACCGTGTTCGCGCACGGCACGGACGCCGTGGCCGTGGCACAACAAGGCATGGTGCTTGGTCTGGTTGACGACGGCGTCGCTCTCCCGCGCACCGGGCGCCTTGCCGCCGGTGCCATAGGCGTGCGTGGTGAAGCACATGATCTCGTTTAGGGTGATCCAGTTTTTCACGCGACTGCCGTAGGCCTTGACGATCGTGTCGGCGTAGTTCGCGAACGCGTCCACGGTGTTGCGCGAGCGCCAGCCGCCGCTGTCCTCAAGCGCCTGCGGAAGGTCCCAGTGGAACATCGTGACCCAAGGCGTGATCCCGTGCTTCGCCATGCTGTCGAAAAGGCGGTGATAGAAATCGAGGCCCCGCTGGTTGACCGCGCCGTTCCCATCGGGGAAAATGCGCGGCCACGCGAGCGAAAGGCGGTAGTGGCGGATGCCCAGTTTGCGCATGAGCGCGAAGTCGGTCCCGAAACGCCGGTAGTGGTCGCAGGCGGGGTGCAGCGTGTCGCCGTTGTGGATCGCGCCGGGCTTGCGCGCGAAGCGGTCCCAGACGGACTCGCCCTTGCCGTCGGCGTCGATCGATCCCTCGATCTGGGGGGCGGCGGCGGCGACGCCCCAGACGAAGCTGGCGGGAAATTTCTGGATGGATGATTTCATGGGGAACGGGGTCAGCCTTTGACGGCGCCGGCGGTGAGGCCGGAAATGAATTCCTTTTGCAGGAGGAGGAAGAGGCACATGACGGGCGCGATGGAGACGAGGGTGCCGGCCATGATGAGGCCGTAGTCGGTGCCATAGACGCCGCGGAGATTGTTGAGCGCGACCGACAGCGGCTGGAGTTCGGGCGACTGCAAAATGATCTGCGGGCCGATGAAGTTGTTCCATGCGCCGAGGAAGCTGATGAGGAGAAAGGCGCCGAGCATCGGGCGGACGAGGGGCAGGACGAGCTCGAAGAAGATCCGGAACTCGCCCGCGCCGTCGATGCGGGCGGCCTCGATCAACTCGTCCGGCACGCCGCGCAGCATGGCCTGGCGGAAGAGAAAAATGCCGAAGGCCGGCGTGAGCCCCGGCAGCAGCAGGCCCGCGTAGGTGTCGAGCAGGCCGAGCTGGTAGAGAAGCTGGAAGCTTGGCGCGAGCAGGAGCGGCCCGGGAATGATGAGCGCGGTGAGAACGATGCCGATGATCAGGGAGCGTCCCGGGAATTTCAGTTTTGCCAGCGCGTAGCCGCCCATGGAGCAGAGGAGGGCCGCCACGACGGAGTGCACGGAGGCGATGAACATCGAGTTCAGCATCGCGCGCGGCACGGGCAGCTCGAAAAGGAGGCGGCGGAAGTTGGCGAGGGTGATGCGGTCCCAGCCGATGCCGAGCCAGCCCTCGCCGTGGGGCAGGAAGAGCGAGGCGGCGAAGTCGAAACGGGATTTCAACGCGCCCGCCAGCAGATAGGCAAACGGGATGAGCGTGAGAACCGCGAAGAAGACGAGCAGCGCGTAAACGACGAAGCGGACGAGGCGGGTGGGCGTCATGGCTCAGTTTTCCTCGTATTTGCGGGTGAGCCGGCGCTGGAGCAGGGCGATGCTCATGAGCAGGAGGGCGAGAACCCAGCCGATGGCGGAGGCGTAACCGAGGTCGCCGGTCAGGAAGCCGGTCTGGTAGAGATACATCACCACGGTGAGGCCGCGGTTGTCGGGTCCGGCGCCGTTGTTGAGCAAAATGAACGCGAGCTCGAACATCTGGAAGGAGCCGAGCACGGAGAGGAGCACGACGAAGCTGGCGACGGGGCGGATCTCGGGAAGGGTGACGTGCCAGAAGCGCTGCCAGGCGTTGCAGCCGTCGATCGTGGCGGCCTCGATCAGGTCCTTGGAGACGTTCTGCAGCGCCGCGAGGAAGTAAACCATGTTGAAGCCCGCATACATCCACAGCGCGGCCAGCACGAGGGACGACATCACGTAGTTCTGTGTCCAGGCGAACTCCGGGCTCCAGGCTCCGCCGGTCAGGAAATGCAGCCCACTGTTGAGCAGGCCGGTGCGCTTTTCGAAGATCGGGGAGAAGAGGATCGCGACGAACGGCAGGCCGACGAGCGACGGGGCGAAAAAGGTGAGGCGGAAAAAGCCGCGGGCGCGGATGCCGGGCCGGTTGAGCAGGAGGGCGAGGCCGAGCGCCAGCGGCAACTGGATGAACAGGGAGCCAAGCGTGAAAGTCGCGGTGTTGGCGACGGCGCGCCAGAAGAGCGGGTCGCCGAGCAGGTATTCGAAATTCCGCAGGCCGACCCAGCGCGTGGTGCCCGGGCCGTAGGTTTGCTGAAACGCCAGCACCAGCGACTGCAGGAGCGGCCAGACGGTGAACACGCCGAAGGCGAGGAGGAACGGGCCGATGAAAACCCACGGGGCCGCGCGCAATTTTTTGGCGGAGGATTTCATGGCGCGTCGGCGAGGAAGGTGTTGCGGCTCATCTCGCGCACGAGGCGTCGCTGGGCCTCGTCGAGCAAGAGCTGGGCCTCGCGCTGGAGGGTGGGGACATCGTAGGTCTTGGTTGAGTCGGCCCAGGCCCGGAGGTTGACGAGGGCGTTGCCGAGGTATCCCTGCGCGGCCATGGCGAAAGGCGAGGAGGAGCGCACGGGCACATCGTCGGCCACGCTCAGGAATATCCGCCCGACGGGCTGGCCGCTGAAGTAGGAATCGGGCTCGTCGAAGACAGGCAGGGGCCAGAGGGAGCGGTTGGGCGGCACGATGTTGGTCTTGCGAAAAAGGTCCTCGGCCAGATCGGTGGAAAGGGCGAGGTTGCGGGCGAAGGCCCAGGCTCCCTCGATGTCGGATGCGCGCTTGGTGATGCCGAGCATGGTGCCGCCGCGCCACACCGACGTGCGTCGTCCGCCGCGCTCCCAGGCGGGCAGCGGCATGAGTTTGACCTTTCCAGCCAGCCCGGGGATTTCGAGTTTCCACATGCCGCACATCCAGTCGGGCATCAGGGTGCCGATGATCACGCCATCCAGACGTTGGCGGTGGCCGGAGGCGGAAAACATGTCGACGTCGGTGCAGGTGCGCTGCGGGCCGGCGACCCAAGTTACCAGCCGAGCCAGGACCTCGGCGTTGCGCGCGGCGTTGAGCTGCGGCTGGTCGTGCTGGTCGAAGAGCCCGCCGCCGGACTGATCCAGCATCATCATTATCTGATCGGTGCTGGTGTCCCAGAGATTGAGCAGCCAGCGGTCGGGCCGGCCGTCGCCGTCGAAATCCTGCTGCAACGGGCGCAACACACGGAAGTAGTCCTCCCAGGTTTCGATGGACGACACGTCGATGCCGGCGGCCTCGACCAGATCGGAACGGTAGGCGAGCAGCACCGGATGCACATCGAGCGGCAGGCCGAAGATGCGGCCGCGACTGGTCCAGGGCGTGAGCGAGCTGGGGGAGATTTTTTCGAGCAGGCCCTCCGCGCGCAGGCGGTCGGTGACGTCCACGAATCCGACGCTGTCCAGCGGTCCGATGAAAGCCTTGGCCGCGACCGGCCGCTCGGCCGCGATGATGTCGGCCACGGGTGTGCCCGCGAGAAACCCCGACAACATCCTGCGTTCCAGCGCCGCGTTGGTGAGTTGGGAGATGTTGACGGGCTGCGCCGGGTGCCGACGGCTCCAGTCCGCCACCAACGGCTGGTAAACCAGAAAATGCGACTGCGAGAAAACCCAGAATGGGATGCCCTCAACCACCGGCGTGCGCAGGAGGGAGACGCCGAGGCTCGCTCCCAAGGCGAGCACGGCGATGGCGGCGGCGCCGGGCGAGAGAACACGGCGCAAGGTGGCCCGCGGCCCGGGCAGTGCCATCAGCAACACCGCGAGCACCGCCGCCGCGATGAGCAGCAGTCGGGCAGGGGTGGATCCGTCGTCAAACGGCTGCGCCCCGGCGAGGGACAGGAGATGGAACTGGGGCATGGGCGGGGTGTGCCGATTTAAGCAGCGCGTGTCGATCTTCCGACACGTTTCCGACATTGACTAACCCAGAATGTGCACGGACTTCCAATTCCCGAATTACTGGCATCGTCTAGTGCGGGCAGCCCGAACTCCGAATCCGTCCGAGCTGTCGGGCCGACTGCGCCGGGCAAAGCTGTCGCCGGGTGGCAGCCTGCCGCGACGCCGGTCGCTGGGAAGTTTTTTCCGTGCAGGTGTGGAGGATGCGGCTTGGCGCTTGCGCCCGCGGGCGAAATTTTCAAATAGGAGGTGTGCCCGCGCAACCGCCGCCCACGATGAACGATGTCGCCCTGGCGGCCGGCGTTTCTCGTTCGACTGTCTCTTTGGCATTGCGCAACTCCCGCAGCATTCCGCCCACGACGCGTAGTCGAATTTATGCGGCGGCGGAAAAAATCGGTTACAAGACAAACCCACTTGTCTCGGCATTAATGGCGTCACTGCACGCGCGTCGCACGTCACAAAAGCACACCGTGCTCGCCTACGTTTCAACTTACCCGCCGAATGTGCCGTGGCGGCAATACGGGATGTTTGTTGAAATGCACGAAGGGGCGCAGGATCGAGCGGAGGATTTGGGCTATCGTCTGGAGGAGTTTTGGCTCCGTGAACCTGGCATGACGGCACGCCGTTTCAGCCAGATGCTCCATGCGCGCGGTATTCTCGGATTGCTGCTCGCCCCACTGTCACACAACGAACGCACGATTGAGTTGGGCTTCGATGATTTCGCGGTCGTCGGCATCGACATGAGTGTTGCGTTGCCACCGATTGAACGAGTGTCGAACGATCATTTTCAGTCCGCCCTGCTTGCTGTGCAGGAGTGCTACGCTCTTGGCTATCGTAGGATCGGCTTCGCCGTGAGCCGACAATTGAGCGAACGCTTGGATCATCGTTGGCTCGCCGCGTTTCAGTTTGCTTGCGCTCGGTTTCCCAGAGCAGATCGCGTCGAACCTCTCATTTGTGAGGACTCACATGATATCATCGGTGCACTTCCAACGTGGTGGCATAGGGAAAAACCCGATGTGGTGATGTCGGGCGAATTGGATTTTAATGCTGCGTATCCTTTACCACCGGAAGTTGGCATCGTTGGACTTTCGTTGGAAGAGCCGAGCTTGGGACGCGTGGCGGGTGTTTTCCAAGATAATCGGCGCATGGGTGGGATTGCGTTGGAGCATCTGGTAGCTCGACTCGAACGCTGCGAATTCGGCACTGACGATCGCGGTCGCATCCACATGCTCGCAGGGCAGTGGAAAGCTGGCTTGAGCGCACCGGGACGCGGTTGTGTGCGCCAGGTTTTGATTTAGGGTTGGTTGGGAGGGAAGTATTCAACGATGTGAATGAGGCTGTCGTTGCGGTGGGGAAGGCAGGTGCAACAACTTGCCATCGTGGGTAGATTTTCTACTCGCCAACCCAACCTACTCCAATGAACACCCCCCATGCTTTGCAGCGACTGCAGCGTCAGCTGTGGGCGCTAGGTTTCCTGGCCTTGCTACCGTCCGCGCTTGCTCAAACGACAGGCGCTGCGACCGCGACCGAAGAAATAGATAAAGTCGAAACAGATGAAGTCGTCTTGGTCCTCAATCCTTTTGTTGTGACCACTTCTGGCGACAAAGGTTATCGTGCAACCAACTCAACTTCCGGCACACGTCTGAATACGCCGATCAAGGAGTTGCCGATGCCGATCGAAGTGATCACGGAGGCATTCCTGCGCGACACGGCATCGAGTGATCTGCGCCAATCGCTGCGCTACAGTTCAGGCATTTTGTTGCAAACGCAGAACGATTATTCCGCCCCAGCAGGCAGCTTCTCCCAAACTCCCGGCAAGATTAACAACCCCGAAGGTCTTACCGCCAGTGCTTCGCAAACCAACATGAAGATTCGTGGTTTCCAAACCGAATCTGTGTTGCGGGATGGCTTTCGACGGCAGAACTCCACTGACTCGGTCAACATCGCCCGAGTCGAAATCGCACGCGGCCCTGCATCGCTCCTTTATGGCGTTGGCAATTTTGGTGGCGTAGTAAACTACTTGGTCAAGATGCCTCAAGCGAAACGCGCCACCGATTTTGCGTTAGCTTACGGCAGTTATGACTTTATTCGCGCAACGCTCGACACTACCGGCCCCGTCAATGATTCCGGCACAGTAGCCTACCGTCTGACAGCCGCTTTGCAGGACCAAGCTTCCCACGAAGACTTCAATACGGAGAACCATTTCTTTGTTTCGCCGGTCGTCTCCTGGCGTCCGTTTCAAAACACTGAGATCGTGTTCGATGCAGAGTATGGTAAACAGAAAAATCAGGGCATCGGTTGGAAGACGCTGCGAGCTGCTGTCTCCGGATTCGTTAACGACAGCGCAGGTTACGATGGCAGCTTCTATAAAATACCCGGCAAGGATGTGCGCGAGTTTCGCTGGAGCGGCAACGATACTTATCGCGATAGCGAGGCATCCAACTTGGCCTTTAAACTCTCGCAAAAATTGACTGATAATTTGCATCTCTTGGTCGGTGCCAATCGCTCTGGATTCAAGTATGACCAGCTCGACAATATGGCCGCATTTCGCCGCAACACCGGCCCAGTATGGGCGCGATCCCCTGTGACGTTTGCGGGCTTGAACAACACGCAGTCCGGCGTGCCGGTAGGCCCGCAAGATACGTCCATCTCTTATCAATGGGAGCTGGCTGATCAGGACGATCTGCACGATCAGTTGCGCGTCGAACTCAACCTCTCTTTCGCACTCTTCGAGAACTCCTCGAAGTGGCTGAGGATGAAAAATTCGTTCCTCGCCGGCTTTAGTTACACCGAGGACACTGCCGAGCGCCGCACCCGGCAGACGCCGGGCGATGTCGCCAATTATCGCAATCCGTCGGATTTCTCCTATTTCCGCTTTGGCAAGCAAGGTGATGGCTCCGCCGATTTCGCATTGGTTGAGTGGGACAACGGTAAGAGCGTTACGTCCAACCCGGCGCTTTATGCAGTTTACCAAGGAAAATTAGCGGATGATCGCCTGACGGTGATTGCAGGTGTGCGTCGCGACCGCAGTTGGAACAGCGTCTATCGTTACAATCCGCAGTTCCGTAACAACGGCACGCGCGGCGGCGACGCCGCCCCATCTACGGTCAACAGCGGTGTCAATCGCGACACTACCTACCAATGGGGTGTGAACCTCGCCCTTACACCCAAACGCGATCTTTCCCTCTATGCCATGAACTCGGAGGGCGTGCAGCCCAACTATCAGGGCAAACTGGATCTCCACGGGAAGCCGCTCCAAGCGGCACTCGCGAAAAACAAAGAAATCGGTTTGAAGTTCGATCTTTTTGAAGGCCGCCTCTCGGGAACCATCAGCAAATTCGAAATCACACGCACGCGCGCGCAAGTCGGCAGTTCAAGCCTAGTCTGGTTCGCCCCAGTCGTCTCGGACACCCTGCGGTTTAACCCGACAAAAGATATTGTTTACCGCGTCAACGATTTGAATCCTGCGACCAATGCATGGAACGGTGCAATCGTCGCCTCGACGCCGCAGTGGGACGCAGCGGTAACCGCCGGGGCCGTTTACCAAGCGACCAATTCGCAGGGACAAACAAACTGGTATACCAATGCCTCGAAGCCGACGGGTGCGGCGTTACTTGACGCCGTCTTCTCCAATGCGCGGGCTCTCAATCAGCAAGGCTGGTGGGGTTGGATCTATGGCGGTGCCGACCCTGGCAGTTTGCCATTTGATAATCTCGTCAACAACGCGACGATGGATAACAACGGCGCGCAAAAAAGCGTCGCGACGGGCAGTGACCGCTCCAGCGGTTGGGATACGCAGATCATCTGGTCTCCGAGCGACAGTTTCCAGATCGTCGCGTCGTGGTCGCACATCGAGAAGGTCGTTCTCAACGCGCAAGCGTGGCCGAAATATCCTTACCCGCAAGATCGCTGGGCAATTTGGTATGCGCCAATTACCTGGGCCGCTACTGCCGGCCGCCCACTTAGCCAAGTCTACACCGATCCCAACGATACTTCGACATTCATTGCGTTTGGCGCCGGCCTGCCACTCGACGACACACCCAAAAACCAAGGCTCGGTCTGGCTCAACTACAAGTTTGACACAGTTGCGTCGCTGAAAGGCTTCTCCGTTGGCGCAGGGGCATTCTACGAAAGTGAGCGCTCCGTCTATCCGGCCTACGGTCGCAATGCACTCGATACCCAAGGCAAGCCGATCTTCGTCTCCACGCCAAGTCGTCTGACGATTAACGCGATGATGAAATACGACTTCTTGTTGCGCGGCCGTGAGTCGAGCGTGCAGTTGAATGTGGAGAATGTGCTCAACGATCGCGATCTTTACGGCTTCATCTATGCTTCGCCGCGTCGCATGCAACTCACGTTTAACCACAAACTCTAGACGCAGACGCGTTGGATTTTCCGCGCACCCGCTTCCCGTGGGTGCGCGTTTTTGTTGGTCACCCTGCAAATTTGCTAACACACCTTCCCATTTAATCCATGAGTGCTCCTGAAATTGTTCCCACCGGAATCTGGAACCTCTACCAAACGGCTCGCGATCTCGAACACCGTTTGAGCCCACTGCCGATGGAGCCTTGGCCTGAACAACCCGGTGAGAAAACGATTGTGCGGGTCGATGCGACACAGCGATTTCAAGAAATAATCGGCTTCGGCGGTGCCCTCACTGAATCTTCCGCGTGGGTGCTCGCGCAACTCACGTCCGAAAAGCGCCGTGAAGTCATTTACCGCTATTACCATCCTCGCGAAGGAATTGGCTATACACTCGCGCGCACGCACCTCAACTCATGTGATTTCTCTTTGAACCTATGGTCACTCGCCGAAGTCCCCGGCGACTACGACCTGCATCACTTCACTCTCGATCCGATGCGGCGCTGGGTCATGTCGCTTTTGCACGACGCGCAGGCGGCTGCGGGTGGTGGGGAAAATTTCAAGTTGATGGTTTCGCCATGGAGTCCGCCGGCTTGGATGAAAACGAACAACCGCATGGACGATGGCGGCTCATTGCGGCGCGAATACGCGCCGGCGTGGGCCGACTTCTATGTGCGGTTTGCGCAAGCAATGGAGCGGGATGAGCAGTTGCCCGTGTGGGCATTCACGGTGCAGAACGAACCCGAGGCGCATCAAACTTGGGAATCTTGCCTCTACACACCGGAGCAGGAACGCGATTTCGTGAAGAATCATCTCGGGCCAGCGCTGGCAAAAGCAGGTCTCGCCGATAAAATAAAACTGCTTGGTTGGGATCATAATCGCGACAAGATTGAGGCGAGAGCAGCGACCTTGCTAAACGACCCTGAAGCGGCGAAGCATTTCTGGGGCTTGGCGCTCCATTGGTATGTTTCTTCCGACTTTGCGGCGTCTGCGCGGGTGCATTCCCTGTATCCGGACAAGCCGATACTCTTCACCGAGGGTTGCTGGGAGGGAGGGGGAAATCTCGGCACATGGGAGCACGGCGAGGGTTATGCAGCCCAAATGATTGGTGATTTCCGCAATTGGGTTTGCGGCTACATTGACTGGAACATTGCTTTGGATCAACGGGGTGGACCAAACCACGTCGGGAATTTCTGCGATGCTCCTGTGTTAGTAAATACGCGCACGGGAGAGGTCACTTACACACCGGCGTTCTTCTACATCGCGCACTTTAGCCGCTTCGTGCGACCCAGTGCGAAACGCCTCGGGGTGACGGTAGATTCGCCCGGCTTGGAAACTGTTGCATTCGCAAATCCTGACGCCACGGCGGTGATTGTCGTGTTGAACCGCACCGCGGCGGCGATCAATTTTGAGTTAGTGGGCGTTGGTGAGGCGCGTCAGTGCCGCATTCCCGCACGAGCCATTCAAACGTATCAACAAGGAAGCGCGGGCGGCGGTTGACTGTGGGGATTCGCGCTTGCGCTCAACGAGTGAAGCATCCATGCCCGAAACCATGAGCAATGTTTTGCCGCCAACGATGAAGGATGTCGCGCATGCGGCCGGCGTCGCGCGCTCAACCGTGTCGCTCGCCTTACGCAATGATCGCAGTATTCCTGTAGCAACACGCAGCCGAATTTTTGCAGCCGCAGAAAAGCTCGGATACAAAACAAATCCGCTCGTCGCGGCTCTGATGAGTTCGCTGCATGCGCGAAGAGTCAGTAATCGCCACACTGTTCTCGCCTATGTCACATCTGATCCGGAAAATGCTCCTTGGCGCAACTATCGCGTTTTCCAGGAAATGAGAGAAGGTGCGGAGCAACGTGCAAACGAACTCGGTTATCGACTGGAGGAGTTTCCCATGCGCACGACTGGCATGACCGCTCCACGCTTCGTCCAGATTCTGCGCGCGCGTGGTATTCTCGGTTTGTTGATCGCGCCGTTGCCGTGGGGCGAGCGCACCATCGATCTTGAGATGTCCGAGTTTGCCGTCGTCGGGACTGATATGAGTGTGGCTTCGCCATCTATTGAGCGGGTTTCAAACGACCACTTCCAGTCGGCGGCACTTGCGGTGGAGCAGTGCCGCGCACTCGGGTATCGTCGGATCGGACTTGTCGTCAGCAAGAATGTGAGCGAACGGCTCGAGCACCGGTGGCTATCTGGCTTTTACTTGGCGCAGCAAAATATTCCCGATGCGCAGCGCGTGCGACCGCTCTTCCCGCAAAAGACGAGCGATATTGCGCATGCGTTACCTGAGTGGTATAAACAAGAAAATCCTGACGTGGTGATCATGGGAGAAATCAATCCGCATGGGCACTATCCGCTACCGCCCAAGGTTGGCATGGTCAGTCTTTCAATCGAAGAACCCGCGCGAGGTAACCTGACGGGCATTTTCCAAGATAATCGACGGATCGGGGCGATCGCACTCGAACACTTAGTAGCGCGCCTCGAACGTTGCGAATTCGGCACTGATGATCGTGGGAGATTGCATTTGCTAGCGGGGAGATGGGAGGTGGGGACTACGGCTCCGGGACGTGGGGTCGAACGTCAGCAATTGATTTGAACGAGGCGATGATTGATGAGTCCTGAACGGTGCCAGTAAACCGCGCTTTGCGTCGCTCGCAACGACGAGCTATGTATGGCAGACAACCCTATGCTGGCGTTCTCGACCGAGGTCGCTGCGTTCATCCCCAATCCCTGCCAGTTCGATCCCCATGAAGACGTTTCCCCTTCGTTTTTGCATCGCATTTTCCATTTCCTGCGGATCTTTCTTTTGGGTGCCATTGCTCGGTCAGACCGTTGCGGATAGCAATCAAGGTAGTGGAGCACCAATCAAATCTCTGGAAGACAGTGATGAAACGTTTAAGCTTTCTCCGTTTGTAGTCCTCACCGACAAGGACGATGGTTTCGTTGCCGCCAGTTCGCTTGCAGGAGGAAGGCTGCGCACCGAGTTGAAGGATACGCCAATCGCCTACTCGGTGATCACGCGTGATTTTATTGATGCGCTCGGCCTTATTGATCAAGAGCAGGCTCTCACGTGGTCGGTCGGATCCTACATGCCGATTGTATCGGGCCAAGCCTACCGATATAATGATGGCGAAGGTGGCTCCAGTGTCATGTCACGCGGACTGCAAACCAATCAGGCGCAACGCAACTTCTTCCTGCTCGGTCTGAATGCCGACACATACAGTCAGGAGCGCATTGATTTTGCACGCGGACCGAATGCGCTATTGATCGGCACCAGCGGCCTCGGTGGCGTGGTCAGTGGCATGACCAAGCAGGCCCGCACCGATAAAGCCTTCAACAAGGTCTCCGTTCTGCTTGGCTCATGGGAGAGATACCGTGGATCTATCGATATTAATCAACCGATCAATGCCAAGCTTGCGGTGCGCGTGAACGCCCTCTGGCAGGACGCCAACACATGGCGCGACATGGAGTTCGACAACCGTCGCGGTGCACATGTTTCTGGCACTTGGAAACCATTCAAACGGACGCAAGTGCGGGCGGAATTCGAGTCGTATTCTCAGGACACCATTATGGGACGCGAGACGATGACTGAAACCATCTCCGGTTGGGACGGCGTGACCACCATCGCCTCTCCCGGCACCATCACCGTGGCCAGCTCCGACAGTAAAGGTGTCTCACGCGACGGTTCCACGACTGCGCCATTTCGCATCTATGTTCCCGGCACCGACGCAGGCACGGTAATGAACTGGGCGAACACCTGGCGCACGATGGGAGGCGCGGCAAATGCAAACGTGCCAGTCGGCGGCCAACTCGCCCTCTCTACGGCAAACTTGGGAATTAATTTCGGTCCGATGATCGACAGTTTTTACTCTTCGAATCTGCTTTTCGGTCTGGCGGAATCGGGCTCTCTCTTTCGCCGACCCACCCGCGAGACAGTCATCCAGCCGAACGTCCCGACGCTCAAATACGCATTCGACACCGCAGCAGCATTTATCGAACACCAGCAGGGCGATCATCTATTCTTCGAGGCAGCATATAGCTATGCGTTGACGAACAAGAATGTTGAGACATCGGCCTCTCGTATGGGGCAGGCTGTGATTGACATCAATGCCACCTTACCGAACGGCCAGCCTAACCCCAATTTCAGAAAGGTTTACAGCGAAGCCCTTTCCTCCTCGTTTCGTTATAGGAATGAGATAAATGAGCTTCGCGCCGCTATGGCTGTCGTCTTCGACAACACCCGCTGGGGCGACTTCAGAGCTAACGTCATCGCCGGTTCCCGCGAGGTCCAAAACAACCTCTTCGCCTACACCAGCGTGATGGATCGCAATCCCGATATTCGCCGCCGCTCTGTGGACGACAATTTCACCTACCGCTTCTACTGGGACAACAAGGCCCAGCCCCTGATCTATCCGACAAGCATCAACTTCGTCGACCCAGTCGCCGGGACCACCACCAACTACACGGTCTCCAAGGTCATCGATCTGCGCAGCATCGGCACCCTGCGCGCCGCCGACACAACCTTCAAATACCTGCAGGGTGCGCTCAACGCCAAGCTCTTCAACGGACGCCTCAACCTGATCGCCGGCGCCCGCCAGGACACTGTCGATGCCGACAACTACTCGGGTAACAACGCCAACAACTCCATGGCGGACTATCCCGTCAACTGGGACGGCCAGACGATCTATTACCGCCCGATCGGCCCGGCCGATTATTTCAATCTCAAGTATCGGCTCAAGGACGCTAGCGGCAATATCACCGGCACCGGTGCACTTCTCGATGCCGCTGCCCGTCCGCGTGACTCCAGCTTCAAACCGCTGCCCCAGTATGCCAACGACCGATTCAGGGACGACTACTCCGCGCCGCATGTGAATGTGAAGGCGACCACCCTAAGCTATGGCGGCGTGCTCCATGTTCTCCCTTGGGTGAGCGCCTACGCCAACTACGCGGAATCCTTCCGTCCGCCGTCCGCCGGCATCACCATCACCGGCCAGTCCGTGCCCGCCTCGCTCAGCGACGGTTGGGACGTCGGCATCCGCTTTAACCTCATGCACGGCCGCATCAACGCCTCGTTCGGGCAATACGGCGGCACGCAGCGCGACAGTGCCTTCGACAACACGGGCAATACGCGCAAATACTCCAACATCGTCGATGCCAATGTCGTCGGAGATCAAAATCCCAACGGTCTCAACAACCGCGGGCTCACGCAGCTTTCCACGGTCACCTTCGATTTCCAGGACTCGGAAAACAGCGGCTACGAAGTCGATATAGTCGCCAACCTCACCAAGAACTGGCGCCTTACAGCTAACGCCGGCATACCGACAAACAGGACTCTAAATGCCCGCAAAGACGAATGGGCCTATCTCGCCCAGAACGAGGCGATCCTCAAGCAGATCGTCCTCGATGCCGGCGTGCTAATCGACGCGAACAACGCGGCCACCGTGGACGTCTCCATCCCCGTCGCTAACCGTTCACCGGACGCTTCCGCTGCCGCCACCGCGTGGAACAACATCGTGCAATTTAAGGCCACCAACAGTCCGACTGCTGTAAACACGAGCGACCAGCCGAAGTTCACCTCTAACATCTTTACCGACTATCGCTTCACCAGCGGATTCATGCGCAACATCCGGATCGGCGGCGGTGTGCAATACATCGGCCGCACCGCCATCGGCAACCGCGGCGGCGACACCATCATCAACCCGACCAACCCGCTCACGGCCATCGACGATCCGGCGGTGGATGCCACCACCCGCGTTTACCGCGATGCATTCTACACCGTCACGGGCACCCTCGGCTGGCAATATAAGTTCAAGAACAGGCAGACCCTCGATCTCCACCTCAAGGTTGGCAATCTGCTCGGCAACAATGATCTCATTTACGTCGGAGCCGGACTGCGTGCGCCCAACGGTGACATCAGGCGGCCAGATCGCACCACCGTGCCGACGACATTCACCTATCGGCAACCTCGCTCCTACAATTTAGGGGCCACGCTAACTTTCTAGTCCGTTTCGGACGCGCTCTAACGAAGGAAGACAACCGAGATCGATTTTCTTCACAACAACGTCAAAATATCTACAAATATCGCGAACGAGGCGGCCGCGAAAAGAAGTCTGCCGACCGCTGACACGTGCCGGACACGCACCCCGGCCGGACTCTTCCAGAGTATCACTCCGACTGCTGCGAGACCGATCCCGATGCCAAGCATCGATTCGGGCGATAGTGGGATCGAGAGGCTCATGATCTTGCTTCCTCGCCGAAACGTTGCATGTGCCTGCGCCCGGGTCGGTCAACGCATTTTCCCGAATGCGTGAAACGGCGCAAGTCCGGGCCTTTGGGCGATTTCATGGCGAAAACAGTGCCGTAATGCTCACGGATCCGTGCGAAGCCAGACCCGGTATTTCTCCCCGGCACCGCCGGTGTCGGCGAAGGGTTGCATGATCAGTTCGCGCGGCGTCTCGTCCCACGGTCCGCGCACTTTCGCCGCAAAGACAAGCGCCGGGCCGGCTCCGGGGACCGGCACCGGAGCGACGCCGCTTTCCAGGCGCAGCTCCGGCAGAGGGCTGAGTTTCCCGTTACGGTTGGCGTCGGCGGCCAGGACAAATGGACCCCAGGCGCAGGCCGTGCGCGCGAAGTTGGTGTATTCGCCGCGGATCGTGCGGCCCTGCAGCGTGAACGTCATGTCGAGTTGGTCGCCGTCGCGCCAATCGCGCTCAGGGATTTCCGCCCAGCCCGCGGCATAACTCTGCTCGCCGATCCGCAGGGGGGCGGCCCATTCCGGCACCCGGAACCGCAGGGCGAAACGCACGGCGTGCGGCGCATGGATCACGAGCTTCGCCCGGCCGGCGTGTGGGAAGGCGCTTTCCTGCACGAGTTCCACGTCCGTCCCGTTGACGTTGAACCTCGCCCGGGCGGACTCGAAGGTGTTGACGCACAGCGCCCCGTCGGCCCGCAGAAAGGCGAACGTGGGGGCCAGGGCCATCCCCCGCGGGCCGCTGGAGTGGCAGCAAGTGACATACTTGTCGTATTGTTTCACGCCTTCGAGGGCGGTGAAGTAGCACCAGTCCGCCCCGTCGGGGTGCTGCGCGGCGGCAAGGTGATTGTAGAGGGAGCGCTCCATCTGGTCGGCATATGCGGCCTCGCCGGTCAGCCGCAGCAACTGCAGGTTCAGTTGTATCCAAGTGACGGTGGCGCAGGTCTCGCCGACGTGGGCCTCGTTGCCATTGGGCAATTCGTGGTCGGCGGCGAAATGTTCATACGCGCTGGTCGTGCCGGTGAGGTAAAGCCGTCTGGCCACGATGTCGGCCCACCCGTTTGTGACGGCGGTGAGCACCGTGCGGTCGCCGGTGGAGCGCGCGTATTCGCACAGGCCAACGAGGTTGGAGAGCATCTCGTAGGCCTTGGCGTTCGCGGTGCGGCTGACATCCTTGCGGGTCAGCAGCGTATGCACAATCGCCGGTGCGCCCTCCTCATCGTAGGCGCCGACGATGTAGCGGGCGAAGTTCAGGTAGCGTTCGTCACCGGTGAGGCGATACAGCAGGACCACCGGTTCCAGCACACTGGTGGCCGCCATGCCCATGTGGGTGCCCGCCGCGTTGATACTGCGCTGCGCCGGAAACGTCACGATCAGCAGGTCGCCGATCCGGCGCGCAGCCTGGAGGGCCGGCTCCGAGCCGGTGTAGCGGTAATAGGTGAGCAGACCCATGAGGTTGTATTTGTGGCTCCACACGTCCCAGTCCGCGTCTTTCTCAAGCCTGAAGCGCTGGCCGGGCAAATAGGTGCCGAGATAACCGTCGGGTTCCTGCGCGGCGACCAACTCCGCCACCACCCCGTCGAGCTTCCGGCGCAACGCCGCGTCGCCAGTGTAGGCCCAGGCGAGGGTGGCGGCATGCAGCCACTTGCCGATGTGCTCGCCGATCCACGGGTGCGAGCCGGGTTTTTGCCTGAACCCGGCCAGCAACGGCTCGGTGTCAACGACGGCCAGACGGTGCGCCGCATTCGCATCGATGCGCCCGCCGAGCCAGCCGTCAACGCGCACGAGGCCGGGGTCGAGCGGACGGACCACATCGGGAAGGAGGGGGGCCACTTGGTCGGGCACCGTTGGCACCGGCGCCGCATCGAGGGCAAGGGCCGAGCTCAAGCCGACAGGGAGGAGGAAGCGACGGATGATCATGGAAAGTATCGGAGTCATGAGGGTGAAGAGAATATGGACCGGAGAATTGAGGTTATACCAAACGCCGTAACCTTTTACCCTGTTGTCATCGCGAGGTGCGCGACGTGTCCTCCGAAGCCTCGGCGAAGGAGGAAGCGTGCCGTGGCGATCCAGATGGATTGCTTCGTCTCTTCGCTCCTCGCAATGACAGAGTAATTTCTTCGGGCGATTGGTATTACGTATTCGCCATTATCTGTCTGATTTCCGCAGCGTTCGCTCACGGGATCAGCCCTTTTCACCGGGGCGGCCGCGGATTTCGTTTCGCGAAACCCCAGGTTCGCGAAAACCGGCCGGAGCGCGCCGGCCCAAATCGCGTATCCTGATGCGTTGGGATGCAGCAGATCGGGAAATTCTTCCGGCTTGGCGTCCCCTTCCGGATTGGCGAAAAGCGTCCACGCATCGACCCAGGTGACTTGCGGCTGTTCCTGCGCCACGATCCGGAGCAGCTCGTTGAGCCGCTTGATTTGGTCGGCGGGGCGCTTCATGGCCGCGGAACTTGGAAACACGCTGCAGAGCACGACTGGCATGGCGGGATTGCGCTGCTTCAGCGCGGCAAGAATCAGCCGGATGTTGGCCGCAATGGTTTCCGGGGCGGCGCCTTGCTCGATGTCGTTGGTGCCGATGAGGAGCACGACGGCGCGCGGGCGGACGGCGAGGACATCGTCCCGCAACCGGACGAGCACGCCGCGACTGGTGTCGCCGCCAATGCCGCGGTTGGCGACCTTCACGCCGGGAAAATTTCCGCCGACATTGTCGCCCCAGCCGTGCGTGATGGAATCGCCGAGGAAAACAACCGCTCCCCGGTCGTGCCGGGCGGACTGTGCGAAGGCCTGGCGGCGCTCGCGCCAAATCCGCTGGAACCAGTCACCGCGGGTGATCGGCCCGGCACCGGGGAGACCGTCGCTGATCGCGGGCAGCTCGAAACTCGCGACGGATTTGACGCCGGAAACACAGCCCGTCGTCACCATGGTCGGAAGCAGGACTGCAACCAAGCCGAGGACGGAGGCGGAATGTCGGACGAAGCTGGAGAGGCGGTTCACGTTGGGGAGACTGCGGAGATTTGGCAGGGCTCCAGCCCAAGCTCATGGCGATGCGGAATGGAGGCCGCGGCTCCGGCTCGCGTGACGCACACGGCACCGGCGTGGCAGGCCAGCTCCAATGCAGTCCGCAGGGGTGCGCCTTGCATGCTCGAGGCCAGCAAGTAGCCGATGAACGTGTCCACCGCCTGCACTGCCGGCGCGGCCGCGAACACGGCGTCGCCCTCCGGCGGCACGCCCCACGCGCCCTCCGCGCCCAGGGTAAGAACCAGATGGGCGCGCGGGCAGCGCCGACGCAGTCCGCGCAGAATTTCCGCCGGAGTCGTCCCACCGCCCAGTTCCCCGCCCTCGTGCTCGTTGACGACCAGCCAGTCCACGGCGGCGAGCGGATACGCCGCCACCGCGGCGTGCATCGGCGCGGGATTGAAACACACGGTCATGCCGCGCGTGCGGGCCGCCGCGAGCGCCTCCGGCACGCACGACGTTTCGTTCTGCGTGAGAAACCAGTCGCCGGGACCAAAGCCATCGAACAGGCCGGGCAGTTGGCAGGGCGTGAGCGCGAGATTGGCCCCGCCGTGCAGGACGATCGCGTTGCGGCCGGCCTCATCGACCTGGATGATCGCGTGGCCGGGAGCCAGATCGACCGCCTGGAGCCGCGTGGTATCCACCTGCTCCGCCTCGAGCAGTTCGCGCAACCACGCCGCCTCGCGCCCCACGCAGCCCGTGTGAAAAACCTCCGCCCCGGCGCGGGCCAGGGCGATGGATTGGTTGAGCCCCTTGCCTCCTGCGCCCCGGGAAAACTTCGTGCTGGCCCGTGTTTCGCCCGGAGAAGCGACCCGCTCCATGCGATAGATGTAATCGATGTTGAGCGAACCGAGGTTGAGAATCCGGGGCATGGGAGGGAGGAAGGTTCGGTTCAGTTGAGGCGATTGCGGCGGCTGCGATAGGTGTCCAGCACCACGGCGAGAACAATCACGGCGCCGGTGATGACGCGCTTGGTCGGTTCGCTGGTCCCGATCTGCGCGAGCCCGGCCTCCAGCACGGAAATGATGAGGACGCCGAAAAACGTGCTCACGACCGAGCCCCGCCCGCCCATGAGACTGGTGCCGCCGATCACGACCGCCGCGATCACCTGCAGCTCGACGCCGATGCCCGCGTTGGGATCGGCCGCTTCCAGGCGCGACACCTGAAACAACGCCGCCAGGCCTGCCAGGGCCGCCGCCAGCACGAAAACCGTGATCTTGTAGGGCCGCGGATCGACGCCCGCGAGGCGCACCGCCTCCTCGTTGGTGCCGATGCCGATCAGGTAGCGGCCAAAAACGGTCTTCACCAACACCACCTGCGCGACAACCATGCAGAGGAACGCCACGATGAAGGCCGGCGAGATGCCGAACGCCAGCGGTGTGCTCAGCCAGGCAAACGTCTCGCCGATATATTCCGTGCGCGAGTCAGTCATGCGGTAGGCCAGGCCGCGCGCGATCTCCAACACACCGAGCGAGACGATGAACGACGGAATCCGCCACGCCACCGTCACGGCGCCGGTGACGGTGCCGCACATCGCCGCCGCCAGCACGCCGAGCATCGCAGCGGGCAGCGGATCCCAACCCCATTTCACCACCGCGACGCTGACCGTCGAGCCCGCCAGGGCCAGCACCGAGCCGACCGACAGGTCGATGCCGCCGATGATCAGCACGAACGTCATGCCGACGGCCATCACCAGCAGATCGGGCATCTGGTTGGCGATCGTGCTGAAGGTTCGCAGCGTCAGGAAATGTTCGGAGAGCGAGCCGAAGAGCACGATCATCGCGACCAGCGCACCCAGCAGGCCGAGGTAGCCGCGGGCCAGCGCCGGGAATTTCGAGAATGTGGAGGAAGCGTTCATTTTGGCCGGTTGGCTGGTTGCGTGGTCATGCCGCCGCCCCGTCGGCGAAACCGCTGAACGCGGCCGCGAGCAAGGTGTCCTGGCTCCAGGCCCCGCGCTCGAAGATTTTCACCATCCGCCCCGCGCTCATCACACCAATGCGGTCGCAGACGAGCATCAGTTCGCGCAGGTCGCTCGAAACCACCACCTGCGCCTTGCCGCGCCGCGAGAGCTCGCCGAGCAACTGGTAGATCTCGAATTTCGCGCCGACATCGATGCCGCGCGTCGGCTCGTCGAACAGCATGACCGGTTGGTCGCGCTCCAGCCAGCGGGCGATCACCACCTTCTGCTGATTGCCGCCGCTGAGTTCGCCGACCGGCTGCGCCGGCCCGGTGCAGCGCACCCGCAGGGCCGCGATGTGACGGGTCGCGAGCTCGCGCTCGGCTCCGGCTCGGATCCAGCGCCCCAACGGACTGCGCCGCGTGATCGTCGTCATGTTGCCGAGCGCCACATTGGCCGAGACCGGGTGCGGCAGCAGCAGACCCTCGCCCTTGCGGTCCTCGGTGATCAGCGCGACTCCGGCGCGCACGGCGTCCACCGGTGAAGTGATGCGCGCCGGCTGCAACGGCGATCCCAGCCAGATTTTCCCGCTGTCCGCGCGGTCGGCGCCGTAGATCAGGCGCAGCAGCTCCGTGCGTCCCGCGCCAACCAGGCCGGCGATGCCAAAAATCTCCCCGCTCCGCACCTCAAAGGACACATCCTGCACGGCGCGCCCCCGGCCCAGTTCCGCCACCCGCAACAACGTCGCCCCCGGCGGGCGCGGACCGAAATCCAGATGCTCGCCCACCTCGCGCCCGACCATCAGCCGCACGATCTCCGCCGGGGTGAACTGATCCATGCCGCCCACGCGCACCAAACCGCCGTCGCGCAGGACCGCGACGCGACCGGCCACGCGCGCCAGCTCCTCGAGCCGGTGTGAAATATAGACCAGCGCCACGCCCTGGCGCTGCAACCGCGCGATCTGCACGAAGAGCAGCTCGACCTCGCGCGATGTCAGCATCGCGGTCGGCTCGTCGAGGATGAGCACGCGGCAAGGGCCGGTCAGGTTGCGCGCGATCTCGACCATCTGCTGGTGGCCGATGCCGAGTTCGCCCACCGGCGCATCGGGATGGATTTCCCCGAGCCCGACCTGCGCCATCACGGGCCGGGCCTGCCCGTGGAGGCGCGCCCGCGAGATCCACCCGGCGCGGGCGGGCAAATGCTGGAGAAAAAGATTTTCCGCCACGCTGAGCGTCGGCACCAGGTTGAGTTCCTGCATCACCATGCGCACGCCCAGCCGTTCCGCGTCGGTGCGGCTGCGGGGCCGGTAATCGGCGCCGAGGAAACTCATGCGCCCGGCGGTGGGCGCGACAAGACCGGCGATGATCTTGGCGAGCGTGCTCTTGCCAGCGCCGTTTTCGCCGGTGAGCGCGAGCACCTCGCCGGCGTGCAGCGCCAGATCGGTGCCGGCGAGCACCGGCTCGGTGTAGGTCTTGCCCAGCCCGGACACGGACAGGATTTCTTCGGGTGCGGACATGGCAGAAACCGGTCGGGAAGCGTCAGGGCGCGGTGACCAGATCCACCGGGGTTTCGATGAGCTCGCCCAGTTTGCCCTGCGGGGTCTTCGCCGCGAGCGCCTTCAGGGCGATCTCGATGCCGAACACCGCCTGCCGGGCGGCGTGCTGGTCGGCCGTGGCGAGAATGCGCCCGTCCTTGAGCATCGGCTTGATCGCATTGATGTTGTCGTAGCCGACGACGTGGGTCTTGCCGGTCCGGCCCGCTGCGCGCACCGCCGCCACTGCGCCCAGGGCCATGCTGTCGTTGCCGCAAAGCAGCGCCTTCAGGCCGGGGTGCTCGTTGAGCAACGCCGCCGCCACCGCGTTGCCCTTCTCCATTTCCCACTGGGCGGATTGCACGCCGACCACGTTCGCACCGGCGGAAGCCATCGCGTCCCTGAAGCCCAGGGTGCGCTGCTGCGCATTCGTCGTCGTGGGGATGCCCTCGATGATGGCGACCTGATCGCCCGGCTGCAGGGATTTCGCCAGATGTTCGCCGACGAGCCTCGCGCCCTTGCGATTGTCCGGACCGACGAACGGCACGTTGAGATTTTTCGCGTGGAGCACCGCCGGGTCGAAGCGGTTGTCGATGTTGATCACCAGAATCCCGGCCTCGATGGCCTTTTGCACAACGCGCACCAGCGCCTTCGAGTCGGCGGGGGCGATCACGAGCGCATCGACGCCCGTGACGATCATCTGGTCCACGATCTTGATCTGCGCGACGGTGTCGATCTCGTCCTTGATGCCGTTGGTGATCAGCTCGTATTCGGCCGCATGGAGGCGCTGGTGCTCGCGCGCCCCGGTTTCCATGGTGAGGAAGAACTCATTGGCGAGCGACTTCATCACCAGCGCGACCCTGGGCTTGGCGGACACGGGCGCGGCGGCGAGCGCGAAGGCCAGCAGGCCCAAAGTAAAAATCCTCGGGGCAAGCCCCGAGACATTTGACCGATCCCATTCAGGTTGCGATTCCGCAGTGGTCCGGGGAGCGCGCGCGTCCCGCGTGCCGTCTTCGGCGGCTCGCCGAAGACGGTCTGCTGCTTCAGCATCTGCAAGGCTCGGGCGTGACGCCCGAGCCAGCCGGCGAGACGCCGGCGCTCCCCGGACCTCCCGATCCAACCAAGTCGAAGCAAGCTTTAAGGAATCAGACCAATAGTGAATGAAGGCGCGAAGGAGTGAGAGCATGGCGGAGGCGGGTTGGAGGTTTATTTTTCCTGATAAACGACGGCGCGGCTGATCATGATCTTGCGGCCCTTGCTGCGCGGGTCGGCGTCGTCGCGCATGACGAGGCGCAGCGTGTGCGGGCCGGGCTTCAGGCCGTGCATGCGCCACAGGTCGTTGTCGTGGGTTTTCGGCAGGATGTGGGCGTCGGCGATCAGGTCGCTTTTCACCCCGTCGAGGTAAACGTCGGCGCGTCCGCCGTCCTGCGAGAGATCGCCGGCGATGGCGAGGCCGGTGCCTTCAAAGGTGAGCGTCGCCTCGCTGCCCGCGCCTTCGGTCACGCGGATGCGGATCTTGTCGGACCAGATGTTGCCCTCTTTCTCGATCCAGTCGCCCTGCCAGTTCCACGCCGCGTCGCCGACCCACAAGACCTTCACCGGCACGCCAAAGTTGGCCAGCTCCAGCGGCGGGGCCACCGGCGGTTGGAACGGGATCACGACCCCGGTCTCGCTCACTTCGCCGCCGGCCCGGCGGATGACAGCCAGCGCCCGCGCCTCGGTGGATTTCACGATGTCGTTGAAGGAGTAGTCGGTGAAACTGAACTTCAGGTCGGCGATCCTGGCCAGCTCGGCCTGATGGTGCGCGGGAATGTTGTCGTAACCGATCATCGCGCCGAGCACGCCGAGGGCGCTGGAGGGATTGCAGTCGGAGTCCTGGCCGCAGCGCGTCGCGATTTCCATCGTCTGCTGCCAGTCGCTCCCGCCAAAGAGCAGGCCGATCGCGATGTAGGAGCCGTTGAGCTTGGCGTCGATGTTGAAGGCCCGGAACGCGCCGTCGGGGCAGACGTCGTCCTTGTTCCACTTCTCCTCAACCTTCTGCCATGTCTTGCGCCAGTCGCCGGGCTCCTGCGCCGACCACGCGAGCACGTCGGCAATGAGCTGCCCATAGGGACTTCCGGCGGGGATGCAGGCGAGGCCGGCTTCGACCACCTTGCGCGGGTCGCTCTCAAAATAGGCGGCGGCATACATGCCGGAGACGAACATGCCGCCGTAGAGCCCGTCGCCGTGGTTCATGACGCGCCCGACGCGGTCGGCGAACTGGTTGGCGGTCTGCGGCAGGCCGGGGGACATGATGCCGATGAAGTCGGCCTCGATCTGGAAATCAATGTCGTCGGAATGGATGCTGTATTTGGGATGGCCGGACATGGGCGCGGCGATGCCGCGGTTGAGGTTGCGGCGTGCGCCGGCGTTGGCGTGCCAGAGCTCATACTTGGAGTTCTTGAACGCCTCGCCGTAGTCCGCCGTGGTGGCGTCGAGGCCGATGGTGTCCATCACCTGCGCGAAGGTCATCTCCACGTAGAGGTCGTCCTGGCCGACGACAGTGGCCAGTGCGGAGCCCTTGATTTCGCCCTCGATG
Source organism: Candidatus Didemnitutus sp. (assembly GCA_030681265.1). Classification (GTDB taxonomy): domain Bacteria; phylum Verrucomicrobiota; class Verrucomicrobiia; order Opitutales; family Opitutaceae; genus Didemnitutus. Next base: position 6,884 of record JAUXXD010000119.1, on the reverse strand, counting down.
ATCTTGCCGAGGGACTTGAACTCCGTGGGCGCGCCGTAAACGACACCGATCATCTGGCCGGCCCAGGCGCCGCGGATTTTGTCGAGGAGCACTTCGCGCGGCAGATGGCGGGCAGGCTCGGCATGCGCCAGCGTCACGCCGACTATGAACGAGGCCAGGAGAAGAAGTATTGGGATTGTTTTCATGGGAGGTGTGCGGAGGGGCGACGGTGAATGTTGGTTGGTTGCTGGTGTCGTTTGGGTTGTTGGAAAAATGCGAGGATGGGTGGCGCGTTCAGTCGAAGGCCAGCCGCGCCACGACCGGGAAATGGTCGCTGGGGCGGCGACCGTCCCGGGCGTCGTTGACAACTTCGATAGTGTCGGCGCGGACGGGGCCGCGCAGCATGATCCAGTCGATGCGCCGGCCTTCGCGGCGCGGCGGCTGCTGGAAGTCGTGGAATGTGTTGAGCGCCTCGTCGCCGCACCGCCGGGCGGCGGTCGCCCAGGCATCGCGGAAGAAGCCGTCCTGCACGAGCAGGTCGTAGGCGGGGTTGTTGCCGGCCTCGGCGTTGAAATCACCGGTCAGCACCAGCGGCAGCGCGGACGGCCAGAGGGCGGTGCGTTCGCGCATGAGGCGGGCGCTTTTCTCGCGGGCTTCCTGCACCGCGTGGTCCCAGTGCGTGTTGAGCACGATCAACTCCCGCTGCGCAAGCCGGTCGAAGAGCCGCACCGCCGTGGCCATGCGCTTGAATTGATTTCCCCACGTGCACGAGCCGGGGATATCGGGAGTGTCGCTCAACCAGTAATGCTGCGTCTCCCGCGCTTCGTAGCGCTCGTGCCGGTAGAAAATCGCCATGACTTCGCCCTGCCCGCCGCCCTCACGTCCCTGCCCCACCCATTGGTATTCCGGCAGATCGTCGGCCAGATCCTGAAGTTGGTGCGGCAGGCCTTCCTGCGTGCCGAGGATATCCGGCGCGATCCGGCGCAGGCTGGCCCGCATGAGCGGACGACGCGCGGGCCAGGCCGTGGCGGCGGAGGCGGCTCCGGCGTCCACGCGCAGATTGCAAGTCGCCACGGTGAAAGGATGCTCAGCCATGGGTGCCGGTGCTGCAGGTTTCAGTCGGAGCTGTCCCGGGGGCGCGGGTGGCCGGCCAGGCGCGGCCGGTGGTGTAGTTCTCCCACTCCGCGGCTTTTTCCGGACCGGACCAGTTGTGGATTTCGCCCATCCAGTCCAGCACGCGGCGCGCGATCACATCGGAATCCCGGTGATAATGCCGCCAGTCAGTCCGCCGGGTCATGACATCGTCCAGGTGGACCGCCCATTCCTGTTCGCAATAATAGGCCACCAAGTCCCGACCGACCGCCGGCGGCAGAATGCCGCTCACGCCGGCCGCCATTTCCGCGGGCAGCAACGGCTGGCGGGCCGTGACACAGGGCGCCGCCGGCATCCGCATTTTTTTCACGATCTGATCGACGGTCTGCTCCGCCATCAGGCGGCAGGTGGTCAGTTTGCCGCCGGCGACATCCCACCAGCCCGGTTCGGCGTTCTGAATCAGGTGGGAGCGTGAGATGTCCGAAGGATTCCCGTGCCGGTCCTCCAGCAACGGCCGCAGGCCCGCCCAACTGCTGACGATGTCTCCGGTGGTCAGCCTGGCCGCGGGGAAAAAGCGATTGGCCGCAGCGAGAACATAGTCCACGTCGGCCGCATCCACGGGCACGTCGTCCGGCGGGCCGGGAAAATCCGTGTCGGTCGTCCCGACAATGACCCGTTCGCCCCAAGGGATGACGAAAAGGATGCGCGCGCCCTCGGTGATGGCGACGGCGTCGGGCACGGGCAGCCGTGCGTGGTCGAGCACGAGATGAATGCCCTTGGTGCAGCGCAGGCGGATGGAACTGTGCGGGAGCTTGTCGGCCCAGGGCCCTGTGGCGTTGACGATCGCCCGGCTGGTGACGGAAAAATTCTCCCCCGTCATTTCGTCGGTCAATTCCGCCACCCATCCTTTGTCCTCCCGGAGGGCACCGACAAAGCGGACATAGTTTGCGACCGTGGCTCCGGCCTCCGCTGCCGAGCGCAGGGTATCGATCACGAGGCGCGCGTCGTTGGTCAGTCCGTCGAAGTAGCGAACCGCGCCGGTCAACCCGTCGGTCTGCAGGCCCGGCAGCGCACGCAAGACCTCAGCCGCAGACAAACCGGTCGAGGCGCCGAGGTTTCGCCCGCTGCACAGGAGATCGTAGAGCTTCACCCCGATGCGCATCTGCCAGAGCGGCCAGTCGGAGCCGCGATAGGTCGGAAAAATAAACGCCAGCGGCGCGGCCAGGTGCGGGGCGATCCGATGGAGGATGCGTTTCTCCAGGCTGGCCTCGCGCACGAGCCCGACCCGCCCTTGCGCAAGGTAGCGCATGCCTCCGTGCAAGAGCCGGCTGGAGCGGCTGCTCGTGCCAAAGGCGAAATCGTGCCGGTCAACCAGGCGGACCTTTAGTCCGCGCATGGCTGCGTCGCGGGCGACCGAAGCGCCCACAATGCCTCCGCCAACCACAAGGAGGTCGAACAGTCCGTGCGACGACGATGCCGGAGATCTGGCAATTTTTGTCGTGTTCATGGCGCCACCCTTTCCGGTCGCACGATCTCGCGCATGCGGGCGGGATCGCTGGTGATCACGCCGTCCACGCCCATGTCGCGAAGGGAAAGAATTCCCGCCGCATCCTCCACGCCGTAAACCCATACCTTTAACCCGCGGGCATGCGCCGCCTCCACGGCGGTGGGTTCCAACCAGCGGTTCCATACGACTATCGTCGCACCCGTTCGCTCGATTTCATCAAACCAAGCAAGGTCGAGCCACTTTTCCCGATCTTCCAGCAGGCGTCCGCCCAGGCGCGCCGTCGGTCCCAGCGCGGCCAGCCTCAATCCGGGCAGCAGGCGGTGCAACTCGCGAAGGAATTCCCAGTCGTAGGACTGCACCACCACCTCGTCTCCGAATCCTGAATCAAGCAGGAGGCGCGCGAGGCCGGCGGCGCGGCCGGATTTCCGCTCGACCAGCGCCACTCCGCCCCGCGCGCGGATCAGGGCCAGCGCCTCGTCCAACCGTGGCAGCTTCGCGCCGGCAAATCGCGGATCGAACCATGCGCCGGCATCCAGCTTCCCAAGCTCTGCGGCCGTGACACCCGTGACCAGCCAGTCACCGGCGCCGAACACCTGCTCCGCATTGGTCGTGCGGCGAAGACTGTGGTCATGGATGACGATTGGGACGCCGTCGGCGCTGGCATGATAATCGAGCTCGACGAGACCGGCCCCGGCGTCGAGGGCGAGCTCGAACGCGGGGAGCGTGTTCTCCGGCGCCATGGAGGAAAAACCGCGATGGGCGATCACCAGCATCTCGCGTGTCTCCCGGTTTTCATGGCCCGGCAGGTTTGCGCCAACCAAGGCGAACAGCCCGAGCATGGACGCGCCGATTGCCGGCCGAACGCTTTTGAAAACACGCTGCATCAATGGCCATCGGGTGCCTCCTCGCCTCACGGTTGGACCCAGAATGGAATATTCTCGGTGGTGCCGCCGCCGTGGGCGTCGCGCACGTAGATGAAGAGCCGGTAGGCGCCGGGCTGGGCGGGCGTGCGGATGACGGCGCTGCCGCCATCGGCGCTGACGGTGCATTCGGGGAAGGAACGCGGTATCTTCTCGGCGTCGCCACCGCTTTTCCGGTCGGTGCTCTCAGCCACGACGATCCACTCGTAGCTCACCGGGTCGCCATCCGGGTCGCGCGCCTCGGCGGTGACCGTGAACTCCGCCCCGGCGGGCACGCGTTCGAGTGCGAAGGGCACCTTGAACGTGCGGAGTTGCGGGCTGCGATTGGCGGGCCAGCGGCCGGTGAACTCGTAGGACATCGCATCGACGAGAGGCGTCTTCTCGCCGGTGGCGAGGAACATGCCGAACCACGTGGCCGTGGCCTCCTGTTTCTGCCCCCAGGTGAAGCAGAACGTGCCGAGGCAGCGCTGCTGCGGATCGGCGAGCGCGGCGCGGTGGGCGCCGACGTAGGAGGCGATTTTTTCACCCATGCGCGGCTCGATGGGCGCGCCCCACGGCGCCTGCAAAATCTCCCACTGCCCGCGCGGGCCGAACTCGGTCAGCATGAACGGTCCGGTCCAGCCGGCCTCGTCGAGCGCGTGGGTAACAAGCACGGCGGGGCCGTAGGAATTGATCCCAATGATATCGATGCCCGGGCAGTTCTCGCGGACGGCGCGGATCTTTTCCACGGCGGCTCCGGCGAGGATGGTGACAATCGGACGATGCGGGTCCTCCTCCTTGATGATGCGGGCGAGAATTTCGATCTCGCGCCAGATGCGGAGCGGATCGCCGGGGCCGACAGTGTGCTCCATCTCGTTGCCAAGGCCCCAGACGAGGATGGCGGGGTGATCGCGGTAGCGACGGATGGCGGCGCGGACCTCGTCGCGCTGGGCCTGCAGGAATGCCGGATCCCCGTAGTTGAAGCCGTGGCGTTCGTGCTTGAGCCAAATCCCGGCGACGATGGAAATGCCAAGATCTTGTGCTCGGTCGACAAGCGGCTTACCCTTATCCAGCTTTTCGAGCGATGGAATTCCCCAAGTGCGAATTGTGTTGGCACCAAGGGCCGCAGTAAGCTCGAGGTGCTGCTCGCCGCCAACTCCATGCACCTGGACTTGGTTTCCATTGCGGTAGAGCTGCCACTTCCCTGACGCATCTCTCCCCGTCGAAATCGTTGGACTGGCGACAAGCGTGAGAGTTGATAGTGACATTAGGAATAGACCTACTACAGCGATGGGATAGCGGAGAAAGCTAGGCAGCATCGGGCAATTGTGCCGCTGATCTGAACAATTTCAGGCATTTTTCTATTAGCACCGTTCAACAATCGTGTGGGGGCATGCGCCAATAACTGCGTTTTCAAGTGCCGAATTCCAATCGCAACATTGCACGCAACGCTAGTATCCATCTCAAGCACAGGTCCTTCAGGCCGTGGCTGATCTCCTCTAAGAGCAGTCCCGAGTATGCCTAAGATATTAGTCACTAAGTTGTCACCAATTGTAAAAAACAAAAGCGGACTAAGAGTGAAGATGTTCCTAAATCAAATTGGGTTCGAGTCCCGTCCATCCCGCCAGTCTCAGTAACGCCCATTTCCCTCCGGAGTGGGCGTTATTTATTGGACACCAGTAATTTAACGAAACTTTAAGGCTCCGCTGGCTTCAGCCTGATTAAGCCTGGTAACGCTGTTTTTAGTAAAAATCTTGTCACCAAGCTGTCACTAGAATTAGGTCGTAACTGTAAGAAAATGAGTGACCCCCTCCTCAGTGTTTCGGTCCCAGCTTACGATTCCTCCAGAAGTGGTCAACCGAAGCCCTGGTTTTTGAGCTATCGGGCTCCTGTTTAAAATCCGGACGGCACCCACAGACTGAATGCCAAAGGGGGCATTTTGCGGCGCCGTCATCGCGACTTTTTTGCAACTAAGGCGGCGGCTGCGGCGCATCGTGAGGCAATGCTCCATCAGGCCGCAGAAACCGGCTATGGCCCGATGACGCTCGATCGTGAAGCGGAACGCGAATACATCTTTGCCAAGCGAGTTTGTCGCAACGCGGACCTCGTCGAGGTAGCCAAATTTTGGGCAAATCATCATCCGGCAGATAACCCCAAGAAAGTGGCTGCGCTGATAGCAGATTTTCTCGCGTGGGTAGGGGAGTTCAGTGGTGACAGTCGGCACGTCCGCGATTTACGCAACCGCCCCAATGGTCCATTCAAGCAGAATTTTGGTGAGCGATATCCGGAGACGATAACACGCAGTGAGATCGTGTTATTTTTGAAGAATCGCCAAGTTGTCCGAAAGTCAGACCCCAATGAGATAGCTCAAGAACTTGGCGTTGAGGATAATCAACAAAGCGTTGAACAGCGCGCATCAGGCCGAACGATTCTCAATGAGCGGAATACACTGACTAACTTCTTTAATTTTTTGGTCAGCAAAGAACTGGTGAAAATGAATCCCGCATCCGGAATTCGTCGCCGCGATTTGCCTAAAGTTGACATCAAAGAAATACGATTCCTCACGCTTGAAGAGGTTGAGCGATACCTCCGTGCCTTGGAGCGCTACGAGCCGGACCTTGTTGCGCATGAAATTGTGCAGCTGTTAGCTGGTGTTCGAGCGGACGACGAAATGGCGGATTTTTCTGGTGATTTCGTTCATGAAAATACTCGCGAAATGGTGATTCCGGCAGATATCGCGAAGACGCAAAAGCGTGAAATCATTAGCGATCTCGAGCCGTGCTTTTGGGAGTGGTGGAAAAAATATGGACGGCGTGGTCTGCTGCGTCCGAAAAATTATGAGCCACGGTGGAGCCGCGTTCGCGTTCTCGCTAGCGTGACAAACCGCCGTGAAGCCGACAAATTGGCCATACTGCCGATCAAAACATTGTTAGCCCGCGCAGAATCGAAAGCTGTCCTTGTGCAATGGCCCTAGAATGGACGTCGCCGGACATTCTGCACTTACCATGTTGCAAAATTTTTAAGTGCCGACCGCACCGCTTTAATTCTACGCCATCGTGGACCGGCAACAACCCTACATAATAGTTACCGAGGGTTAGGTGTTACCAGTGAGATGGGGCAGAGCTATTTTGCGATAAAGCCCAGACCGGTAAGAAATCCAATTCGGCCAATTTACGTTCCAAAAGGAATCGTGAGGTTGCAGATGCTATCGCGGAAGTAGCGCAAGTTCCCTGCGTAATATGCGCATTGAGACGAGTCACCACTTGGTGCCCTGTGGAGCGGAAAATTATTGGGTTCTAATCCGAACTGGCGCTGTGCCAACTTGGGTCGACGTAGCTTTCGTTGATGAACCCACTGCAATGTCTAGTGAAAGCTATCGGTGTCGCACCCATCACCTCCGCGACCGA
>JAUXXD010000060.1 GCA_030681265.1 Candidatus Didemnitutus sp. | reverse complement strand
CGGCACGTTTCAGGTCGAATTCAGCGCATCAGACCAGCCTGAGTCAAAAGTTGTTTCATTTCTTCCTGCGGTAGCCCGATAATATTGGTGAGCGACCCCGTGTAACCAGTCAAAAGCAACTCACTGTGCTCTTGGATCGCGTAGCCGCCGGCCTTGTCGAGCGTGTGCACACGCCGCAAGTATTCCTCGATGGTGGCTTCGTCGAGTGTCTTGAAATGCACCGTGCTGGCCACCCCTTGGTCGAGGCGTAATCCATCCGCTCCACGCCGAACTGCCAGACCCGTGAACACCGTGTGTGAGCGTCCGCTCAGGCGACGCAGCATCGCACGGGCCTCGGCGGCATCACGTGGCTTGTTCAGCACGGTTTCATCCACAAAAACCGTCGTGTCCGCACCAATCACGGTCGCCTCAGGATGGCGTGCGCTGATCCAATCTGCTTTCAGCGCCGCATTGTGCGCCACCATCTGACGCGGATCGGCGTCGGGCGCTTCGTGTTCAACGATGGCGGCCGGCCTGACTTCGAACGGCAGGCCAAATTCCGCCAGCAATTCGCGGCGGCGAGGCGAGGCGGAGGCGAGGATGAGTCGTGACATGAAGAGGCGGACACTAGTAGCGAATTTGCCGACGGCTAGTCGGAAGCATAATTTGCCGGAAATTTACTCCAAGTCCCTGCCCGTTACGCACCTTCGGGTTGCAGTTGCGAGAAACCGCCGCCACGTTCGCGGCGCATGCGGATCGGCCTAGCCCAAATCAACACCATCGTCGGCGACCTGAGTGGTAACCGGCAAGGCATTCTCGACGCCTATGCGACGCTCGTTCGCCAAGGCGCCGAGATCGTCATTTTTCCTGAGTTGGTGGTCTGCGGCTACCCGCCGCGCGATCTGCTTTTCCGGAAACGCTTCCTCGCCGACGTCGCGGATGCGACCAACGCCCTCGCGGCGGCGATGGGCGACGTGCCGGCGCTGCTCGGCTTTGCGGAGGCCAATGTCTCCGGCATTGGTCGCTCGGCCTACAACTCGGCGGCTTTTTGTCACCGCGGAAAAATTCTCCACGTTGCGCGCAAGTGCCTGTTGCCGACCTACGACGTGTTTGACGAGGACCGCTATTTCGAACCAGCGACCGAACCTAGTTTCGTCGAGTTCGGCGGACTCCGTCTCGGTATCACGATTTGCGAAGACCTTTGGGCGCACGACTTGGTCGAGACACGCCGCCTCTACGATCTCGATCCGGTTAAACAACTCGCCAGCGCAAAGCTCGACCTGCTCCTCAATCTCTCCGCCAGTCCGTGGCATTTGGACAAAAATAAACTGCGCCGCACGCTCGTCAGTGACGCCGCCAAAACGTGCCGCTGCCCCGTCGCTTACTGCAATTCCGTCGGGGGCAACGACGAACTGATCTTCGAAGGCCGCAGCGTCGTCAGTGATGCCAACGGGCAACTCATCGCCGGTCTCGCCGCGTTTCGGGAAGAACTGCGCGTCGTCACAGTGCCCCTCGCGAAGGAAATATCCGCGACTACGTCAACGGAGAGGATGGCTTCGACTACTCCCGCCAACCACGCGACCTATGCCCAAGCCGAGCTTGCCGATGTGTTCGATGCGCTCGTGCTCGGCGTGCGCGACTACGCGCACAAGACCGGTTTCAAGCAGGCGCTGCTCGGTTTGTCCGGCGGCATCGATTCCGCGCTGGTCGCCGTGATCGCGGCGGAAGCACTCGGCGCGGAGAATGTCATCGGCGTCAGTTTACCGTCGGTGATTTCCAGCCAACATTCCAAGGACGACGCCGCGGCCCTCGCACAGCGTTTGGGTATTCGTTTACACACGTTGCCGATCGCCGAGGTCGTCGCGGCGGCCGAAGGGACGCTGGCACCACTTTTCGCCGGACGCCCGCGCGACACCACCGAGGAAAACATCCAAGCGCGGGCGCGCGGCTTGTTGCTCATGGCCATTTCCAACAAATTCAACGCGCTGCTCCTGACCACGGGTAACAAGAGCGAACTCGCCGTCGGCTACTGCACGCTTTACGGCGACATGTGCGGCGGACTCGCGGTGATCTCCGATGTTTTCAAGACGCAGGTTTACGCGCTCTCGCGCTGGGTGAATCGCGAGCGCGAGATCATTCCACTGTCCACGTTGAGCAAACCGCCAAGCGCTGAATTGCGGCCCGACCAAACCGACCAGGACAGTCTGCCGCCCTACGACGTGCTCGATGCGTTGCTCAAAGGTTACATCGAGGAAAGCCTGTCGCGCGCGGACTTGGTCGCGCGCGGTTTCGAGGCCACGGTCGTCAACGATGCCGTGCGCAAAGTCGATCTCAACGAATACAAACGCAAACAGGCCGCACCTGGTCTCAAAATCACCTCCCTCGCCTTCGGGGTCGGTCGGCGCATTCCCATCGTGCAAAAATACGTGAGCTAAATTTCGCAGCAGATGAGTGGCCCTACGGTGGCGCCTTCGCTAACCTCCCTTTTCCCCATGAGCATTTCCGAACAACTCTTCGCCCGCGCCCAGCAACTCATTCCCGGCGGTGTCAACTCGCCGGTCCGGGCCTTTCGCTCGGTCGGTGGCGCGCCCTTTTTTACCCAATCCGCCAACGGCGCGAGACTGACGACGGCCGATGGCCGCGAATTGATCGACTTCGTTTGCACGTGGGGCCCAGCGATTCACGGGCACAATCACCCGCGCATCCGCGCCGCCATCGCCAGCGCGCTCGAGCGCGGCACCAGTTTCGGCACGCCGAATCCCGACGAAGTGGAAATGGCGGAGCTGATCGTGGATTTTTTCCCTTCGATTGAGAAAGTCCGCATGTGCAACAGCGGCACAGAAGCGACGATGTCGGCGATCCGCCTCGCACGGGGTTTCACGCGGCGCGACAAGATCATCAAATTTGCCGGCTGTTACCACGGCCACAGCGACTCGCTGCTCGTCAGTGCCGGCTCGGGCGCGCTCACGCACGGCAATCCCGACAGTGCAGGCGTGCCGGCGGCCTTTGCGCGGGAAACAATCGTGCTCCCCTACAATGACACTGCGGCCATCGACGCCGCGTTCGCGGCCAATCCCGGCGCGATCGCCTGCGTGATTGTGGAGCCCTACATCGGCAACGTCGGCTTCATCAAACCCGACGCCGGTTACTTGGCCCATCTACGCCAAGCCACCACGGCGCACGGTGCGCTGCTGATTTTCGACGAGGTGATGACAGGCTTTCGTCTCGCGCGCGGAGGCGTGCAGGAGCTTGAAAAAATCACACCCGACCTCACGACCCTCGGCAAAATCATCGGCGGCGGTCTGCCCGTCGGCGCATTCGGGGGCCGCGCGGAAATCATGGATCACCTCGCGCCGCTCGGACCGGTTTATCAAGCGGGCACGTTGAGCGGCAATCCCCTCGCCATGGCAGCGGGCATTGCCTCGTTGCGCCTGCTCGACGAGCTAAACCCTTACTTGAAACTCGATCGCCTCGGTCGCCAAGTGGTCGCTGCCGCGCAAGCAGCGGCGCGCAAAAAGGGCATGCCGCTGCAAACGCCGCAGGTTGGTTCGATGTTCAGTTTATTTTTCACCCCCACGCCCGTGCGCGACATGCCCACCGCGCTCGCGTCGGACGCTAAATTGTTCGGGCGCTTCTTTCAGGCGTGCCTCGACGGAGGTGTTTTCCTGCCTCCGAGCGCCTATGAAACTTGGTTCCTCAGCACCGCGCACGAAGGCGAAGATATTGCGCGGGCTTGCGAAGTCGTCAGTTCCGCCATTGAGTCACTCTAACAAACGGCGCTTTGTGCCGTTGTTTGAGTAATGATGAAGTTCGTGCACCTAGTCCTCGCCCTAGTCACGGCCACGCTCGGCGGCGTGGCGGCGTTGGCGCAACCGGCCAACGCGCCGGTATTACCGCTGGCCGACTTGAAGCCGGGCATGGCGGGCGAAGTCTGGACCGTATTTCGTGGCACGGAGTCGGAATCCTTCGCCGTGAAACTCACGGGCGTGGTGCACAACGCCCTCGGACCGGGAAAGAGTTTGATCCTCTGTGAACTGACTGATCCGCGCGTGCAATCCATGGGCGCAGTCGCCGGCATGAGCGGCAGCCCGCTCTACATCGACGGCAAACTCGTCGGCGTGCTTTCGTATCAAATTCAGCGTTTCGAAACCGTGCGCTATGCCGGCTTCACGCCCATCGCGGACATGTTTGAAATCAGCGAACTCCCGCACGCGTTACCTTCGCCAGCGTCGCCGTTGCCGATTCCGATCAAGAGCGAGCGCACCGCACGCGCGCAGACTGGCGCGAGCGGAGAATTTACGCCGTTCGCTCCGGTCTTTGCCCTTGCCGGTGTGTCGCCGCAAGTCGCCGCCGTGATGGCACCGCAATTGTCCGCGCTCGGCCTCAGCACCGTTGCGCTCGGCGGTAGCCTCGGTGCGGGCGCGAGTGCCGTCGCTGCCGCACCGTGGCCCCAATTGCGGCCCGGCAGCGTCATTGCCGCGGCGCTCGCAGTCGGTGATATCACTCTCGCGGCGAGCGGCACCGTGTCGCACGTCGATGGCAACCGCATCCTCGCCTTCGGTCATCCGTTGATGACACTCGGCGCGACGGAGGTTCCGATGGCCGAAGCGGAGATTGTGACCATTTTGCCAAGCAATCTCAGCTCCATGAAAGTGAGCAACACCGGCCGTGTGATCGGTGCATTCAGTCAGGATCGTCTTTCCGGCATCTACGGCGAGATCGGGCGGATGCCGCGACTCGTGCCGGTCGAAATCAGTCTGCCCGCACGACTCAACCGCCGCAGTCTCCAATTCTCGGTAATCGAACATGAAATGTTGCTCCCCGCGATCGCCGCGACCGGCCTCACGCAAGCAGTGCTCGGCTCCAATGAGGCCGGACTCAAACGCGGTTTTCGTCTCACCACAACGGTGGACTATGCGGATCGTGCACCGTTGCAATTCAGCCAACTTTATCCCGGTCCGCAGGGCTTCGCGCAAGGTGTCGCGGAAGTGATGGCGAGTTTGCAGCAATGGTTGTTTAATCCCTATGAGCGCACATTCCCGGAGCGGATTCGCTTCGCCGTCGAAGAAACCCCCGACACGCCGGTCGGCTACGTTGAGCAACTGCAAGTGTCGCGCACGACGGCGGCACCGGGCGAAACCATCACAATTTCCGTCAACTACCGCGGATTTCAGGCCGACCAGTTCCACGAGACTTATTCGCTCGTGATTCCGCCAGAGTGGAACGGGAAAGACCTCGAAGTCGTGCTGGCGAGCGGGCCGCAAATGGACGCGCTCACGGGAAAGCCGCGCACGCTGACCGTGAATCAACTGCGCAATTTCGACGAGTATCTTGCCGTGCTGCGGCAAACGCGTGAGACCGACGGCCTCTATCTCGCCGTCGTGGAACGAGCCGCATTGTTCACTGATAATCGCGTGCAAACCGTCGACTTGCCGGGTTCCTTCGAGCGCATCGCTCGCACATCTGACGCGGGTCGCTACCAACGGCGCGAGGCGGCCGTGCCGCTCTATGAACAGCACGTGTTGCCGGGGCGACTCTTCAACGCCCACCTGCGCCGCTCTCTCAAAATCGCCGACTGATCACCGGTTCCGCTCGCGACTCATTTCCGCTCGTTCCCTTGCTTTTCGAAATCATGCGCCTTCGCACTCACCTATCGCTGTTTTGCGCGCTCACCGGAGTGCTCGCCGCCGCTCCGCTTTCCAAGCAATTGGAAATCGACTTCTTCCGCGAAGTGCCCGCGCGCAACTTGAAGGCACTCGCCGTCCGCTCCGATGGACGCGTGCTGGCCGGACCCACCATCACCGAAATTCCCGGCGCGATTCCAGCGGACCTACTCTGGACTTTCGCGGCCACGACTGATCATCGCGCCTGGCTCGTTGGCACCGGTCCCGAAGGGAAAATTTTCCGCGTGAACACCGCAGGGCGCACCGTTTTCCAAGTTGAACTCGCCGCCGACCTCGAAGCCACGCATGTGCTCGCCGTCTGTCCGCTCACCGCCGATTCATTTCTCGCCGGCACATCGCCGCAAGGCACCGTTTCACTCGTGCACGACGGCAAAATCATTGCCGCGGTCTCGCTGCCCGTTGATTCGATCTTCGATTTCACAGCGCTCCGCAGTGACGCCAACGTCGTGCTCGTCGCCACGGGCAACCCCGGTCGGATTTACCGGATCGATCTCACGGCGTTCACTGCGGCCGGCGTGGCCAACGGGAAATTGATTACCACGGTGGAACTCGCGGCGCACGGCGTGACCCTCTTTGGCGAGATTCGCGATCGCAACGTGCGGCGACTCCTCGCGCTCAACGCCGACCGCGTCATCGCCGGTTCCGCACCGCGTGGCAATGTCTACGCTTTCCCCGCGAGCGGCGGCGCACCGCTCCTGCTGTTGGAAAACAAGGAGGCCGAAATCACCGATTTGCTCGCCGATGCGGAAGGCGGGTTTTTCGCCGCGCTCACCCTCACTAATTTGTCCAGCGAAGCCCGCGTAAATCGCCCCGCCCCCACCCCAAACGCGCCCACCCCGAACACGCCGCCGCCGACTGAAGTGGACACTGCCGACGTAGTGCGCGCAGAGCGTTTTTCGGGACGCAGTCAACTGGCCTACTTCCCGCCACACGGCCTACCCGAGATCGTCGTGTCGCGGGCAAATACCGCTTTCTACCGATTAGCGTGGCACGAGGATGCGGCGACGCGCTGGATTCTCATCAGCGGCGGCGAGCAAGGTGAGTTGCTCGCGTTTTCGCCGAGCGAACGACGGAGCCTCAACCTCGGTGCCCTCGGCTCGGCGCAAGCCAACGCCATACTGCCGAGCCAACCCGGTGTGCGCGGACTCTTTCATGTGTTGCGCAATAATGCCGCCGGACTCTCCCAGCTGAATTTCTCCGACGGCACGGCGCGATCGTTGGAAACCCGTCGTCTCGACCTCGGCGTCGCCGCAGAACTCGGCCAGTTGCGCTTTGCCAACAATCCACCAAATGACAACGCGAAGTTGCAAGTCGCCGTCCGCACCAGTTTCGGGAGCGACGAAATGGAGGGTTGGACCGCGTGGACCGACTTGCAGTGGCGCGACGGGAGTTGGTCCGCACCCGACTTGCGCGGTCGCTACGTGCAACTGCGCGTCACGTGCCATGCCGCTGCGGATCGCGTGCCCGCACTCGATAAAGCCGTGTTGCATTACCTGCCCCAAAATCGCCGTCCGCAACTAACCGATTTTCGCATCTTCTCACCAAACCTCGGGATCATCCCCGCGCCCGAGGTGGTGGCGGCCACCGGCGCCACGACGCTCGGCCAACTCCTCGCACCGCCGCCGCGCGAAAGCAAAGACGACAGCGCGAAACGTCGCACCGGCCTACTTTCCAGTCCGCTTGTCCCGCAAGCGGGTGCGCAACTCATCTACTGGAGCATCACCGATCCCGACGACGACAACCTCGTCGCCACTTTCTCATTGCGCGCTGAGAATGCGACCGAGTGGCTCGATCTCGCGATTGAGACGAGTGATCCCTTCGTGCAGTTCGACATCTCGCACCTGCCGGAAGGTCGCTACTTCACGCGCCTCGTTGCGCGTGAAACGGCACCGCGGCCCGTGGCGCAACGCCTGAGCCACACCTTTGAAACCGACTCGCTGATGATTGATCGCACGCCACCGGAGATTTCCCATCCCATCGTCACGCGCACGGAGAGCGTGCTGCGTATTTCCTTCGAAGGGTATGACCGCCTCAGCCTGTTGAGCGGTGCGGAGGTGATATTGAACAACGGCGCGCGAGTGACGTTGGAGCACCCACTTGACGGCATCCTGGACGGACAACGCGAAGCGTTCGTCGCGGAATTTCCGGCGGCGCGCGCTTACGGGGCGACGTCGGCGGAACTCTGGCTTTACGATGCGGCGGGCAATTCCCGCGCGCTGCGGGTGGCGATACCGTAGTCGTAATTTCCGTCAGGCGCGCGGATGCGCCTTGGCGTAGATTTCCTTCAAGCGCGCCACGCTGGTGTGGGTGTAGATTTGGGTCGTCGCCAAACTCGCATGTCCGAGAAGTTCCTGCACTGCGCGCAAATCCGCGCCGGAATTAAGCAGATGCGTAGCGTAGGAATGGCGTAACTTGTGCGGCGAAATATCCATCGGCAAATCCGCGAGCGCGAGGTAACGCTTCACCAGCAATTGCACCGCGCGCACGCCGAGGCGCGAGCCATCCGCGTTGAGCAACACCGGTGATGTCGCCGCAGTCTGCTTCGCGTGGTCGTCGCGAAATTTGCCGAGCACCGCCATCGCCACCGCACCGAGCGGACAAATACGTTCCTTGCGACCTTTGCCGAGCACACGCGCACTGCCGGTGGCAAAATCGATCGCGCCGTAATTCAGTCCGACCAATTCACTCACACGCAGACCGCCGCCGTAGAGGAGTTCCAGCACCAATCGATCGCGCCACGCCGTGAAGGCCTCGATCGTGTTGTTTTCCAGCAGCAGTTGCGGTCCGCGCAGGAGTTTGGTGACTTGGGTTTCTGTCAAGAACGCCGGTAACGCCTTCTCCAACTTTGGCAGCGGCACACCGGTCAACGGATTGCGCGTGAGTCGGCCGAGCCGTTGCCAATAGCGAAAAAACGCCCGCAATCCCGAGACGTGATTGTGCAACGTGCGGCGACCGTAACGGCGTTGGCCTTCGATGACGAAATCCCGCAGATCGCGCGTGGTGAGAGCGGCGAAATCAACTTTGCCTTGCTGTGCTTGCTGCCGCCACGAGTAGAAATCCTCGAACGCCTGCCGATAGTTGCGGACCGTGTAAGCCGAGTAGCGCCGCTCTTTCGCCAGGAACGTCAGAAAGGGGGCGAGCCAGTCCGTGCGGACCGCAGGCGGCACGCTGTCGGCGGCAAGTTTCGGCGGCGGTTTCACGCAAGTGTGGGGGCGCCGCGGTTAGCCGTTGGCCGGTTCTGCTGGTGGGGTGACGCGGGCTTCGACGGCGCGCATCACGCGATCACATTCCGCGCGCAAGGCTGCTTCCGGGTCAATGCCTTGCACGCGACACGCGGCGGCCAGCTCAAACAGCGCGCGGCCCGCCTCGACAGTTGTCAGTGTCTTGGCGCGTGCGGCGATTGCGGCAGAGGCAACGATCCCGTCGGCGGGCAGGTTGTCCTTGGCGATGCGCTTGGCGACGGCTTCAGCGAACATCAGCGCGGGCAGCCGCGGCGGCAGCGGTTTGAAAACCGTCGTTTCGTGCGTGCCCGCCTCGGCTTTTTCGCGGGCTTTCACTTGCTCCCAGACTTCGATCACTTGCGCGGAGTTATCGGCCGTGGCCGTGCCAAAGACATGCGGATGGCGGCGGACGAGCTTCTCGTTGATGCTGCGCGCGACGTCATCGAAATCAAACTCGCCGCGTTCGGCGGCAAGTTGCGCGTGAAACACGACTTGGATGAGCACGTCACCGAGTTCCTCGCGCATGTGCGGCAGGTCGTTGCGATCGATCGTGTCGAGCAACTCGCTGCACTCGTCGATCAGGCAACGCGCGAGGGTTTGGTGGGTTTGCTCGCGATCCCACGGGCAACCATCGGGGGCGCGGAGGCGGGCCATGGTGCGGCGGAGGTCTTCTATGGCGCTCATCGGCTTCCACTGTCCGTGGGAACCGTGCGGTGACAAGAAACTTGTGGGTTGAATTGCGCGCGGGTTAGCCAATTCTGACGCCCTTACCTATCAGGCATGGATAAGCTCACCGAGATCATGGCGAACAAGCGGCGCGAAATCGCCGGCCTTATCCGGCCCGTTTTCGAAGAGGAACTGGCCGCGCTGCACGCGTCGTTGCCGCCGGTGCCGTCGTTCGCCAACGCGCTGCGGCATCCGGCGGGCAAACTCGCCGTCATTGCCGAGATCAAGCGTCGTTCGCCCTCGGCGGGCGCGATTCGCGAAGGGGCCAGCGCGTTGGCCCAGGC
Organism: Candidatus Didemnitutus sp.; assembly: GCA_030681265.1. Lineage (GTDB taxonomy): Bacteria > Verrucomicrobiota > Verrucomicrobiia > Opitutales > Opitutaceae > Didemnitutus. The sequence goes on along the minus strand of JAUXXD010000060.1, from coordinate 18,277 downwards.
GCAGCGCTACCACGGGGCGAAGGCGAGCGCGCTGTCAATTCTCACGGACGAACGCTATTTCGGCGGGAACCTCGCTGATCTCGAGGAAGTCACCGCGCATTTTCAGACGACCGCGCAACCGCTCCCCTGTCTGCGCAAGGATTTCATGTTGCACCCCGTGCAAGTGTTCCAAGCGCGCGAGGCTGGCGCGAGTGCGATTCTCATCATCGTGCGCGCGCTGGGGGACGCCGAAATCGGTTGGCTGCATCGTTCCGCCCAAGCGGCCGGACTCGATGCGTTGTTCGAGATTCACAACGAAGCCGATTTGGACCGCGCGGTGACCCACGGCGCTAAAATCATTGGCGTGAACAACCGCGATCTGGCGATTTTCCAAACGGATCTCAGTTTGTCCGAGCGCTTGATTCCGCAATTCCCCAAGGGCGTCATCGCCGTGAGTGAAAGCGGAATTCACACGGCACGCGATTCCGCGCGCGTGCACGCTGCGGGCGCGCAGGCCATTCTCGTCGGCGAAGCGTTGATGCGCGCCGAGGATCCGACGCAATTGATTCACGAATTCACCGTCGCATGAGCACTCCCTCATTCCCTCTCTCACCCCGCGCCACCGTCGGTGGTTTCTTTTATCTGCCGCGCATGCTGGAAAAAATCCGCCAGCACGCGCGCGGGGCATTGCACCCGGATTACCACGCCAATCTCGGTCTCGGCATGGATGCGCGCCTCTGCCGTTTTCTCCAAGTGGATTACGCGGCGATCCAAGCCTTGGTCAACGCGGGCCAATCCGACGAGGACGTGCTGGCGTGGTGCGACTCGCAAGGCCGCCGCCTCGTCGCCGAGGATGCCGTGGTGTGGAACGGTTTCGTGAGCAAACGCGGCTGGCACGACGAGGCTTCGCCGTTGCTGGCGAAATACAAAGCCGATGCCGGTCTCGCGGACCGGGCCGACATTGTGACGTTCTTCGATCTGTTCGACGCCGAAGAGGGCCGGAGCTGACGCATGCCGCTCACGCCCTCAGCCACGCGGGACGTGCTCGCCCACCTCGGTCATCAACCGAAGCGCTTTCTCGGGCAGAATTTTCTCATCGACGGTAACATCGTGCGCAAGTCGCTCGATCTCGCCGCCGTCGCCGCCGGTGATGTCGTCGTCGAAGTCGGGCCGGGACTCGGCACCCTCACTTCCGCGTTGCTGGAAGCCAAGGCTGAGGTGTGGGCCGTGGAAAAGGACGAGGTGCTCGCGACCTATTTGCGCACCACACTCGCGTCGAACTACGCGACTTTGCATCTGCTCGAAGGCGACGCCATCGACGAACCACTCGCGGCCTTGCCGGCGGAGCGCAGTGCGCAGTTCAAAATCGTCGCCAATTTGCCCTATGCGATTTCTACACCCTGGATGGACGCGGTGCTGAGCGGGCCGTTGCCCGTGCGCATGGTGCTGATGTTGCAACAGGAAGCCGCGCAACGCTACGTCGCGGAGCCGGGCTCGAAGCAATTCGGCGCGATTTCGATTTTCGTGCAATCAGCCTTTATCGCCGACCGCGGACACAAGGTGGGCGCCGCGTGTTTCTACCCCGCGCCCGATATCGAGTCCTACTTGCTCAATCTCGCGCGCCGTCCCACACCGTTTCTTTTTTCGGCAGAAACCAAGCTGCTGATTCGCGCCTGTTTTCAACAACGGCGCAAACAGATCGCGTCGCTCCTCCGCCACAAGCTGCCCGACGGTGGGGCCGCGTGGTTGGAACGGCTCGCCGCCGCCGGCCTCGATGGCCGCGCGCGTCCCGAGGACATCCCGGTGTCGATTTGGCAGCATTTGACCCTCTAACTGCCGGCCGATGCTTGAAGTTTCCTCCTGAACCAACACAGTTCCCTGTTTCCATGTTGTCGTTGCGCTTATTCCTCCTGCCGTTGCTGGTGCTCGGCGCAACAGTTTCTGCAGTGGGACAGGCAGCGCCTGATCAAGGACTCTACGGCAATGTAGAGGATGCTGTTTATACTGCACCAAACGAGCGTTTCCGGGTAACCGTGCCGGTGCTCGGAGGATTGGGCGGCAAAATTTTCGATACGGAGAACGTTGTGACGTTCAGCGACGACGTCAGCACCTACGTGAGCATTGCGTGCTTCCCGCTCGACCGTTCGAGTCGCTGGGAACGCGACACTCGTGGCCTGCGCGATTTTCTAGCTTATTTTTTCGCCGTGCATGTCGCGCCCAATTTCGAGGAGCGTTTCCCGGGCACAACCAACGAGGCGAGTGATTACTCACCGGATTTCCGCGCAGGTTCGCTCTTCGTTTACACGCTGTTGCCGGGGGGCTCGGCATTTGATGCACGGCGGAGCGGACTGGATCTGCCCAGCGCCGAACCGCTCGTGGCGAAGCGTGGCAACCTGCTGTTCGTGGCCAACGAATGCATCTTCATTGTCAGCGCCGAACTTGCCGAACGCGTCACGCAACGCTCGGTTTTCCACACAACTCCGCAGGAGGAAAATCTGCTGTTGCGCCATCGCCTGATTGACTTGGCCAATCACCTTCAAATCCCCGGGACCGCTCCCGGCCGACGGCATTAATTTTTTCAACTGCCCATGAAAACCGTTCTTCTCCTCGCACTTTCCATGTCTGCTGCATTGCCCGCCTCCGCTCAATTTGACCTCGCGACGCCGCAAGCGCCTGCGGCCGCCAAACGCCCGAAGGATGTGACCGTCCACGAAGACGTGCGCATCGACGATTATTTCTGGCTGCGCGAAAAGGAGAATCCTGAAGTCAAAACCTACCTCGAAAAGGAGAACGCCTACACCGAGTCCGTGCTAGCGCCGACCAAAGAATTGCGCACGCAGTTGTTCGCAGAGATGCGCGGCCGCATCAAGGAAGACGACACCAGCGCGCCGATTGCCTACCTCGGCTGGCATTACTACACGCGCACCGAAAAGGATAAACAGTATGCGCTCTATTGCCGCGCGACCGACGCAGCCGGCACCGGCGAAGAAGTGCTGCTCGACCTCAACGTCATGGGCGCGGGCAAACCCTACATTGCCATCGGTCATTACCGTGTCAGCGACGACGGCACACGCCTCGCTTACTCGGTCGATTGGACCGGCTACCGCCAATACGAAGTCTTCGTGATGGACCTCGCGGCGAAGCAGCTCATTCCGCAGGAAATCGGCAAGGTTTCCGACCTCGAATGGGGCCGCGGTAACGACGTGCTCTACTACGTCACCGAAAACGACTCGAAGCGCTCCGACAAATTGCACCGCTGGACGCTGAGTGCGGCGCGCCACGAATTGCTGCACGAGGAAACGGATGAGCTGTTTAACATCGATGTGGCGAAGTCGCGCGACGGCCAATGGCTGTTCAGCACCTCTGAAAGCAAAGTCACCACCGAAGTCATCGCGCTCGCCGCCCACGACGCCACGGGAAAGTTCCAAGTGCTGCGCCCCCGCGTGAAGGAGGAAAAATATTATCCCGACCACCGCAAAGGTTACTTCTATTTCGCCACCAACAACCAGGCGACCAACTACCGCATCGTGCGCGCGCCGGTGGCGCAGCCGACCGCGTGGGAGGAAGTCGTCGCCCATAATCCTGCGGTGAAAATCGAGGGCATCGACGCCTTCGCGCGTTACCTCGTGATCGAAGAGCGCGAGAACGGTCTGCCGCACTTGCGCGCCTACGAATTTGCCACCGGGAAAACGGTGCGCCTCGCAATGCCTGATGCCGCCTACCAGGTTTCGCTCGCGAGCAATTGGCAATACGACACCGACGATGTTCGCTTTAGCTACCAATCGATGGTGCGCCCAGCCAGCACCTACTCGACCAATCTCGCGACCGGCGAGCGCACGCTGATCAAACAGCAGGAAGTGCTTGGTGGTTTCGACTCCGCCAACTACGTCGCCGCACGCGTCTGGGCCACCATGCGCGACGGTGTGCAAGTGCCGCTCTCGATCGTTTATCGCGCCGATGTTGACCGCACCCAGCCACAACCTTTCTGGCTTTACGGCTACGGCTCCTACGGCGTGAGCATGCCGATCACATTTAGTTCGAATCGCGTCAGTCTCCTCGACCGTGGCGTCATTTTTGCCATCGCGCACATCCGCGGCGGCGGCGAACTCGGTGAAGAGTGGCGCTTGGCCGGTCGCATGGAAAAGAAGATGACCACCTTCAACGATTTCGTGGACACGGCCCAATGGCTGGTGAACGAGCGTTGGACGACACCACCGCAACTCGTGATTTCCGGCGGCAGCGCTGGCGGTCTGCTGATGGGCGCGGTGCTGAATCAACGCCCGGATCTTTTTAAGGCCGCGCTCGTCGTCGTGCCATTTGTGGATGTGCTCAACACCATGCTCGACGCCACCCTGCCGCTCACGACCGAGGAATACGTCGAGTGGGGCAATCCCAACCTCAAGGAGGAATACTTCTGGATGCGCGCCTACAGTCCCTACGACAACATCACCCCCGCGCACTACCCGCACGTGCTCGTGAATGTTTCCTTCTACGACAGCCAAGTGCCCTATTGGGAAGGCGCGAAATACCTCGCGAAGCTGCGCGTAAACGAAACGCAAGGCGGCAACGCCCTGTTGCTCCGCACGAATTTCGGCGCGGGCCACGGTGGCGCGGCGGGGCGTTACGATGCGCTCAACGACGTCGCCCGCGATTACGCTTTCTTCATCTCCTCGCTCGGGCTCGTCAAATAATCCATCCGGCGCCTCGGTTGCTGCTCACCCCATGAAACTTCCCCTCCTCCTCGCCGCCGTCGCACTCCCCGCATCCGCCGTTGCCCACGAATCCACCACTCCGACTATGAAAACCTACGGCCTCGTCATCCACGGCGGCGCTGGTGTGATTCAACGCGACCAGATGTCGGCCGAACTCGAAGCGCAATACCGCGCCACACTCGCCGAGGCGTTGCAGGCCGGTTACGCCGTGCTCGAATCCGGCGGTGCGGCACTCGATGCCGTGCTCGCCGCCGTTCGCGTGATGGAAGATTCGCCGCTCTTCAACGCGGGCAAAGGCGCGGTGTTCAACGCCGACGGCATCTGCGAGCTCGATGCCTCGATTATGAACGGTGCGACCTTGCAGGCTGGCGCGATCGCCGGTGTGCGCCGCATCCGCAATCCCCTGCAACTCGCCCGCGAAGTTATGGAACACTCGCCGCACGTGATGATGATTGGCGAAGGCGCCGAACGGTTCGCCGCCTCGCGCGGCTACGAATTTGTCGAAAACGAGTATTTTCATACGGATTTCCGGCGCGCGCAATTGGAGCGGGCGAAGAAGCGCGAGACCCGCGCGGATCAAGGCACTTCGTCCGTGCCGCTCGATTTGTCCTCACCGGGCATCAGCGACGATGCCCTGCATTTTATCCGCGAGGAAAAATACGGCACGGTTGGCTGCGTCGCGCTCGACCAAGCGGGGAATCTCGCCGCCGGCACTTCGACCGGCGGCATGACGAACAAGAAATTCGGCCGCGTCGGCGACGTGCCGGTAATCGGTGCGGGCACTTACGCCAACAACGCCACGTGCGCCGTCAGCGCCACCGGCTGGGGCGAATATTTTATCCGCGCCAACGTCGCTCACGACATTTCCGCGCAGATGGAATACGCGGCCAAGGACATCAACACCGCCGCCGCCTACACGCTTGCGAAGGTTGCCAAACTCGGCGGTGACGGCGGGGTGATTGCACTCGATCATGACGGCAACGTCGCGATGGATTTCAACTCCGCCGGCATGTATCGCGGCTACATGTTCGCTGGTCGCCCCGTCGTCGTCGCGATCTATGGTGACGAACCGCGCCGCTAAATGTTGCCTGACGCCCGTATGAACAAACCCGAATTGCTCGAGCAGATTATCGCGGTGCTCACCGCCGAAGTGGACCTGTTTATGCAGGCTGCACTCGCCACGCACGCCGAAGCCACCGACGAGGAAAACAAGGCGGAAGACAAATACGACACGCGCGGCCTCGAAGCGTCCTACCTCGCCCATGGCCAATCGAAAGCTGCCGAGGAAGCCGCGCAGGCGGTCGCCCACTTCCGGTCGCTCACGGCGCGCGATTTCGCGCCGAATGAACCGATCAGTCTCGGCGCACTTGTCACGGTGGAAAGCGCGGGCAAGTCCGCGCATTATTTGATCGGCCCGAAAGCGGGCGGCACCGAAGTCGAACATCAAGGCCGCGCCGTGATGGTCATCACTCCGCAGTCTCCGCTCGGTCACCAACTCGTCGGTAAATTCGAAGGCGATGTGCTGAAACTCTCTGTCGGGGGACAGCAAACAGAGTCACGCGTGACACGCGTGGCTTGAGGCCAGCAACGTTCGTCTCGGCACGTCAAGTGGCGCCGCGCATGGTGTTTTCCCTTGCCCGCCCGCAGGCGGAAGTTGGACTCGTGCGTTTCTTCCATGCCCGCTTCTCCGGAACATCCCAAGGCCGACCACGTCCTCCAACTCGCGACGGAGCTCAAGCTCAAGGTCCACCAAGTCGCCGCCACGGCCCAATTGCTGAAGGACGGCGCCACCGTTCCCTTTATTTCCCGTTATCGCAAGGAAGTGACCGGCGAGCTCGACGAAGTGCAGGTGCTTGCGATTCGCGACCGCTTGGAACAACTCGCGCAACTTGACGAGCGCCGCGCGGCGATTGTGGCGTCGCTGCTGGAACGCAATCTCCTCACCGACGCCCTGCGCTCGGCCATCGGCGGCGCGACGACACTCGCGCAATTGGAGGATATCTACCTGCCGTTCCGCCCGAAAAAGCGCACCCGCGCCACCATTGCCCGCGAGAAGGGACTGGAGCCACTGGCGGAGTTGATGTGGACGCAAGATCCGGCAAGCGACATCGCGGCTGCCGCCGCCGCCTATGTCGGTCGCGAGTTCACGCTGGATGACGGCAAGAATACCAAAGGCTCGCTTGCCAGCGCCGACGAAGCACTCGCCGGAGCGCGCGACATTCTCGCCGAGCGGATGAACGACGCCGCGCCGATTCGCGACCGTCTGCGCACACTATTCCGCGAGCAGGCGGTGATTTCCTCGAAAGTCATGTTCGGCAAGGAAGCGGAGGGCGCGAAATTCAAAGACTACTTCGATTGGAGCGAACCGCTGGCAAAGGCACCGTCACACCGCATCCTCGCCATGCGCCGCGGTGAAAATGAATCCTGCCTCATCATGCGCATCACCCTGCCCGACGAGCTCGTCGGGCAGGCAATCGTCGAACAACATTTCGTGCGTGGCACGAACGCGGCGGCGGCCCAGATGCGACTGGCGGCGCAGGATGCCTTCAAGCGCTTACTCACGCCCGCGATGGAAACGGAAATGCGTCTGGAGTCGAAGAAGCGCGCCGACGAAGCAGCGAACAAAGTCTTCGCCGAGAATCTGCGCGAACTGCTCCTCGCGCCCCCGCTCGGCCAGCGTGCCATGCTCGCGATCGATCCGGGTTTTCGCACCGGTTGCAAAGTCGTCCTGTTGGATCGCCAGGGAAAATTGCTGCACAACGACGTCGTCTTTCCCGACCGTTCGCCGACGGAAGCCAAGGACAAGCTCAAGGGCTTCATCGAGTTTTTCAAAGTCGAGGCAATCGCCATCGGCAACGGCACCGGTGGACGCGAGACCGAGGCCTTCGTGCGCTTGCTCGGCTTGCCGCCGTCGATCCCCGTGGTGATGGTCAACGAATCCGGCGCATCGATCTATTCGGCCAGTGAAGTGGCGCGCGAAGAATTTCCCGATCACGACCTCACTGTGCGCGGCGCAGTGTCCATCGGACGCCGCCTGATGGATCCGCTCGCGGAGTTGGTGAAGCTGGACCCGAAATCGATCGGCGTCGGGCAATACCAGCACGACCTCGATCAACACGCGTTGCAGCGCTCGCTCGATGACCGCGTCGTTTCTTGTGTGAACGCCGTTGGCGTCGAAGTGAACACGGCGTCGAAACAGTTACTCAGTTACGTCTCCGGTCTCAACACCGCCACCGCCGCCGCCATCGTGGCGCGGCGCGATGAACAAGGGCCGTTCAAGTCGCGTGCCGACCTGCTGCAAGTGCCCCGACTCGGCCCGAAAGCGTTCGAGCAGGCCGCCGGCTTCCTGCGTATTCGCGACGCCGCGCATCCGCTCGATCGCAGTGCCGTGCACCCGGAGCGTTATGCGTTGGTGGAGAAAATGGCGCAGGACCTCGGCGCAACTGTCGCCGACCTCATGCGTGAAGAAGGACTACGCAAGCGGCTCAAACTGGAAAATTACGTCACCGCCAACGTCGGCTTGCCGACCTTGCGCGACATCATGGCGGAACTCGCCAAACCCGGACGCGATCCGCGCCAGCAGTTCGAGGCGTTCAGTTTTCAGGAGGGCGTCAACAAGCCCGAGGATTTGCAACCGGGGATGAAATTGCCCGGCATCGTGACGAACGTAACGGCCTTCGGCGCGTTCGTGGATATCGGCGTTCACCAGGACGGACTCGTGCACGTGTCGCAACTGGCGGACAGCTTCGTCAAGGATCCGACTGAAGTCGTGAAGCCGCAGCAGAAAGTCACCGTGACCGTCGTGGAAATCGACCTGCCGCGCAAACGCATCGCGCTCTCCCTGCGCGCCAATCCGCCACTCGGTCCGCGCCCGCCGTTGGGCGCGCCGGGCAGTCGCGGCAATGATCGTCCCGGCAATCGCGCCGCCGCGCCGCGTGCGCCGCAAGCGGTCAACGCCGATTGGTTCACCGCCGCGCTCAACAAAAAGAAGTAACCGCAACGCGCGCTTGTGTCTGCGCCTTGCCGCGCCAATTTCGCCTCATGCCCACCGCCGAACTCCTGATTGAGAAACTCGTCACCGGTAACGGAGCCGCGCCCCGCAAAGGCGATCTCGTCACCGTGCATTACACTGGCTGGCTGACCAACGGCCAGAAATTCGACAGCTCCCTCGATCGCGACGAACCGTTTCAATTTCTGCTCGGTGCGCGTCAGGTCATCGGTGGTTGGGACCAAGGCGTCGCGACCATGCGCATCGGCGACAAGGTCAAACTCACGATTCCGCCGCATCTCGGCTACGGCGCGCGCGGTTATCCCGGCGCGATTCCGCCGAACGCGACGCTCGTGTTCGACGTCGAGTTGCTCGCCATCGGCTGAAGCCATATCGCGTGTTAGCCGGTGACGCAACGCCGTCGCCGTTGCGCCGTGCCTGTGACTTCCGCTCCTCCTCTCGCTCCGCTGCCGGTTGGCAGTAGCGCCGACGCCGTGCTCGACCGCTTTCTCGCGGCAATGGCCGAACGCGGCATCACGCTTTATCCGGAGCAGGAGGAAGCGATTCTCGCCCTCTTCGACGGGCAAAATGTCGTGCTGAACACGCCAACCGGCTCCGGTAAATCGCTCGTCGCGGCCGCACTGCATTTCAAGGCGCTCTGCGCCGGGCAACGCTCGGTTTACACGTGCCCGATCAAGGCGTTGGTCAACGAAAAGTTTCTCAGTCTCTGCCGCGATTTCGGTCCGGAGCATGTCGGCATGATGACGGGCGACGCGTCGGTGAATCCGCAGGCACCGATCCTCTGCTGCACGGCGGAGATTCTCGCCAATATCGCCCTCACGCGCGGCGAACACGCGCAAGTCGGCGCGGTGATCATGGACGAATTTCACTACTACTCGGACGCCGAGCGGGGTTACGCATGGCAAGTGCCGTTGCTGACGTTGCCGCAGTCACGCTTTCTGCTCATGTCGGCCACGCTGGGCTCGACGGAGTTTTTCGAACGCGAAATGACCAAGCTGACCGGTGCCACGTCGGTCACGGTGCGGAGTGATCGTCGTCCGGTGCCGTTGAGTTTCGAGTATTCGGAAACTCCCCTGCCCGAGCGGCTCGACGATTTGCTGCAAGCCGAGCGTGCGCCGATTTACCTCGTGCATTTCACGCAACGTGCCGCCGCGGAAGCGGCGCAGGCGTTGATGAGTCTCAACGTGTGCACGAAGGAGGAGAAGGCTGTGCTCGCGACCGAGTTGGAGCGCGTGAAATTCAACAGTCCCTACGGTCGCGAGATGAAGCGCTGGCTGCGTCACGGGATCGGCGTGCATCACGCGGGTTTGCTGCCGAAATACCGCATCCTCGTCGAGAGCCTCGCGCAGAAAGGGCGGCTCAAATTGATTTGCGGCACCGACACACTCGGCGTCGGGATCAACGTGCCGATCCGCACCGTGGTCTTTACGCAGTTGTGGAAATACGACGGGCAAAAATCCGCCGTGCTCAGCGTGCGCGATTTTCGTCAGGTGGCAGGTCGCGCCGGACGTGCCGGTTACGACGCGCAGGGTTACGTCATCGTGCAGGCGCCGGAACACGTCATCGAAAACAAGCGCGCTGAAGCCAAAGCCGCCGCCGACCCGTCGAAGAAAAAGAAACTCGTGAAACAACAGGCGCCCGAGGGCACGGTGAGCTGGGACGCGCGCACGTTTGCGAAGTTGCTGACGGCGCCGCCGGAGGAACTCTTGTCGCGCTTCCAGCTGTCGCACGGCATGCTGTTGCTCGTGCTCAGTCGCGATGCCGATGGCTGTCGCGCGCTGCAGCGGTTGATCCGCGATTGCCACGAAACGCCGAGCAAGAAGAACACGTTGCGCCGTCGCGGCTGGCAACTGTTCCGCGCGCTACTCGAGCGCAAGATTGTCGAGATCATCCCGCGCACGCCCAGCGGCCGGCGCTTGCGGGTCAACGTGGAGTTGCAGGACGATTTTTCGCTGCACCAAGCACTCTCACTCTACCTCATTGACACGTTGCCGCTGCTGGATCGCGAGAGTCCCGATTATCCGTTTGCTGTGCTCACGCTCTGCGAAGCGATTGTGGAAGATCCGGATCAGATTCTGCGCCGACAGGTGGACAAACTAAAAACCGCGAAACTGCTGGAATTAAAAGCAGCCGGCGTGCCCTACGACGAACGCATGGCGAAACTGGAGGAGATCACGGAGCATCCGAAACCGTTGCGCGAGTTTCTCTACGAGTCGTTCAATATTTTTGCGGCGGGACATCCGTGGATCGCGCAGGAGAACGTGCGCCCAAAGTCGATCGCGCGCGAGATGTTCGAACGTTACCTGAGTTTCGCCGACTACATCCGCGAATACGGACTCGAGCGCAGCGAAGGACTGCTGCTGCGCCACCTGATGCAGACATACAAAGTGCTGTCGCAAACCGTGCCGGAGAGCGCCAAGTCGGAAAGCGTGCTCGAGATGGAGGAGTATTTTCGCGAGCTCATCCGGGCAATCGATTCGAGTTTGTTGGAAGAATGGGAACGGTTGCGGAATCCGGAATTTGTCGCTGCGGAATCTGCCGACAAGCCGGCACGACCAACGAGCTTCGACATCACGCGCGACACGGCCGCGTTGCAACGCCTCGTGCGCACCGCGCTACTCGGGTTTCTGCAGGACATCGCAGCGCGCGATTGGGAGGCGGCCGTTGCCCGACTCGTCGATCCGATCGCGGCGGAAGGCACGCTCGAGTCCGCGCGCGTGGCCGAAGCGCGGCGCCTCGAACGCGCCTTTGAACCCTACTTCACCGAGCGCACGCGTTTTCGCCTCGACCCCGCCGGACGCGCGGCGCACCACACGCATTTTCTGGAGGAGGAGACAGCGGCAGCTGGCGGCAAGCAATGGCCGATCGCGCAGGTGTTGGTGGACGCCGAGGAGCTCAACGACTGGGAAGCAACCTTCACCGTCTCATTGGCGGAATCACGCGCGGCGAACGCGCCGGTGTTGCGTTTTGGCGAAGTGCGCGTGATTGGCACGTAAGTTGGCGCACGCCGTGCTGCAGCATCACATTAGCTATTCGACTTCGGCGTGACCGGTTTCGCGGATGCTTCCGGTTTGTCAGCGACGTAGATCATGTAGGCAGCGCGCTTGGCGTTTTCGTGGAGCTTGGCGGGCACGGCCTGCACAATGAGACCGGCCTTCACAAGCCGGACTTGAATCGCGGGATCGGGTGCGGCGGACCACACGGTGGCGCGGCCACCGGGCTTGAGCGCGCGCGCAATGAGTCGCATGCCGCCGGGGCTGTAGAGATCGTGATTCGCGGCGGCGACCATCGCGGTCGTGCCGTTGTCGATGTCGAGGACGATGGCGTCGTAGGGCGCATGAGCCGAACGCTCGATGAGGGCGCGCACGTCGCCTTCGATGATTTTTACCCGCGGATCGGCCAGCGACGCGCCGTTGAGGCCGGCCATGAACGTGCGATTCCATTCGACGATTTCGGGAAAAAGCTCGGCGACGTGCACGGTGGCGTCGCTGGCCACAGTTTGGAGGACGCTCTTGAGCGTGAATCCGAGTCCGAGTCCACCGATGAGAATTTTCGCCGCCGGCTTGCCGGCGGCGCGGGCGCAGCCGAGTGCGCCAAGTTTCAGCTCCGAAGTCGAAACGGCGGAGTGCATGAGCTGCTGTCCGTTGACGCGGATGCAGAAATTGCCGTCGTGCTCGACCAGCGTCATGCGCGCCCCGTTGGGCGTCTTCGTTTCGGCGAGCGTGATGTTTGGCTTCATTGGCTGGCACCGTGAGTCTGGTCTGCGTTCGGAGCAAGCACCGCCGTGCGTCGCCGTGCGGAAGGGTCAGCCGGCGCAGTGCCTGCGGCATCGCTCTCTGATAACGGCGTTTTCAAGTAGTTCTGCCGCCGCGTGCCGCTGCGACCGCGCGGAGCCGCACGCGTGGCTGGCTCGCTGTAGGCGCGACGGCGGTAGCCGCCGCGATTCGGATCGGCGGCGCATTTGAGTTGGTAGTCCTGCATGCGTTGAAACACCTCGAGGAGTTGCTCCGGTTGCGGGTAGTAGTCGAGCTGCGAGCGTTCCAAGTTGAGCAACAGCTCGTGCACGGCTTCGAGCGTCGAGAGACAGCCTTCCTGCGGTTGCTGCTTGATGACGTAGCGACTCATGGTCGACGGCGTGAACATGATGCGCGGCAACGCCTGCAAGTTCGGACTCAAACGCAGCATCTTGCGCGCACCAGCCCACGTGGCATCGAGGAGAAATACGACAAGTTGCCGCCCGCCGAGATCAGCCGGGGCGAGTTCGCCATGAGAAAGATTTTTCGCGTTCGCGCCGGGATAGAGCAGCACGGCGTAGTTGCGCGGGTCCTGGATGAGTGCGGCAACGGCTTCGTCGTCGGTGAAATTCATCCCCATGTGCAGCTCGCTGTTGGCGAGGCAGAGGCGTGTGAGCCGTCCCGTGCCGGCCTTCTCCTGCTTAAATTCCTTCGGGTGCATCAGGAAAATGAAGCGCGTGCGCGTCGCCATCGCGTGCAGCGTCGGACACCAACAAAGCATTGTTGGCCAGAAGCAGCGGTAGCACATTTCACGACTCATGCTGCGACCCAACACGCCCCAGCCCGTCTTGCGAAGTGCAAAATGACACCGTCCACGGTCAACTGGGGCGCACGCGCCGCCGGACCTATCAGCGTAACTTAAGGGGAACTGCCCGAATGTATCACGGTAGCATCTGAGCAACAGACGCTCGGCAATTGCTTTTGACCGCGCTCCCCCGCCCCGCTTTGGTCAGGGCTAACTTAATTTCCTTTTCCAATCCTATGTCCGCCCAGCCCACCATTATCTACACGAAGACCGACGAAGCCCCGGCTCTCGCCACCTACTCCCTGCTCCCGATTGTCCAGGCGTTCACCAAGCACGCCGGCATTGCGGTGGCGTTGCGCGACATCTCGCTCGCTGGTCGCATTCTCGCGGTGTTTCCCGAGTTTCTGACCGAGGCGCAACGCACGCCGGACGCCTTGGCCGAACTCGGCGCGATGACTCTCACACCTGAGGCCAACATCATCAAGTTGCCCAACATCAGCGCGTCCGTGCCGCAATTGAAGGCGGCCATCACCGAGTTGCAGAGCAAAGGCTACAAGCTCCCCGATTATCCGGAAGTGCCAAAAACCGAGGCAGAAAAGGACCACAAGGCGCGCTACGACAAAGTCAAAGGCAGCGCCGTCAACCCGGTGTTGCGCGAAGGTAATTCCGACCGTCGTGCCCCGAAGGCGGTGAAGGATTACGCCAAAAAGCACCCGCACTCGATGGGCCAATGGTCCGCCGAATCGAAGACTGCCGTCTCCACGATGGGCAAAGACGACTTTTTCTCCAACGAGCAATCCATCACCATTCCGCAAGCAATGGACGTGAAGATCGAGTTCGTCGCCGCCGACGGCACCGTGAGCGTTCTCAAGGGGAAAACCGCGCTCCAAGCAGGCGAAATTCTCGACGCGACCGTCATGCGCCGCGCCGCACTGCTGACGTTCCTCGACGCCCAAGTCGCCCGCGCCAAGGCCGATGGCGTGCTCTTCTAGCTCCATCTCAAGGCGACGATGATGAAGGTCTCCGACCCGATTATCTTCGGTCACGGCGTTAGCGTATTCTTCCGCGACCTGCTCACCAAGCACGCCGACACCCTCGCTCCGCTTGGCATCGATTTGAACAACGGCTTCGGCGATCTCGTTGCCAAAATTCAAAAACTGCCGGAAGCGCAAAAGTCCGCCATCGAAGCGGACATCGCGGCCGCATTCGCCAACGGCCCCGCCATCGCGATGGTGAATTCTGACAAGGGCATCACCAATCTCCATGTGCCGAGCGACGTCATCATCGACGCCTCGATGCCCGCCATGATCCGCACTTCCGGCCAGATGTGGAATGCGCAAGGCAAGGGGCAGGACACGCTGTGCGTCATTCCGGACAGCAGCTACGCCGGTGTTTATCAGGCGGTCATTGAATTCTGCAAAAAGCACGGAGCATTCGACCCGCAGACGATGGGCTCCGTCCCCAACGTCGGCCTCATGGCCCAAGCGGCCGAAGAATACGGTTCGCACAACAAGACGTTCGTCATGCCCGCCAAGGGCACCGTGCGCATCGTCACCGCCACCGGCTCGACCGTGCTCGAACACAACGTTGACGCCGGCGACATCTGGCGCGCCTGTCAGACGAAAGACGCCGCCATTCGCGATTGGGTGAAACTGGCGGTGCGCCGCGCCCGCCTTAGCAACACGCCCGCCGTCTTCTGGCTCGATGCCAACCGCGCGCACGACGCGCAGATTATTACCAAGGTGGAAAAGTATCTGGCCGAAGAAGAGACGACCGGCCTCGACCTGCGCACGCTCGCGCCCGCCGCGGCGTGCACCCACACGCTCGCACGCCTCAAAGCGGGACAAGACACGATTTCCGTCACCGGCAACGTGCTCCGCGATTACCTCACGGACCTTTTCCCAATTCTCGAAGTCGGCACCTCGGCCAAGATGCTTTCGATTGTTCCGCTCATGAAGGGCGGCGGTTTGTTCGAAACCGGTGCCGGCGGCTCCGCTCCGAAGCACGTCGAACAACTCGTAGGCGAAAACTTCCTCCGCTGGGATTCGCTCGGCGAGTTTTTCGCGCTGGCGGCTTCGTTCGAACACCTCGGTGAGACAACCAAGCATCCCAAAGCCAAGATCCTCGCGGACACGCTGGACACCGCGACCGGGAAGTTTCTCGAAACCGACAAGTCCCCTGCCCGCAAAGTCGGCGCGGGCATCGACAACCGCGGCAGTCATTTCTATCTCGCGCTCTATTGGGCCGAAGCCCTCGCCGCGCAATTCGCCGATCTCGATCTGAAGACCGTCTTCACGCCAATCGCCGCAAAGCTCACGGAGTGCGAGGAGCAGATCGTCAAGGAAATGGTCGCCGCCCAGGGCAAACCCGCCGACATCGGCGGCTATTACCAGCCCGACGACACGAAGGCCGGCGCCGTCATGCGTCCCAGTGAGACGCTCAACGCAATTCTCGCGGCAATCTAAGCATTCGTCACGCCGGTGCGCGTTTGCCGCGCACTTTTCCCGCCCGCCGCTTGGTCGGCGGGCTTTTTTTGCCCAGCCGCAAGTCGACCGCACACGCGATGTGAGTCATCGACGGAATTTTGCTCCCGGTCGCGAGACGAATTGGATTGAGTCCGCCCATGCTCACAACGCGTCTGCTCCACCCCGAAATCCTCGCCGGTCTCGCCAGCTCCGGCCACTTCTCCCAAGTTTTCATCGGCGACAGCAACTTTCCGACCGCGGGCAATCGCGGTCCCAATGCGCGCATCGTTTACTTAAATCTCGCGCCGGGGATGATCGATGCGGTCACAGTGCTCGAGGTGCTTCTGGAAATGACTCCCGTGCAGGCGGCCACGGTGATGCAGCCGCCGGCCGATTTCGCGTCGCTGTTGCACGCGGTTTACCGCGAGAAACTCGGACCACAGGTAACGTGGACCGAGATGGAACGCTGGGCGTTCTACGAGAAAATCGCCTCGCCGCGCACGACGTTGATGATCGCCACCGGCGAGCAGCAGCGCTTCGCCAACCTGTTACTTGAAATCGGCGTTGTTAAGCCGCCGGTAACCTAAGGACCGTGGCCCGGAGTGGCGCGGCGGGGCCATGCGCTTGCCGATTCCGGCGCTGAAGACATTTCGCTGCTACCCTATGATTGCCCCAAACGATAACTCGGCTGACCGCAGCGCCATTACCAAGCTCGTCGAACTCTATGTGGCAGATGGCAAGTCAGGCAAAGGTGACGACATGCCTCCGGCCTACCACAAAGACGCGACGCTTTTCGGTTACATCGGCCCCGATCTCGTTACCGGTCCGATGCAAGGTCTCTACGATTGGCACGATCAAAATGGAGCGCCCACCGGCCTCGTCGCCACGGTGCGCGTCGAGTTGGATAACCGGAGCGGTCATCGCTCCACGGATTTTTTCACACGGCTGAAAGTCGACGGCGGATGGAAGATTTTGAATAAAGTCTTCCGCCTCTACGGCTGGCGCAGACGCTGCACGAGGCGAAGCGCGGCGTGCAGCCGAACGTGGCATTATCTTCGCGACGGGACTATTTCGCGCTGGAAGCTTGCCAAAGATTGAGCGCTCCGTCGTGCGCGTAGCGGTCGATGTTGGCGAGTTCCTCTGCTGTAAAGGCGTGATTCGCGAGCGCCCCGACGCAGTCGTCGAGTTGCTCTACCTTGCTCGCGCCGATCAGCGCCGAGGTCATGGCCGGATGGCGCAGCACCCACGCAATCGCCATTTGGGCGAGGCTTTGTCCGCGCGCGCGGGCGATCGCGTCGAGTGCGCGAATGTTGGCGAGGTTGTGTGCGGAAAGTAGTTCTGGCCGGAGCGACGTGTTGGCTTTGGCGCGACTGTCGTCCGGCACGCCGCCGAGATATTTGTTGGTCAACATCCCTTGCGCGAGCGGAGAGAATGCAATGCAACCGACTCCTTCAGCCGCCAGCGTGTCGAGCAGGCCGTCCTGCTCCACCCAGCGGTTGAGCATGGAGTAACTCGGCTGATGGATCAGGCAGCGGTGACCGAATTCGCGGAGCAGCGCCGTCGCTTCCTTCGTGCGCAGACTATTGTAAGAGGAGATCCCGACATAGAGCGCCTTGCCGGAGCGCAACGCTTGGTCGAGCGCGCCCATCGTTTCCGCCAACGGCGTATCGGGGTCGAAGCGGTGCGAGTAGAAAATATCGACGTAATCGACGCCGAGCCGTTGCAAACTCTGATCGAGGCTCGCCAATAAATACTTCCGACTGCCGAAGGCGCCATACGGACCGGGCCACATGAGGTAGCCCGCCTTGGTCGAAATGATCAGTTCGTCGCGCAGGTTGCGAAAGTCGGTGCGAAGAATCTCTCCGAAGTTGCGCTCAGCAGAGCCGGGGGGTGGTCCATAGTTGTTGGCGAGGTCGAAATGCGTGATGCCAAGATCGAAGGCGCGGCGGCACAGCGCGTGGGCGTTCTCCGTCGGCGCGTCGCCACCGAAATTGTGCCACAAGCCGAGCGAGATCGCCGGTAGCATCAGGCCGCTCTGCCCGCAGCGGCGGTAGGTCATCAAGTCGTAACGGTTTGGTGCAGGGCAATAATTCATGGGGACAATCTAACTGGTGGCGGCGGGTTCCCAACAAGTTTCTTTCTCGCCTAGAGTTGCCCGGCGCTGGTGCCCGCGGTGCCGGTAGCGGCGTAATTGAGTAGAAACGACGCACTGCGCTGGCGAGGCGCGCCGACGGAATTGCAGCAGACTTTGTTGCAGAAGTTCGGCGGTAAACAACCAGCTGTCCGACAAAACTTTCCGAAGTGATGCACCGGCATCGCGGCCACGATTTTTCACTGGTTGCACAACCGCGCCTTGTCATCACTCGCAGCCGCGCGCACGCGTGACGGATGCGATTCGAACGGAGGCGGCGATACCGATATACGCGAAATGTGCTCGCGATCTTTTGCCTGGGCGTCGGTGTGGCGCACGCCACGGACACGTGGACACCCGGTCCGGGTTGGGCGCTGACATGGGCCGATGAGTTCGGCGGCACTGCCCTCGACACCGGCAAATGGGCCTACGACATCGGCTA
>JAUXXD010000059.1 GCA_030681265.1 Candidatus Didemnitutus sp. | reverse complement strand
ACAAGACCGGCACGTTGACCACGGGCGAACTTGCGGTGGTGGCGGTGGAGAGTTTTCCGCCAGGGCGTGAGCAAGATGTGTTAGAGCTTGCCTACGCGTTGGAGCGGCAGTCGCAGCATCCGATTGCGAGGGCGATCACGGGTTACGCGAAAAAACAGCAGACGAAGTTGCGCGAGGTCACGAAGTTTGAATCAATCACCGGCCAGGGCGTGCGCGGAAAATTCGGCGACGCGATGGCGGTGTTGGGGCGGCGTGAATTACTCGCTGCCGGACCGTTTGCGGAATGGCTGGAGAAAGTTCCGGCCGCGGCGGCGGAGAATGCGGAAGTGTGGGTGGTGACGAGCGGCGTGGTGGGACGGTTGTTGTTGCAGGATCAATTGCGCGAGGAGTCGAAGGACGTGCTCGCGCAACTCGCGGCGCGGGGCATCAAGACGATCATGTTGACCGGCGATCGGCGGCACACGGCGGAGTCCGTGGCGCGGGCGCTGGGCGTCGGCGAGGTGCGCGCGGGGTTGTCGCCCGAGGAGAAAGTGCAAATCGTCGACGAGCTCGGTCGTTCCGGCCGCAAAGTCGCGATGGTGGGCGACGGCGTGAATGATGCGCCAAGTCTCGCGGCAGCCTACGTGTCGGTCGCGATGGGCGCGCGCGGGAGTGATGCGGCGTTGGAGCAAAGCGAAGTCGTGTTGATGCACGATCGCATTGAGAATTTTCTGGCAGCGTTGCGGCTGAGTCAGCGGGCGCGGCGCGTGATTCGGCAGAATCTGGTGATTTCGCTCGGCACGGTCGTAGTGATGGTGCTCGCGTCACTGGTGGGCGCGATTCCGTTGAGCCTCGGCGTGATCGCCCATGAAGGCAGCACGGTCGTGGTGTGTTTGAACAGCCTGCGGCTGCTCTTCGGTCGCAACAGTTAAGCCGGACTCATGCAGTTAGATGCTGCGCAGGCGCACTCGCCCCTTCGCGTGTTGGGTGTAGGGGCGTGGCTCGTCCACGCCCGCGCGGGCGGACACAAGGTCCGCCCCTACAACGGCAAAGTGAGGCGCTCAGCGGAATTCATGCAGTTGATTTACGGGGGAGCGTGGTCCGCGCCCGCCCTACAACGCCAAAATGCGGCACGCTCAGTCTTCGATCCACACGTGGTCGCCGGTGCGGACGGCCTCGGCGAGTTCGATCATGTCGAGGTTGCCCATTTGCACGCAGCCGCTGCTGGCGGGGGAGCCGAGCAGCTGTTCGCGGTTGGTCCCGTGGATGTAGACGTAGCGCGCGTAGGTATCGACGTTGCCGCCGGCGTTGTGGCCGGGTTCGAGCCCGCGCAGCCACAGGATGCGCGTCGTGATCAGGTTGCGCTCCTGTTGGGTGGCGCTCAATTCCGAGAAATGCTGGCCGGTGCTGACGCGCGTGTTGAACACGATGCCCGGAGGCGCGCCGCCGCCGATGCGTTCGGCGATGGTGTGAAGGCCGCGCGGCGTGCCGAGGGAGTCTTTGACGTTGCTCGGTGGGCGCAGCGATGTGGAAACGACGAAAACCTTCACTAATTGGCCGTCGCGATAAAATCCAAGCCGCTGCTGGGCAATGGACACGACGATGACACGCTCTGTCGGCTTGAAACCGAGGGCGTTGCACTTTTCTATGGCCCGTTCAAAGGAATCTTTCACGTGAATACCAAGTCTTATCGAGTCGGCATCGTCGGAGCTACTGGAGCAGTCGGTCAAGAGTTGATTGGCCTGCTGCAGTCGCGCGCGTTTCCCATGGAGGAGTTGCGGCTGATGGCCTCGGCTCGTTCCGTCGGGCGCGCCGTCAAAGTCGGAGGCAAGGAACTCAAAGTCATCGCAGCCGCACCGGCGGCGTTCGACGGGTTGGACCTCGCGTTTTTTGCCGCCGATGGCGCGATCGCGCGCGCGCTCGCTCCGGAAGCGGTGCAGCGTGGCTGTCTGGTGCTCGATAAGAGTTCGGCGTTTCGCATGGTGGCGGACGTGCCGCTGGTCATTCCGGAAATCAATCTCGAGGCCACGCGCGGGCACCGCGGCATCATTGCCAGCCCGAATTGCTCGACCGCGGTTGCGTTGATGGGCTTGTGGCCGCTGCATCAGGCGTTTGGCGTGCAGCGCGCGTTCTTTTCCACGTATCAATCCGTCTCCGGCACAGGCGCGGAGGCGGTGGAGGAACTGGAAGCACAGGTGCAGGCGCATGTGCGCGGTGAATTGATGCCGCGGAAAGTTTATCCCTACCAAATCGCCTTCAACGCGATCCCGCAGGTCGATTCGTTCGGCGCGGACGGTTACACCGGCGAGGAATCGAAGATGCGCGAGGAAAGCCGCAAGATCATGAACCTGCCGAGTCTCAAAGTCTCCGCGACGTGCGTGCGCGTGCCGGTCGTGCGGGCGCACTCGGTGGCGGTAACGGCGGAATTCGAACGTCCGGTGGATTTGGCGCGGGCGCGCGCGGTGATTGCAGAATTCGCCGGCGCGGAGTTGACCGACGACCCGTCCAAGAGTGTTTATCCGACGCCACTCGACTACACGCGCAAGGTAAAGTGTGGCGTGGGCCGCCTCCGCCGCGACAGTGCGCTGGACAACGGCCTCTCGTTTTGGGTCAGCGGCGACAACCTGTGGAAGGGCGCGGCGCTCAACTCCATCCAGATTGCCGAAGCGATGATCCGCGAAGGCATCGCGCTCACACCCAGCCGTTAAGGTGCGGCTCGGGCACGTTGCCTCCCGCGTCAAAAGATGCGGCGCAGCGAACAATACGTGCCACGGCTTTCTCCTTGCGACGCACCAGCGCCTTCCGTTTCGTGAGCCACTGCCGGACGCCTAGCTCAGTTGGTTAGAGCATCTCGTTTACACCGAGAG
>JAUXXD010000100.1 GCA_030681265.1 Candidatus Didemnitutus sp. | reverse complement strand
AGTTTCGATCCAAGGTCAAATCAAGAGCCCCGGCCGCTATGCGCTCCCAACCGAATCGACGTTTACGGTTGTCGAACTCGTGACCAAAGCCGGTGGCATTACCGACATTGGCAGAGGCACGGCCGTTAATATCACCCGGGTCTTGCCCGACGGCACCAAGCAAACATTCACCATCGATGTCGATAGCATCATCAAAGGCAGAAAAAGCAGAATCGACGACAACGTCTTGCTCTTACTTCCCGGTGATATCGTCTACGTTCCTGAACGGTTGATTTAATTTTCCATGTCCTCACCACTTGCTGCACCTCCGTCGCATCGGAATCCTGCGTCACTTCACGGCAATGACGACCAAGTCGTCGAACGCCGCTCGCTGCGCGACTATTACATTATTCTGCGGGAGCGTCTTTGGATTGCGTTGCCCATCGCCCTGATGGTGGCCCTGTCCGTCGGATACATCCAAGCGCGTGAAGAAAAAATGTATAGCGCCACGGCGACGATGCAATTCGAACGCCCAGAACGCATTGTGCTCAATGAGCAAGTCGTCGATTCCTCCGTCCGGTCCGAAGTCGATCTTAACACCTACAAACAGATACTCGAGAGCAGCCGCTTGCGCACGATGGTGGTGCAGTCGCTCGCTCCGGAAGAAATCAAAATCCTGCAACGGCCGTATCTCAAAGACCTGTCGCCCGGCGCCACCCCACCCTCGGTAAATTCGCTCGTCGGACGCGTTAACGTGCAGTCGATCCGCAACAGTTTTCTTATCAGCGTCACGGTGCAAAATCGCGATCCAGACGGTGCCGCCATGCTCGCCAACCGTTTCACAAAGCAGTTCATGCATTACCTGATCGAGAACGTCGGCGGGAAAAATGAATTCGCCGTTGATTACCTGCGTAGTCGCGCAGAGGAATTGCGACTCGAATCGGAAGCGGCCGAAACCCGTCTGCAGGAATACAAGCGCCGGAGTAATCTGGTCTCCCTCTCCGCCAGCGTCGACATCGTCGCCGATCGCCTAAGGTCGATTAATAGTGCCTTGACTACCGTCCGCCTCGAACGCCTCAACCTGGAGGTTTTGCTCAAACAAATAGAACGTTTCCGCGAAGACAACGGCAACCTTCTCGAAATCTCTTACATCGCCAGCTACGGCTCGATTCCTAACCTCAAGGTGCAGCAATCCGAACTTCGCAAACAGCAGGCCATCTTCAGTGAGCGGTATTTGGAACGCCATCCGAAGATGGTGGACCTCGCCAATTCGCTCGACGTGCTGGATCAGCAAATTCAACGCAATATTCAGCAGGCAATTTCGGACTTAACCACGCAGTTCAGCAAGGTCTCCCATTCTGAGGCCGCTTTAGAACGCGAATTTAAATCCGCCGAAAACGACCAATTGCGCCTCGGCGAACTCTCCGTCGATTTCAAGAGTCTCGAGAACCAAGCATCCGTGGCGAAGAATAATTACATTCAAATTCTCGATCGGCTTAACCAGACCACCACGTCGAAGAATCTCGAAAACATTCCGGTCAAGCCCCTCGATGAAGCTCGCCCACCAAGCGCACCCTACACGCCCAACATTCCCGGCATTATCAAAACTTGCATCGGCATCGGCCTGTTGGTCTTCGCCGCCGTCGCCGTTGGTTTGAGTTTCCTCGATGACCGAGTAAAAAGCGCGTGGGATGTCGAGGGTTTCATTGGCGCACATCTTCTCGGCATCATTCCCGAACTCGCCGAAGTGCCAGATTCCGAAAAGCACACGCTTGTCACGAGTAATAAAACCTCGCCCGGTTCCGAAGCATTTCTCAGCGTCTACAGTTCGGTGAAGATTCAATCGCGACTCGACTTCCCGAAGTCCATCCTCGTCACCAGCACCATCCCGGGCGAAGGCAAGACGATGATCAGTTGCAATCTTGCCGCATCATTTGCTCGTCACGGCAAACGCGTGCTCCTCGTGGACTGCGATTTCCGTCGCCCGATGTTGCACCGCCATTTCAAGCAAACCAATGACCTCGGTCTGATTGCCTGGTTTGAAGGTGGCGCCAAGATCGCCGACGATCCCCTGTCAGATCCACTTCTCGGCATCACAAAGGTCGACGAAAGCCTCTACCTGCTTCGCTCCGGCGGACGTTCCAAGAGCCCAACTGAATTCCTCGAGAATCCGATTTTCAGCCAATTCCTCGATTCACTGAAGCACCACTTTGACCTCGTGGTGGTCGACTCGCCCCCCATGGGAGCCGTCACCGATGCACTGCTGATTTCGAGCAGCACCGATGAAGTCTTGTATGTTTGCCGTTTCAATCGCGCCTACCGCAAACACATCCGGCTTTACATTAAGAATCTTCGCGAAAGCAAAAACGAGTTGCTCGGCGTTGTCCTCAACGGTCTCTCGCCGCGGCGTATTGAATACTACTCGAACTACCGCTATTACCGAAGTTACAAAAAATACTACGGCGCCCAGTCTTAATCTGGGGAATCCTTGCAAGCCGCGCTAAATTTGCGCGGCTTTTTCTTTGGCGACGACCCAACTCTTCTGCATTCTTTCATGCAACGCCCCAATCGCTGTGCCATCCGCATTCCTCCCAGCCAATTTTGATTCTCGCCGTCCGGTGGCATTGATTGCTGGACGCGGCGATTATCCTCGTTTTACGACTGAAGCCATGCGCCGAGCCGGTGTGCCCGTGCGACTAATCGCTCTCGAAGATGAAACTTCGGCCGAATTGATCGCCTCATTTCCAGAACACGAACGCGTCCAGTTAAATATCGGCCAACTCGGCAAGCTGCTCAAAACTCTCCGAGAGTTCCAATCGGGCTACGCCTTGATGGCCGGCCAAGTGAAACCGAAAAGACTCTTTCACGGACTCACCCCCGATCTCAAGGCCGCACAAATTCTGTTCGGCCTGAAACGCCGCAATGCGGAGACCATCTTCGGAGCCATTGCCAACGAAATTGAGCAGATGGGCGTCACTCTGCTCGACGCCCGGGCTTTTATTGACGACCAACTGGCCGAGTCCGGCCCGATGGCTGGCAAAAAGCTCCCGGTTGACCGCGAATACCTTGATCACGGAGTGCAAATCGCCCGCGAAATCGCCCGGCTCGATATCGGCCAAGGTTGCGTCGTCCGCAAAGGCACCGTGTTGGCCGTCGAAGCATTTGAAGGCACTGACGCCATGCTCCGCCGGGCGGGCGCATTTAAGACCGACGAAACGCTGTTCGTTAAGACCGTGAAACCGCAGCAGGATTTCCGCTTCGACGTTCCCGTGTTTGGTCTCCGCACGCTTGAATCCATGCGCGAGGCCAACCTCGGCGCCGCCGCTCTCGAGGCGGGCAAAGTCATCATGCTCGATAAGGCAGCCGTCATCGCCCAAGCCAAGACGTGGGGCATTTCCCTCTACGGTTTCTAAGTTCAGCTCGGCCGGCTTGCACTTTTCACTACGCCACGCACATTTCGCCGCATGAAAGAGGACATTGTCGAAGTCGCTGTCAAAGGCCTGATGCCCACGGCCAATGGCTGTGCCGTCTTCCTCGGCAATAACGCAAAGACCTTCGTCATCTATGTCGACCCCAGTGTCGGCAACGCGATTTCGATGACCATCAACGCGGTTAAAAAGGAACGTCCTCTCACGCACGATTTAATCAGTCACCTCCTGCTTGGCTTCAACATCAAGTTGGACCGAGTCGTGATCAACGACGTCAACGAAGGAACTTATTTTGCCCGTCTGATCCTGCACATGCAAAATGAGCTCGGGCGCAAGATCCTCGAACTCGACGCTCGTCCCAGCGATTCCATCGTTCTCTCACTGCAACAAAAGCGCCCCATTTATGTGGCACAACGTGTCTTCGATGTCGTCGAAGACATGAGCGAAATTCTTGAGCGCGTGCTCAAGCAGCAAAAAGAGGATCAGTCAGGAGACGAAACGCTGTAGGTCGGGCACAGGCAAGCGCCCGCCGCCGCTGCTCCGCCGGAGAATCATTTTGCGTGGCGGGAACTCTCATCGGATATTTTTCCAGTTGCACTCGACCCTTCCCCCACCCGCCAGCCGCACCCTGCCCGCGCCGATCGAACACGGCCCGCTCACCGCTTTGGCTCCGATGCAGGATGTGACCGACCTGCCCTTCATGCGGCTGATCGCACATTACGGTGCGCCCGATTACTATTTCACGGAATTCTTCCGCGTGCACACACACTCACGACCGGAAAAACACATCGTGCGTTCACTCGTCGAAAACCAAACCGGTCGCCCGGTCTTCGCCCAACTGATTGGCGAACAGATTCCCGACATGGTCCGCACAGTGCGTGAATTGCTGACGTATCCGGTCGCTGGCATTGACCTGAACATGGGTTGCCCTGCACCTAAGATTTACAAGAAAAACGTCGGCGGTGGACTCCTACGCGACCCGGCTAAAATTGATGCATTACTCGGTGCACTACGCGATGCCGTGCCAGGGCTTTTCACCGTAAAAATGCGAATCGGATTCGATTCTACTGCGCATTATGATCGCGTCCTCGATCTCGTGAACAAGCACGGCGTCGACTTGTTGAGCGTGCATGGCCGCACGGTGAAGGAAGGTTATCGCAGTGAAGTGCATTACGATTTCATCCGGCACGCGGTTGAGCGCGTGCGGTGTCCCGTATTAGCCAATGGCAATATCACCTCTGCTACGCGCGCCGCTGCGGTGGCGAAAGAGACTGGTGCCGCAGGGTTGATGATGGGACGGCACGCCATTCGTAACCCATGGATTTTTCGACAGACCCGCGAATTGCTGGCGGGGCGCCCGGTGTTTGCGCCCACCCTGGGCGACGTGCACGACTATGTGCGGCGCCTCTACGCGGAAACGGCGCAACCGGAGTTTCCCGAACGAGCTCACGTCGCGAAAATGAAGAAGTATTTGAACTTCGTCGGTCAAAGCGTGGATGCGCAGGGCGCTTTCCTCTACACAATGCGACGCGCAATGACCGCAGCCGAGCTATTCGAAGTATGCGATCGCCACTTATTGGCACGTTCCACGGAGCCGTTTGCCGCCGAGCCCTATGCGGGAGTAATTGCCCGACCCAATTGCGAGACGCCCGATTCGGGTTGCTCGCTCGACAGTATTACCGCGTAGCGGGCCGCGGATGCGCGCAGGACTGCGGCCTCATTCGAGGCCCAAGGCCTTGCGCCCGTGCGCCGAAATCATCTGCGGTGCCCATTGGGGATCCCACACGATGTGAACTTCCGCTTTTTCGACGGTGGGCAATGCGGCAATTTTGCTTCGCGCATCTTCGGCAATCACTGGCCCCATGCCACAACCGGGCGCGGTTAGCGTCATCTTCACTTGCACGGTGTGCTGACCGGAGGCGGTTTCCTCGATTGCGAGGTCATAGATCAATCCCAGATCGACAATGTTGACCGGGATTTCCGGATCGAAGCACAGTTTGAGTGCATCCCACACCGCTTGCTCACTAAATTTTTCGGCCGCCGCCGGATTCGCGGCACTCTCAGTGGCGCGATAATCCTGAATCGCATCGACATCTTCGCGCGCGATACGGAATAAGCCCTGATCGGTTCGCACGGTTACGTTACCACCGAGCGACTGGGTGATGAACACGTTGAGGCCAGTTGGCAGCTTAACACGGTCTCCTGCGGGAATCACCGTCGCGGGGCAATCGCGAAGCAAGGTGTGGTAAGTGGACATAGTATGAACATGCGCAACCTCGCGGCTTTGCGCAAGCGTGACACCTGCTTGGGGCAACTTACTGCAAAGGTAAATCAAACGGCATGCGGGCATACACGCCACGCGGGTCGTTCAATTCTTTCAGTCTTTCCCATTGGGAGGTCACTTCCTGAACAATGGCACCGACTGGACCATTTCGCGCTTGCTCACGCTGTCTACCTTCCAGCGCTTCCCCCAAGACTTCGGCGAATTGCTTTTTCTGCGGCAGTTCGATGACGCGGAAATTTTCGCCTAGATTGGCTTTCTTGGCGGCGTAACTGATGGCGTCGCGCAAGCCACCCAATTCATCGACCAATCCAAGCGCCAATGCCTCAGTGCCCGACCAGACACGCCCTTGCGCAATCTCTTGCACCACGGTGAGGTCTAGTTTGCGTGACTCGGCTACTTTGCTCGTGAATTCTTCGTAGATCCAATCCACGAATTTCTGGAACAGCGCCAATTCTTCATCCGTTTTCGGCCGCACAATTGTCGCGGCATCGGCAAACTTGCCCGTCTTGACCGTATCGAAGGTCAGCCCGAGTTTGTCGTTCAATAGTCCTTGGAAATTGAGAAACATTCCGAATACGCCGATCGATCCCGTGATCGTGGTCGGCTCGGCGAAAATGCGATCACTGTAAGTGGAAATCCAGTAGCCCCCTGAAGCAGCCACACTGCCCATCGAAACCACGACCGGCTTCTCCTTTTGGGCGAGACGCACTTCGCGTTGAATCATTTCCGAGGCTGAGGCACTGCCGCCGGGACTATTCACACGCAGCACAATGGCTTTGACGTCATCGTTCAGGCGCAATTCGCGGATCTGGCGGGCGACTTTGTCGCCGTAAACCGTGCCCTGATCGTTGCCGGTGCCATCAACGATCGCGCCTTCCGCGTAAACGATGCCGAGTCGGTGTTTATGTCCGGGCTCAACTTTCGCATCACCGCGGCGACGGGCATCAAGACCATCGTTGGTGACGAGCTTGGTGTAATTTTTGAATGCCACCTGCTTGAAGGTCTCGCGCTTGCCCGTGCGCGCAGTATCAGACTTCAAGTTTTCCAAGACCTCATCCCAATACGCGACCCGATCAATGAGCTTGAGTTGCATGGCCGGACCGGGGCGCAAGAATCCCTCGCTATCAATGGCGCGTTGCAGTTCGCCAGTCGCCAAAGTGCGGGACTGCTCGATTGCGACGACGATTTCGGACCAAATATCGTCCACCAATTTCTGGGTCTGAACGCGATTTTCCGGGCTCATTTCGGTGCGCGTAAATGGCTCAACGGCTGACTTGTATTTGCCGACCCGCGTGACTTGCACACCAACGCCAAATTTTTCAAATGCATTGGCAAAGAACGTCGGCTGTGAAGCCAGCCCCGGCATCAAAATCGCGCCGTAAGGATCCATCGTCACTTCTGACGCCACCGAGGCTAAGTAAAACTCTCGGGTCGTCGCATAGGTGAGGTATGCTTTGACCGGTTTGCCGCTCGCGCGGAATGCCAACAATGCCTGGCGCACCTCCCGCAGTGCCGCGAAGCCCGAGCCATAACCTTGTGGATTGAGCTGCCCCATGATGAAGATCCCCACGATATCGTTGTCCTTCGCGGCGGCTTCGATCGCGCGCGTAAGTTGCCGAAGTTGCACTTGGCGATTTCCCGATCCGCTCAAAGCCTCCGCGAGTTCCTCCAATCCCTCCATTTGCTCGGGCGAGTCCTTAATGTTGACTGACAAATCGACCACCAAATAGGCCCCCGCCGGCACGCTCACCGGCTTTTCCCCAAGGGTGGCGATAATCCCAATGCCCAACAACAGGAGGATAAAAAAGCCGCAGCAAAACACCACGAGGGCGGACAATGAGGCGAAAAAAGAAGTGAAGAAGTTCTTCATTAGGAAATGCTACCAAGGGTGAACACCTAGGCCAGAGGAAATCGTCTTTTGGCACCGCACGATGACAGAAGGTTGCTTGGCTCAATGGACGGTGCCGCCGAGATTGCAGAAGACAGGCCTTGTGCCGATACAGGTGGAGACTAGGTTGGTCCACCCCTCTCCACCCATGAGCGAAAAACACGAAATGCTCACCAGCAACGCGAAGGCGTTGACCATTAATCTGGATGGTTCCCTCTACGGCACGATCGCCGAAATCGGGGCCGGCCAGGAAGTGGCGCGCGTATTTTTCCAAGCGGGCGGGGCATCAGGAGCGATCGCCAAAACCATGTCGGCCTACGACATGACTTTTAGCGACGCCATTTACGGCAAGGCGCCACGCTACGTTTCGCGCGAACGATTGCAGACGATGCTGCAACATGAGTATGCATTGCTGAAGGAGCGGCTTAACGAGAAACGCGGGGATCGCACCAAATTTTTTGCCTTCGCTGACACAGTCGCGACCAAGAGCAGCCGCAGCCCTGACGGGCACGGCTGGATGGGAATTCGCTTTCAGACCGAACCCCTGCAAGAGGCCAACGAAATCATCATCCACGTGCGCATGTGGGATAAAACGGCCGTCCTCCAGCAAGAAGCGCTCGGCATTGTCGGGACAAATCTCATCTACGCATCGGCCTATCTCTTGGACGATCCGGAGAAATTCATTCTTTCCCTCGTCGCTGGTGTTGGCACGGATCGCATCGAGGTAGACATGTTGAAGTTTTCTGGTCCTGCCTTTGGACACATCGACAATCGCCTGCTCTCCCTCTTTCTCGTCAAACACGGCCTGACCAACGCCGTGATGTTCGCCCCCAATGGCGATGTGCTGCAACCGTCGGAAGCCATCTACAACCGTCCGGTGTTGGTCGAGCGCGGGAGCTTCCGCCCGGTCACGCACATCAATGTCGACATGCTCAATTGTGCCGCGGCGCAGTTTCTCCATGAGCCATCGACCAAAGAGAAAAATGTCTTGGTGCTGATGGAGATCACGATGAACAACCTGCTGTCATTGGGCGAACTCGACGCGCAGGATTTTCTTGAACGCGTAGATATGCTCGGCCACGTGGGCTTCACAGTTCTCATCTCTAATTATTCGGAGTATTATCGGTTAGTTTCCTACTTCCGCCGCTACACCAAGGAAATGATCGGAATCGCGCTCGGCATTAATGCTCTCATCGAGATTTTTAACGAAAAATACTACGAACATCTCGATGGCGGACTGCTTGAATCCATGGGCCGCATGTTCAAACATGCCGTGAAACTCTACGTATATCCGATGCTTCCGGAGACTTACGCCAAATTCGCCAAAAACGGTGTCAGCGTTCCGAACCAACCTGACACCGCTGGTCACCTGATCACCGCCCGCAATGTGCTCGTCGCCCCGCACCTGCGTCTTCTCTACCAACATTTACTCGATAATCTGAAAATCGATTGCATCGCTGGATTCAACGAAGAGTTTCTCGCGATTTACTCGCGGGATGTGGTGGCACGGATTCAAAACCATGATGCGACGTGGGAGGCGCTGGTGCCGGCACGCGTCGCCCAAGTTATCAAGCAGCGCGGCTTGCTGGGCTACACTAGCCCGGCTCCGCGCGCGCACTAGTCGGGTCGCTCGGCTGAAAGCCACAGGCGCAACCGTCCCGTTGCGCCGTTTCGCTCGGGGACGTTGCTTTTTGGGCGTGCCCTTCTGGCAACGGGCCTCTTGCTTAGCTCCATCGCTATGCGCTTCTCCAAATACCACGCCCTCGGCAATGACTACCTCGTCATGGATCCTGCCGACTTTCCGAGTTGGTCGGCACCGACCGCAGAACAAATCCGCGTCATCTGCCATCGTAATTTCGGTGCCGGCTCCGACGGAATCCTCTGGGGCCCACTTGCCTCAACCCGAGCCGCGTTTGGCTTGCGCATCTTTAATCCCGACGGTTCCGAAGCCGAAAAATCAGGCAACGGTCTGCGCATTTTCTCCCGCTACCTTTTCGATCAAGGCAAAGTCACTGAGCAACCCTTCACGATCGAAACTCTCGGCGGCATCGTTGAAGTCGAGATTCGCGATGGCGGCCAACTCATCACCGTCGAAATGGGGCAGGTCAGTTTCATCAGTTCACGCATTCCCGTCGCTGGAGCTGAGCGTGCCGTGATCAATGAAACCATTCACTGCCTCGACCGGGCATTCACTTTCTGCGCCGCCACCATTGGCAATCCGCATTGTGTGATTCTGTTGCCGGAAATTTCCGAAAAAATAGCCAGGCACTACGGGCCGGAATTGGAGACCCATGCCAATTTCCCGAAGCGCACCAACGTGCAATTCTTGCGCGTGCTGGATCGTGCCAACATTCAAATTGAAATCTGGGAGCGCGGCGCGGGTTACACACTGGCGTCGGGCAGTAGTTCGAGCGCCGCGGCCGCGGTCGCCCATCGCCTCGGTCTCGTCGATCCTGCCGTTACAGTGCACATGCCGGGCGGCAAGATCGCGATCGAGATCAGCGAAGACTACGCGATCAAAATGACCGGTTCGACCACGCGCGTAGCCGAGGGCACTTTGCACGCCGAACTTTTCACGGTGAAAATCTAGATTAGCCGGTCACGAAAAAGCCGGAGTCCACTGGCCCGGCTCTTGCATTCTAAAATCGTTCGCTAAAGCGCGTCTTAGTTGCTGTATTTTACTGAGCAACCATACGGACGCGAAGTGTTGGTCGAAATCGCTTTGCCCGCGCTCATTTCGGCTAGGCCCACCGTTACGTAATTCGTCGCCTTAGCAATGTCCGCCGGATTCGACGAGCGGATATCGTCGATACCACCCGCATAAACAAGCGTGCCCGTCGCATCGATGATATACATGTGCGGCGTGGTGCGTGCATCGTAGAGCTTACCGATCTTGCCATCCTGATCGCGAAAGTAGGCATCCGCCGATGCGCCCGTTCGGACCATCCATGCGTCCACTTTCGCTTTGTCAAAATCGCCCTGCGCGCCGGGGTGACCGGAGTTGATCAACAGCCACACGACACCTTGGTCGCGCGCGGCTTTTTGGGTGGCCGGAATGTTGCCACTCTTGTCGTAGTGTTTCACCACAAACGGGCACTCGGGGTTCACCCACTCCAGCACGACGGTGCGTCCTTGGAAGGACGAGAGTGTGTGGGTGACGCCGTTGATATCAGTTAACGTGAAGTCGGGAGCCGGCTGACCGACGACAGGCGATGCGGTCACGGTTGCAATAACGGTCGTCGCAAGGACAACCGCCACCAACGAAGAAACGAGTGATTTAATTTTCATACGGGTGGTTCCACGAAAGCCAAAAATCCTCCCTAGTCAACGGGCACCGGCCAAATGGTTTGCGCCTTGCGACGCCCTGCAGTGCTCCTAGCGTTGGATCGACGGAGGTTCCTCTCTGTCGATGCATGCCCATGGCACCAGCACTTCCCTTCGCCCGCTCCGCCTCCGACTGGATTCGTTGGCCTATGGGTGCGATCGTCGTGCCACTCGGACTCTGGGTGGCGGCGTTTTGCATCTACCTTTGGCCGGAATGGAGCAACAATCCCGACCTTTCCCACGGCTTGTTCGCTCCCGTGATATTCGCGCTGCTGCTGTGGGAAGGCACTCGTGGCGGCACCCAACGCTGGATTCACTCGCCACTGCTGGTGCGTGTCGGAGTGGTGGGTGGTGGCATTGGCGCGGTGCTGTTGTTCGTCATCGCTGGATTACTCGCCGCGTCCGTCGGTTGGAGCCATTCCGTGGTTTCGTTCGTGTTGGCTGGCGCGTTGGTGGCCATATTGACAGCGGGGCTTTTCATGCTCGCTTCAGCGTCGGTGCGGGCAGTCCCGTTTAACTGGCCGGTTCTCGCCGCCATTGGTTTGTGGTTACTGGCTACGCCTCTGCCCACCGGCACTTATGCCCGCCTCACGCTCGCGCTGCAAAGCGCCGTCACCTCCGGCGTGCTCAACGCGCTCCACGTGCTCGGCGTTCCTGCACGCCAAATGGGCAACATCATCGAACTCGCCAACACCACGGTGGGAGTCGAAGACGCGTGCAGCGGCATTCGCAGCCTGCTCTCGTGTCTTTACGCAGGGATTTTTTTTAGTGCCTGGCTCGTGCGTTCACCGGCGAAGCGGGTCGTGTTGATCGTAATCGCGCCCGTGCTCGCGGTGGTAATGAATTACCTGCGCTCGCTCGGTTTAACGCTGATGGCCAACGCTGATATTGATATTGGCGGATTCTGGCACGACGCCACTGGCTACGCGATTCTCGGTTTGACTGCGGCCGCTTTAGCTGCCGTCGCCGCCGCCTTTAGTTCGGGCGCCGCAACTGTCACCCCGACCTCACCTTTGCCCATTCCTGCGCCACGCGCACCGTTGATACTGGGTTTTCTCACGACGATAGGCACCGTGCTCGCGCTCGGTCTGTTTTTCTACTCCTTCGCTCGACCGCAGAATATCGCGAACGCCGCCGCGCTGCCCATGTCAGTCGAGGCTATACTGCCGACGGAGTCGCCCGATTGGAAAATCGTGACGGCGGAAGATCTCTACCGTTTTGCCGGCATTTTGCAGACCACCCACTTAGCCGAGCGCAATTATTACCGCGTCGTGGGCGGACAAACGATTCAGCTCAATGCCTACGTCGCGCATTGGGAACCGGGCCGCGCCTCCGTCAGCCAAGTTGCCTCGCATACGCCCGATGCATGTTGGCCCGGTAACGGCTGGGACGTGAAGCCCAATCCCGAACCGAAGGCCATTCTCGCCCTCGGCAACCACACGCTTCCGCTGGCCGAGCACCGCCTGTTTCAACGCGGTCCCATGCCACAACACGTTTGGTTTTGGCACATCTATGACGGCCAAGTGATCAACTACCAAGATCCCTACTCCATCCCCGCGCTGCTCGAAATTGCCCTGCGCTACGGTTTTCGTCGCAACGGCGCGCAATCATTCGTTCGCTTTTCCAGTAATCGTCCTTGGGAAGATTTTAAGGATGACCCACTCGTTCACGAAATTTTTGAAAACCTCCGCCAAATCGGCCTGAAAAAATGATGTTTTCCACCACCGCTCAAGAACGCCGTATCCTGACCGTGCTCGCTGCACTGCTCGTGCTCGGCATCATCGGCTTGATTTGGCTTTGACCGACCGC
Source organism: Candidatus Didemnitutus sp. (assembly GCA_030681265.1). Taxonomy (GTDB): domain Bacteria; phylum Verrucomicrobiota; class Verrucomicrobiia; order Opitutales; family Opitutaceae; genus Didemnitutus. Next base: position 86 of record JAUXXD010000100.1, on the reverse strand, counting down.
ACGTGTTCTTCGTTACCTCGGCCAGTTTGAGTTCACCCATTTGCGCCTGATGCCCTTTTCTCAGTCAGACCCGTCCGTTGCTTCGC
>JAUXXD010000099.1 GCA_030681265.1 Candidatus Didemnitutus sp. | reverse complement strand
GCCTGCTTGAGCGCGGGCGCGTCGTTTACGCCATCACCGGTCATCGCGACCACATGTCCCCGCGCCTGGAGCGCCTTCACGAGTCGGAGCTTTTGCTCCGGCGCGACGCGGGCGAAGACGGCGGTGCGTTCCGCGACCTCGGGAAGATCCGTGTCGGAAATGTTTTCTAGTTCACGGCCAGTGAGAGCAACAAGCCGCCCGTTTTCTTCGCGACCCTTCAGTCCGATTTGACCAGCAATCGCGCGCGCGGTGACGAGGTGGTCGCCGGTGATCATCTTCACGGCGATGCCGGCCCGCTGGCACTCCGCCACCGACGCGATGGCCTCGGGCCGCGGCGGATCCATCATTCCCTGCAGCCCGAGAAAGGTGAGACCTTCGGCAACGTGGGCGTGCTCAAGCTTGGCGTGGCTGGCGTCCACCTGCCGACGCGCCAACGCCAACACCCGCAACCCGCGCGCGGCCATCGTTTCGGCGGCGCGATGCACGGCGGCCTGGTCGAGCGCGACGAGCGTATTGCCTTCGCCGAGCGCGTCGGCGCAACGTTCGAGCAGACGTTCGAGCGCGCCAACTTTGTAGATGACGCGGCCTGATGGTGCCTCGTGCAGCGTGGCGTGAAACATGTGCTCGGACTCGAAGGCAATCACGTCCACGCGTGGGGCACTGCGATGGGTGTCCGCGTGCCGCAGTCCGCCCTTTTCGCCAGCGACGAGCAGCGCGGCTTCGGTGGGATCGCCCTGCACCTTGAGCTGCCCGTCTTCGCGTGCGAGCTGCGCATCGTTACAGAGCACGCCGGCGCGCAAACACTCGGCCAGAGCGGGATGTTCCGATAGGTTTACGACCGCGCCGTCGAGCCGCAACTCGCCCTCGGGTTCGTAGCCCGCGCCGGTGAGTTCGTAGAGTTTTCCGCCCGCCTGTATTTCCACCACCGTCATCTGGTTTTTGGTGAGCGTGCCAGTCTTGTCCGAGCAGATCACCGTTGTGCTGCCCAGCGTTTCGACCGCGGGCAGTTTACGGATGATGGCCTGCCGCTGCGCCATCCGGGACACACCGATTGCGAGGACAATGGTGACAGCCGCTGGTAGGCCCTCGGGTATCGCACCCACGGCCAGGGCCACTGCTGCCATGAACATGTCCGCCGGGCTCTCGCCGCGTGCAACGCCAATGGCGAACGTGACCGCCGCCAGCGCGAGAATTACCCAGACCGCCAGCTTGCTGAACTGCGCGATTTTCTTCGTCAGCGGAGTGGACAACTCGACCGCACTGGCGATGAGCCGTCCGATGCGCCCGGTCTCGGTCTGGTCTCCGATGGCCCACACGACGCTTTCGGCTCGGCCGCCGGTGATGAGGGTGCCGGCGTAAGCGAGATTTTTCCGTTCGGCCAGAATCGTATCCGGCGCGAGCGCGTCGGCATGTTTGGTCACGGGCAACGACTCGCCGGTGAGCGCGGATTCATCCGCCTGCAGATTGCGGACGTGGAAGAGTCGCAGGTCGGCGGGCACGCGATCACCGGATTGCAGGAGCACCACATCGCCCGGCACAAGTTCTTCGGAGTGGACGCGCCGTTGGTGCCCGTCGCGGCGCACGGTGGTTTCGGTGGCGACCATTTGGGCGAGTGCCTCGATGGCTTTCTCGGCCTTGGCCTCTTGGAGAAAACCGACGATGGCGTTGATCAGCACGACCCCGAAGATGACCGCCGAATCCACCCATTCGCCGAGAAACGCCGTGACGCCAACGGCCACCAGCAGGATATAAACCAGCGGCTGGTTAAACTGCTGGAGAAACTTGAGCCACGCCGGAGTGCCGTGCCGGACGGTGACGCGGTTCGGGCCGGATTTCTTCTGGCGGCGTTGCACCTCCTCGGCGGACAGGCCGGTGGGAAAATTCACATCGAGATGTCTTGCGACTTCATCGACAGGTAACTGGTGCCACGCCGGCGGCGCGCTCGGCGCCGGCGCCGGATTTCCGGAATGGGTCACTATTTGCGAGGCTTCAACTGCGGCACCACGACCACCGTGCAGCGAGCCTTCCGCAGGACGCGGCTTGTGGTGCTGCCGACGATGAGATCGTAAAACGCGCCGTGCCCGTGAGAGCCGAGCACGATGTAATCTGCGCGGAGCTTCCGTGCGTGTTCGACGATGCATTGTCCCGGATGGCCGACCAAGTGTTTCGTCTCGACGGCGACGCCTTTGGCCAGGATTGGCTTTTGCAGCGCGGTCAGGTGCTTCGTTGCCGTTGCCGCTGCTGCGGCCACATATTCGGCACCCAACTGGGGTCGGAAATCGTTGTCGGTCACGACGGGCGGCTGCACGACATGGAGCAAAACCAGCCGGGCCTTTACGGCTTGGGCCAGCTTGGAGGCTTCGGCTACGACTTGCTTGCTGGCGGTGGAAAAATCGACTGAGGCGAGGATGGTTTTCATGATGGTTTGTTGGATTCGATCTGAATTGTTTTGTTGAGAATGACGCTTTCCTCGCCGATGGACTTCTCCGAGCGGTCCGCGAGGAGTGCAAGTTCCTTGGTTTTGGCGGCGAGTTTCTCGAACGTCTTCATATCCTTGCGGAATGTCTTTTCGTTTTTGGGTGGTTCCGGATTCATCGGTTTTGGTCGTGGCTGAGCTCAGGCTTCCAAGGCGAAGCCGACCTTGATGGTCACTTGCCAGTGGTGGATTTTGCCCTTCGTAATATTGCCGCGCGTTTCAATCACCTCGAACCAGGAGAGGTGTTTGACCGTTTGATTTGCCCGCCCGATGGCATGGGTGACGGCGTCTTCTACGGATTTGGTCGAAGTGCCTGTGAGCTCTATAATCTTGTAGACCGGATTTTTCATGAGGAATGGATCCGGGATCGCTCGGCAGAATCGCGGTTGGATCGGCGTGTTTGCCGCCGCCACTGATGGAGACCTCGAATATTGTCCGAGAATACTGCCGTGGCTTGCGCCTGACTATGGGGCGAAACCCTATTCTGCCGCCAATCCGATCCGTCAACCGTGGGCGCTGAATCCGGCACCGAAACTGGTCATCCACCAATCGCTCTTCGCATCGGGCGATCCGGCCGCGCACGTTCGTCATACAAGAGTCCGGTAACGGCGGCGGAGGCCAGTTCGGGAACCGCGGTGTCGAGCAGGTTGCGCAATTCGCCCTCACGTATCTCGAATTGCATGCGGTCCCGATTCGCCGGTTGATACACCGTGGTGAAATCGCGGCACGCCAGCGCGCGCTGGCCGGGCCGACTGCGCCAGATCGTGCCCGCAGCACCATCGCCCCAAAGGCGGGCACTCACCAACACGACGGTATCATCATCGAGATAAAAAACCGCCGCACACACCTCGACCGCCACGCAAGTGACCACTGCGTCCGACAGCGCAAAAATGCCGGGTGGAGATGCCGCTGTCGTGCCGCAGAATCGCTTGGAGCGTCTGCACCGTGCGGCGCGGCGGTTGAGCCGTGAGCGCGCCTCGGAACGCTGTAGGATATCCCGGCATTCGGCTTGGGTAAAAGGAGAGGAGGGCAGGGCAGTGGAAAGAGCGTGGAGATACATGGGGCAAATTAATGAAGTAGACGATCTAGACCGGTGAACGGTAGATACCTCGCACGGGCCGCGGCGGCGCGGACGTTTCAAAAAAGGAGGCAACAGCGCCGCACTACCCAGTCGCAGCCGGAATTTGCGGTGGAGTGCGGCGCCTTTCACGCTCGAGGTGTGGCGAGGATTGTTCGCCGCGCGCCCACGCCACCAAGGGATCGAGGCGGGGGCCGAGTCGGTGAAAGCCATCGCCATGCCGTTACCGGTGAACGGAGAAATCATGGCGCACGCATCGCCGAGTTGCAGACGCTCCGGGTGCGAAGGCACGCGATGATCCAGCCGTTTTCGACTGGTGTCAGGCAACGCAAGCGCCGTCACCGAGATGAATTTCCAGATCATCAACCAGCGCGAGGTGACGCGCGTGAAGTTTCAGTCCCAACCAGGCCGAAGCACCGCGCAACCGACGGCCCGTCGTTTCCACCCAACTTCTGATCACGACGACAAGCAGCGCTACGATCACGAGCCCGAGCACGGTCCAGAGCCACCTGCCCGGCCGTTCATCCATCCGTTTGCATGATTCATTGGCAGGTCTCTCTGGTTGAGCCGCGAACGTCACACCGTCGGCTAATCCGAGCCGTGAGCGGGGCAGCTTTTTTTTGGAGCAAGCACTGCAAGATCAGCGCGCACTGTTCGACGCGAGACCTCGTGGCGCGCGCTAATTTGGGCGTTTCTGTTCGTGCGACCTGTGGGCGTTCGCCGATTGTTAATCCATCCCCTTCATCATCGGGCACTGCGCCATGGATTCATTACCCATCTGCATGTGCTCCATCATGTGATCCTTCATCTTCTCTTCCATCTGCGCCTTCCGTGCATGCATGCCGATCCGTTGCTCGGCCATGCGGGTGACAATCGCAGCCAGTTGGTCCAACTTCTTGTCCTGGGGCGCGCTGTTCATGCTGGCGACTTGCGCTGCCAGGGCGGCGTCCTGTTCCTTCATCTCCGTCATCATTTTCTGCGTCTGCTCCATCATCTCATGACAGTGCGCCCTCTTATCGACTTCCATCATCGCCTTCACCGGCTCGGCGAGTTTCTCCGGGCTTGCGGTCATTCCTTCCATCGCCGGCTTGTCTTTGATTGACGTGGTGGATTGCGCTTGGACGGGAGTCCCGATGAACAAGGCGAACGCCAGCGCGAGGCCGGAGCGGACGATGAGTTTGGAGTGAGAATGTTTATTCATGGGATATTGCGTCCTGTATTGTTGGTTGGTTGACCGAATGGTTGCCGCCATCATGCGCTCTCACGCGCGCCATCGCTATGGGGTGTTGGCCTGCTTCGGCCGGTTCGGAGTGCTTGAGCGAGGAAACGTAATTCAACTCAACGCCTTCGCCCGCGCGCATGACGGGCGGAGCGATTGCCGCTACGGTTAACTGAGTTCGAGCGCGCGGCACACCGAACGCGCGATCATCAGCTCCTCGTCGGTGCGGATGACGCGCACTTTCACCCGACCGCGGCGGTTCGTGGAAATCACGGCCGCATTCTTCGCATTGCGTTTCCGGTCCAACTGAAGGCCGAGAAATTCCAGCCCGGCGCAAATGCGCGCCCGGATCAGCGGCGCGTTTTCGCCAATGCCTCCGGCGAAGACGAGGGTGTCCACTCCCCCGAGCGCCGCGGCATAGGCCCCGATCCACTTTTTCGCCTGATAACAAAACAGTGCGATGGCTTCGCCCGCCCGCCCATCGTGTGCTTCGCGCGCGACCAAATCACGCACGTCGGCACTGGTCCCGGAAACACCGCGCAGTCCAGACTCGCGGTTCACCATTTGCTCGAATTGCGCCGGAGTCATCTGCTCGCGGCGGGACAGAAACGACAGCAACCCCGGATCGAGATCGCCGGAGCGCGTGCCCATCACCAAGCCGGCGGTCGGCGTGAATCCCATGCTGGTATCGATGCTCCGGCCGCGCTTCACGGCGGCGAGACTCGCGCCGTTGCCGAGATGCGCGAGAATCACCCGACCCTGCGCGGCAACGGGAGCGATGCGCCGGAGTTCCTCCATCAGGAAAGCGTAGGACAATCCGTGGAAGCCGTAGCGCTCCACGCCCAATTTTAGGTAGCGTCGCGGGATCGCCAACAGCGTAGCGACGCGCGGCAGGGTGCGGTGAAACGCCGTATCGAAACACGCCACCTGCGGCAGCTTGGGATGGCGTTTCCGCACGGCCTCAATCAATTCAATCTCCCGCGGCAGATGCTCGGGCGCATAGGGCGTGAGGCGGTGTAATTCCGCGAGCAGCTTCGCCGTGATTCGTTCCGGCTGGGAATGTTTCATCCCGTGCACGACCCGGTGTCCCACGGCGGCAATGGAGGCGAAGACCTCCTGCTGCCCGAGCCAGTCCAGCAAAAACCCGGCGACAGTGTGATGAGCGGAGTCACGGAACGGATGTGCGACCGGCGTTTTTTTCGCCGGATAGGTGACGCTCAGGTTCGCAACACGCGAACCGAGGCGATCGATTTTTCCCGCGAGCCGCAGCCGCAGGACGGGGCCGGTTTCATACACGGCAAAGCGGATGCTCGAGGAGCCACCGTTGAGGGTCAGGACGCAGGGCGGGGCGGATTTCATTGGTCAGCGGATGTGCAGCTCGACGAAATGCTCCTGCTGGTCGTCGCGGAGGGAAAGGGTCGTTCCGGCCAGCTCCTTTCCATCCAGCAAGAGCCGGTTCGTCTGATCCGAGTCAGCGGCGAGCGGGGTGATCGTGATGTGATAGACCGTCTGCCGGTAGCGATAGTGAATCTTGTAGGACGCCCAACCCTTGGGCGGACGCGGTTCGAGTCGCAGTTGATCACCCTCTCGGTTCACGCCCAACAAGGTTTCCACCACCAACCGATACATCCAGCCGGCCGAACCCGTATACCACGTCCAGCCGCCGCGGCCTGTGTGCGGTGCGAGCGAATAGACGTCGGCGGCCACGACGTAGGGCTCGACCATGTAACGGGCCGCCTGCGCCGGCGTCGCCGCGTGCAGCACGGGGTTCAGCAGGTCCAGCAGCTGCGCGGCGCGGTCGCGCCGCCCCAGCACGGTCATGGCGCGCACCACCCACGTGGCCGCGTGCGTGTACTGGCCGCCGTTCTCGCGCACGCCCGCCACGTAGCCGCGGATGTAGCCCGGGTCGCGGGGCGTATCGACGAAGGGCGGCGTCAGCAGGCGCACCAGTCGCTCGTCATCGTTGATGAGCTGGGCTTCCACCTGGTCCAGGGCCATCGTCGCGCGGTCCGGCGGCGCCACGCCCGACAGCACCGACCAGGCCTGCGCCAGGGCGTCGATGCGGCATTCGCGGTTCTCGTGCGAGCCCAACGGGGCTCCGTCGTCGTAGTAGCCGCGGCGGTACCACTGGCCGTCCCAGCCGCCGTCGTTCAGCGCCGTGGCCAGTCGTTCGCGGTGCGCGCGGTACCGGTCGGCGCGCCCGGTCTCGCCGCGCTCTTCGCACAGCGGCGCGAAGGCGTCGATGATCGCGACCAGGAAGAACCCCATCCACGTGCTCTCGCCGCGGCCAAGGCGGCCGACGCGGTTCATGCCGTCGTTCCAGTCGCCGGTGCCGAACAGGGGCAGGCCGTGGGCGCCCACCGCCAGCGAGCGGTCCAGGGCGCGGCAGCAGTGCTCGAAGACGCTGCCGCCCAGGCCCGAAGGCGTGGCGTGGACGAAGATCTCGTCCTCGCCCTCGGGCAGCGCGGGCGCGGTCAGGTACGGGGCCTGCTCGTCGAAGACGGCCACGTCGCCGGTCTGCTTCGCGTACTCGCAGGCGATGAAGGGCAGCCACAGCAGGTCGTCGGCGAAGCGCGTGCGGATGCCGGCGATCAGCGGCGGGTGCCACCAGTGCAGCACGTCGCCCTCGACGAACTGGTGCCCGGCGTGCAGCACGATCTGGCGCCGCGTCTGGTCCGGCCAGTAGGGGAGCAGGGCCAGCGAGTCCTGCAGCTGGTCGCGGTAGCCGAAGGCCCCGCCCGACTGGTAGAACGCCGAGCGTCCGTGCACGCGGCACGACAGGGTCTGGTAGGCGAGCCACCCGCCGAGCATCAGGTCCAGCGCGGGCGAGGGCGTCGACACCTCCAGG